>CAZWKZ010000049.1:0-12445 GCA_964633935.1 uncultured Oscillospiraceae bacterium | reverse complement strand
CAAATTCCATTTGATTCGCGGCGTGCGCGCCGCGAACGCTGCGAGGTTTTTTGACCCGCTGGAAACCGCCAAAGGCGTCTGCCTTTGGCGGTTTGTTCTACATCTCTTGACGGCCTTCGAGCGCGCGCAGCAGCGTCACCTCGTCGGCATATTCCAGCTGGCTTCCCACGGGGATGCCATAGGCCAGACGCGTGACCTTCACGCCCACCGGGCGCAGAAGGCGCGATAAGTACATGGCTGTGGCCTCTCCCTCGGTGTCGGGGTTCGTGGCCATGATGATCTCCTGCACATCGCCCTGTCCCACGCGCGATAAAAGCTCACGGATGCGGATGTCGTCGGGTCCGACGTGGTTGAGCGGCGAAATAACGCCGTGCAGCACATGATATACGCCGTGAAATTCTCTGGCCCGCTCCATCGCGATCACGTCCTTCGGCTCTGCCACCACGCAGATGAGGCTGTGGTCGCGCTCAGGATCGGCGCAGATGGGACAAAGCGCCTGGTCGGTCAAATTCTGGCAGACCGGGCAGGTCTTGACCGTCTTCTTGGCGTCCACGATGGCGGCGGCAAATTCCTCCGCCTGCTCGTCGGGCAGCGCCAGCACATGAAACGCCAGCCGCTGCGCGCTCTTGCTGCCGATGCCGGGCAGGCGCGCAAACTGTTCTGTCAGCCGCTCGAGCGCGGCGGGAAAATTCCGCATCAGAACAGACCGCCCAAATTCAGCCCGCCCGTGAGCTTGCTCATCGACGCGGCAGAGTCGGCGTCAGCCTTGCGCATAGCCTCGTTCACGGCCGCAACGACCATATCCTGCAGCATCTCCACATCATCGGGATCGACCGCCTCCGGATCGATGGCGATCCGCAAAAGCTCCTTCTTGCCGTTTACGACCGCAGTGATCACGCCGCCGCCGGCCGTGGCCTCGTATTCCTTGGCCTGCATTTCCTCCTGCATTTTCATCAGATCCTGCTGCATCTTCTGCGCCTGCTTCATCATCTGCATCTGGTTCATGCCGCCCATGGGCATGCCGCCGCGATAGCCGCCTTTTGCCATAACTCTTTCTCCTTACTTGATTGTAAATATATCCGCATGCCTGCCGCCGAAGGCAAGCAGCTCGTCCATGGGATCGCCCTCTGTGCCGCCCAGCTGGGATTTGAGCGTAAAGCGCACCGCCACACGGCGGCCCAGCACAGCGGCGGCCTTGTCGCGGATGAGCGCCTCGATCTCGGGCTTTTTGATGATGCCGAGTACAAATTCCGTCTCGGCCGCTAAAATCAGCGTCTGGCCCTGCAATTTGGCTGTGAGCGGCCCGTTTGGCGCAAAGAAGCCGCGTTCGCGCGGGCCGAGATCTGCGCGGATGCGCTCAGCCAGCTCCGGCCAAAAGCGCAGCTGCCCGTCGGCTTGCGGCGCAGCAGGAGCCTGCTCGGGCGGGGCCGCGCCCGCCATCGGATCGTCCGCGTCGTCAGGAAACGGTGCCCGCTCGCCGTCGTCAACATCATAGGGCTTTTCAGTCGCCGCCGGCGCGCCTGCCGCCTGCAGCTGCACGCCCGCCGCTATCGCCTGCTCAACTCTTCCCAGCCGGGCGTTCATCGCGGCATAGTCCGTGCTCAGGCCAGGGTCGCACAGCTGCAAAAGCAGCAGCTCGCAGTCGATGCGCGTATTGGCGCTTTTGGCAAAGCCCGCCGCCGTCTGCTGCGTCAGCGTCACGACGCGCAGAAGCTCCGCGCCGGAAAAGCGCTCGCGCAGCGCGGCGATTTCGCCGCTCGTACCGATGCCGGACAGCATGGAAAGCCCGCTCTTCGGCGCGGTCTTCACAACCAGCAGATCGCGCGCGAGCGCGCACAGCTCGTCTAAAAGCGCCGCCACGTCCTTGCCCTCGGCATAAAGCGCAGAAAACAGCGCCAGCGCCTTTGACGCGTCATGCTCTGCCACGGCCGTGAGCAGCTCCGCCGTCCTCTGCTGCCCGGCCAAGCCCAGAGCGCGCGCCACAGCGTCGGCGCTCAGCGTACCGGTGCAGGCCGACGCGCACTGGTCAAGCAGGCTTGCGCCGTCGCGCAGCGCGCCGTCAGCCAGCCGCGCAAGCAGCTGCAGCGCGTCAGGCTCGATATCGATGCCCTCTTGATAGGCGATATAGTTGAGCCGGCCGGCAATATCCTCCTGCGAGAGCCTGCGGAACGAGAACCGCTGGCAGCGAGAGAGGATGGTGGCCGGAATTTTATGAAGCTCCGTCGTAGCCAGAATGAACAGAAGATGCGCGGGCGGCTCCTCAATGATCTTTAGCAGCGCGTTGAACGCCGAGATGGACAGCATGTGCACCTCGTCGATGATGTACACGCGCATTTTGACCTCGCCGGGCGTATAGATCGCGTCGTCGCGCAGCGCGCGCACCGAATCCACGCCGTTATTTGACGCCGCGTCGATCTCCTGCACGTCCATGCAGCTGCCGTTGTCGATCGCACGGCACGCCGCGCAGCGGTTGCAGGGATTGCCGTCATGCGGATTTTCGCAGTTGACGGCCTTGGCCAAAATCTTCGCGCACGAGGTCTTGCCCGTGCCGCGCGTGCCGGTAAAGAGATAGGCGTGGCTGAGCTTGCCGCTGACTAGCTGCGCGCGCAGCGTCTCGGTCACGCCGCGCTGGCCCACGACGTCGGTAAACGTCTGCGGCCGGTATTTACGGTACAGCGCCTGATACACGCCCATCCCTCCTTCGTTCGCCTTTATTATACACGAAACCGCGCCCAAAGAAAAGCCGCGCGGCAAAAAAGTCCGGCAGAATCTTTCCTCACAAGAAACAAAATCATGTCCTGCGGACATGATTTTCTTTCGCCGGCTTCCGGCAGAGCTCTGCGCCCGCAAGCGCTGAAGCGCCGTGGGGCATTGGCCGGCCGCAAGCGCTGCTTGCCGGATCCGGCCCAAATTTTCAATAAAAATCGCCCGGCGCATGACAAGACTGCACACCCTTCTTCGAATGCGCACTCCACCCGTTACCCATACAGCCAGCTCGGAAACGGCTACCTCGCGGCACACAGGGTGGTTTGCTTAGTGCTGCTTGGTTCCCCACCTGACACGGTTCACAAAGCCCTATTGCGCAAGACCAAATCTTCAACGCCGCTTATATGGGTCAGACGATACAGTACGCACCCTCGGTTGGGAATTCCTCCCCGCTGTAGCGGATTGCGGGTAACAAGGCACCGCTATCTCCCCGAGTAGTGCAGCCTTGCCATGCGCCGGCGCGCGGCAAGGCAAGAGCAAGCGCTCAGTCCAGTTTGCTCTCAATGTAGTCGGCCAATTCACCGACAGTCGCCACTTTTTCTTCCAGCTCCAGCTCAATATCCAGCTCTTCTTCCAAATCCATGACCATCTCTACGGTATCCAGCGAATCGATGCCCAGGCTTTCAAAGGTGGTATCGCGCTCGATCTCCTCCTTCGCGATGTCCAGCTGCGCCGCCAGGTAGGCTTGAATTTTTTCAAACATTGTCATTTCCTCCGTTGCCAGGCGCCGTCCATGCCGGCTGCCTGCAGATTATAACACCCTTATGATACGGTTTTTTTGCGCAATGTCAAGTAGAAAATCTTCAATACGAACGCGCTCAGCTCAGAAAGTCGCGCAGTTTTTTGCTTCTGGACGGATGGCGGAGCTTGCGCAGCGCCTTGGACTCGATCTGGCGGATGCGCTCGCGCGTGACGTCAAATTCCTTGCCCACCTCTTCGAGCGTGTGCGGTCTGCCGTCAAGCAGGCCGAAGCGCATACGAAGCACCTGTTCTTCACGCTCGGTGAGCGTGGAGAGCACCTCCTCGAGCTGCTCGCGCAGCAGCGTATACGACGCCTCCTCCTGCGGCTGCGAGGCCTCGTCGTCCTGGATGAAATCGCCCAGGTGGCTGTCCTCTTCTTCGCCGATGGGCGTCTCGAGCGACACAGGCTCCTGCGCGATCTTCAAAACCTCCTCGACCTTGCTCAGCTCAAGATGCAGCTCCTGCGCGATCTCCTCGGTGGTCGGCTCGCGGCCAAGCTGCTGGACCATGCTGTGCGACGTGCGCAGCACGCGGTTGATCGTCTCGACCATATGTACCGGGATGCGGATGGTGCGCGCCTGGTCGGCAATGGCGCGGGTGATCGATTGCCGGATCCACCAGGTCGCGTAGGTGGAGAATTTATAGCCCTTGGTGTAGTCGAATTTTTCAACGGCCTTCATCAAGCCCAAATTGCCCTCCTGGATGAGATCGAGCAGCTGCATCCCACGGCCGACATAGCGCTTTGCGATCGATACCACCAGACGCAGATTCGCCTCGGACATGCGCTTTCTCGCCTCCTCATCTCCGGCGGACATGCGCTTGGCGATTTCCAGCTCTTCTTCCGGCGTGAGCAGCTTGATCTTGCCGATCTCCTTGAGATACATCCGAATGGGATCGTCGAGCTTGGCCTCAGAGGCGTCGACCAGCTCCTCGGCGCTGGGCAGCGTCTCGGGCGTGTCCAATCCCTCTTCGGCAATGGCCTGCATCTCGCCGAGCGTGGGATTGTCAAGCTCGGCGCTGCCGATCAGCTCAAGCACATCGGAGACGTCGATCTCAATGCCGGCTTCTTCCAGCACGTCATAGATCTTTTCCGTCTGCTCCTCGGTCGCGTCCACGGCGTCGAGCGTCTCGACCAGGCGCTTTGACGCCACCTTGCCGGTCTTTTTTGACTCTGTGACCAGCGCGGTCAGCTTGGCGCGGTGTTCCTCGCTCAGCTCCATCTGCCCCAGAAGCTCTATTGCCTTTGTCATATTATCTGTCATCGCGTTATCCCCCGTATCCTTTTCGCTGCTTCATCCGCTCGGCCATCTGCCGCAGCGCCGCCTCCCCCGCCGGGTGCGTGCGCGCGTGTTCCTCGCGAATGGTACGGATATAGTCCTGCATCGCCTGCTCGCAAACCGTGCAGTCGTCCTTGGCCAGCACCGCGGACAAATGCGCCATTTCCTCAGGCGAGAATTCCTGTTCCAGCGCGGCAAGCGACGTCTGCTGCCCCTGCGCGCGGCGCATCTGCACGGCGTGGTAGGCCGCGCCGAGCAGCGGCGAGGAAAACTGCTGCGCGTCGAGCGTCACGCCGTCGAGCAGCGCCGGCTCTTTGAACACCATCCGCAGCAGCCCCTCCTCGGCCATGGCCGAGCGCACGTTGTCATAGCGGATGCCACGCACCTTCGGCTGCTGCTGCTGCGCCGGCGCAAGATCGATCGTCTCTTGCTTTTTCTTTTCGCGCGCCACGCGGCGCTTGAACGCCTTGTTCACCTCAAGCTTCATGGTCTCTGCCGTTACGCGCGCGGCCTCGGCTGCGCGCGCGCCATAGACCTCGCGCTGTACGGCGTTCGGAAATGTGCTGATCAGCTCCGCCGCCTTGGATAAAAACTCGACCCGCTGCGCGTCGTCGGTCAGATCGTACTTGCGCTTGAGACTCTCCAGCTGATACTCCGCCTGATTTTCCGACCGGTCAAGCAGCAGGCTGAAGCGGTCGGCGCCATATTTTTTCAAAAACTCGTCGGGATCCTTCGCGCCCTGCATGCGCAGCACGCGCACCTGCAGTCCCGTCTTTTCCAGCATCGGGATGGCCCGGCGCGTGGCGTTCTGCCCGGCCTCGTCGCCGTCGTAGGTCAAAACCACCTGCTTGGTATACTTGGCCAGCATCGCCGCGTGCTCCTCGGTCAGCGACGTGCCCAGCGAGGCCACCGCGCAGTCGAAGCCGTATTGGTGCAGCGCGATCGCGTCCATATATCCTTCGGTCAGGATGATCCTGTCCTGCTTGCTCTTTTTCGCCACATTGAGCGCAAAGAGATTTTTCCGCTTGTTGAAGATGGACGTCTCAGGCGAGTTGAGATATTTCGGCGTAGAGTCGTCCATCACACGCCCGCCGAAGCCGATCACGGCCCCGCGCACGTCGATGATGGGAAACATCAGCCGGTTGCGGAATCGGTCGTATACGCCGCCGTTCTTGCCCTTGATGGCAAGGCCCGCGTCAACCAGCTCGTCGCGCGTATAGCCCTTTTGGGTCATGGCGTCCAAAAGCGCCGACCACTCGTTCAGGCTGAAGCCCAGGCCGAAGCGCGTCACCGTCTTCTTTGACAGCCCGCGCCTTGCGATATACGCGCGCGCGGCCTCGCCCGCAGGCGCGAGCAGCTGCGCATGGAAAAACCGCGCGGCGTCCTTGCAAAGCGCATACAGCCGCTCCTGGCGGCGGTACTGCGCGCGGTAGGCCTCGTCCTCCGGGACCTCCATGCCCGCACGCTTGGCCAAAAAGCGCACCGCGTCGGGATAGCTGAGGCTCTCGATCTCCATGATGAAGTTCACCACGCCGCCGCCCTTGTGGCAGCCGAAGCAGTAATAGATGCCCTTGTCGGGCGCGACGGAAAACGACGCCGTCTTCTCCCCATGGAACGGGCACAGGCCAAACAGGTTCGCGCCTTTTCGCGTGAGACTGACATACTGCCCCACGACCTCTTCAATCGGGTTTCGCTGGACCAGCTCGTCCAGAAACGCAGCCGGAAAGGCCACGGCGCTCACCTCCTATCATGCGCGCAGCAGGCTCTAGCGCATCTGCCACGCGGTGGGAATGAAGATCTCAGAATATTTGTAGATGGCGTACTTATCGGTCATACCCGCGATATAGTCGCAGACGGTGCGGTTCATGCCGTCAAAGTCGAGCTGCGGCAGAAAATCCGCCGGGAGCTTGTCCGGGTGCTTGAGATAGTAGTCAAAGAGGCTGCGGATGATATCCTTCGCCTTCGATTCCTCGCCCTTGGCCACGGGATTGGTGTACACGCGCTGAAACATGAACGTGCGCAGCCGGTCCATGGCTTCAGCGATCTCTGGCTGCATGCCGATCTTGCCGGTCTGAGACGACGTTTCGATCATATCCGAAACCAGGCAGTTGATGCGCGCGGAATGCGACGCGCCCAAAATCTGCGTGATCTGGCGCGGGATGTCGCCCTCGGTCAAAATTCCGGCGCGCATGGCGTCGTCAATATCGTGATTGATATACGCGATGCGGTCGGAGATGCGCACGACTTGGCCCTCCATCGTCTCGGGAATGAAGCTGCCCGTATGGCCCACGATGCCCATGCGCACCTCGTATGTCAGGTTCAGGCCCTCGCCGTCGCGTTCGAGCTGGTCCACCACGCGCAGCGACTGCTCGTTGTGGTGAAACGGCGCGCCCATCACATCTGTCAGCGCCACCTCGCCCGCGTGGCCGAACGGCGTGTGGCCCAGATCGTGTCCAAGCGCCGCGGCCTCGGCCAGATCGGTGTTCAGCCGCAGCCCGCGGCAGATGGTGCGCGCGATGCGCGCCACCTCCAGCGTGTGCGTCATGCGCGTGCGGTAGTGGTCGCCCTCGGGCGACAAAAACACCTGCGTCTTGTGCATCAGCCGGCGGAAGGACTTGCTGTGTACGATCCGGTCGGCGTCGCGCTGGTAGCATGTGCGCACGTCGTTATCCGGCTCCGGGCGGAGCCGTCCCTTCGTCTGTGCAGCCTTCTGCGCCAGCGGCGAAAGCTGCTCATATTCCTCGCACTCCATTCGCTCACGGACCGTCATTCCAGCATCCCTCCGCGGCAGCGCCCCGTCCGGCGGCACAACGGCCGCAGCCGGACGGACCATTTTTTGTATCATAACACACAATCATGAAAATTTCTTGAACGTTCGCGCTATTTCTCCAACAAAACCGCGCGGTAAATACTGCCGGTATGCTCCGGCTTCACGCGCCCGGCCGTCAGTTCGCGCAGCGCATCGGCGCACGCGGCGACGTTTTCCTGCGGCAGCATGACGTGCAGCAGGATATCGGCGCCGAACTCCGTGTCCTCGATCACAGCGCGCTGTGCGCTCAGCTCCAGCTTCACGCGGTCGTAAAACGCATACGGGCACCACATGTCCACGCGGTCCCAGGCCCGGTACTGCGCGATGCCCGCCGCCTCTAGGGCGTCCTTCGCCGCCCTGGAATACGCGCGCACCAGCCCGCCGGTGCCAAGCAAAACGCCGCCAAAATACCGTACCACCACGCACAGAACGTTTTGCACATGCGCGTGCTCCAATACCGACAGCATCGGCTGGCCGGCCGTGCCCTGCGGCTCACCGTCGTCGCTGTAGCGCACCGGTCCGTCCTTGATGATATAGCAGAAACAGTGGTGGCGCACGTCGTAATACCGCTTGCGCGTCTTTTCCAAGATCGCGCGCGCCTCGTCCTCAGACTCCACAGGGAACACGAGACCAATAAAGCGCGACTTTTTCTCCACGAACTCCGATTGCGCCGCCTTCGCGGCCGTCAGATAAGCTTCCATGTCCGCCTCTCTTATTTCTCTATGATATATTGACGCAGTTTGCCGTAAAGCGTTGCATCCAGCACCGCTTCGATCTCGATCCCCTCGGGCGCATACTCGCACGAAAGCACGTTCGTCTGCGAGTGGAGCGTATCGATCATGCCGCCCATCGTATACGGCAGCCGCAGCTTGGCTCTGCGCAGCTGCTTGCCGAGCACGCGCTCGATCGTCTGCAAAAGCGCCGGCACGCCGTCGCCCGTCCGCGCCGAGACGCATACACGATTCTCACCCTTGGCGATATCCTCGTGCGGCACGTCGCACTTGTTGTAGCACTCGATCACACTCGCGTCCTCGCCCGCCAGCTGCGCGACGAGGCGGTTCACGACCTCGATCTGCGCTTCGCGCTCCGGGTCGGACGCGTCGATCACATGCACGAGCACGTCCGCATACTGCAGCTCTTCAAGCGTCGCCTGGAATGCCTCGATCAGATTGTGCGGCAGCTTTGCGATAAAGCCGACCGTGTCCGACAGCAGCGCCTGACACGTGTCCGACACCGTCAGCTGCCGGGTGGTGGTGTCAAGCGTATCGAACAGCCGGTTATTCGCCGGAATGCCTGCGTCTGTGAGCAGGTTGAGCAGCGTCGACTTTCCCGCGTTCGTATAGCCCACCAGCGCCACGACCGGCACGGCGTTTTTCACCCGCCGCTCGCGCTGTACCGCGCGCACCTTGCGCACCTCCTGCAGCAGCTGCTGCAGATGCGAAATGCGCGCGCGGATGTGCCGCCGGTCGGTCTCAAGCTTTGTCTCGCCCGGGCCGCGCGTGCCGATGCCGCCGCCCTGCCGCGAGAGAGATTTTCCCATGCCCGAAAGCCGCGGCAGCAGATACTGGTATTGCGCCAGCTCCACCTGCAGCCGGCCCTCCTTCGTCTTTGCGCGCTGCGCAAAAATATCCAAGATCAGCGCGCTGCGGTCAAGTACCGCCGCGCCCGTCAGCTCCTCTAGCGCGCGGATCTGCGAGGGCGAAAGCGCATTGTCAAAGACGACCATATCCGCGCCGGTCTGCTCGACCAGCGCGCGGACCTGCTCGGCTTTGCCCTCGCCAATAAAGCTGTGCGGATCGGGCGCATGGCGGTTCTGCAGCAGCTTCCCCACGCATTCGCCGCCCGCCGTCTGCAAAAGCGCCTCCAACTCATCGAGCGTCTTTGCCGTGGCGTTCTCTTCTTTTGTAAAAAGGTCTGTGCTCAGGCCGACCAAAACCGCCTTTTCACACAGCGCCTGCTCGTTTGCTTCCATCGAACCTCCAAATTGCGGCAAATTTTGCAAAAAACGAAAAAAGCCCGCACCGATTGGGTGCGGACTTGCTTCTTACTTCAGGCCGTATTTCTTGTTGAAACGATCAACGCGTCCACCGGTATCGACGAGCTTCTGCTTGCCGGTGTAGAACGGGTGACACTTGGAGCAAATTTCAACTTTGATGTCCTTCTTGGTAGAACCAGTCTCAATAACTGCACCACACGCGCATCTGATAGTAGTCTGTTCGTACTTGGGATGGATACCTTCCTTCATGAGTTTCACCTCTCTCATCAGATTTCTGTAAAAAGGCTTTTCGCCCTTCCCTTGGTTCAAACGCCCCAATATGGTAGCACAAAAGATTCTATAATGCAAGCAATTTTTCAAGTTTTCTTTTGGAAAATCCGGTATTGCGTCTCATCTGCCGCAGCGCCGCCGTCGCCGGCCGGCGAGAACAGATCGTACAGCAGCGCCGCCCGGCGCTCAAGCGCGTAGTACTGCGCGTCCTGCAGCCGCGCGCCGGCGTTGACAAGCGCAAGCGAGCCTTCCTTCTTCATCCGCCGCAGCGCTGCGCGTCCTGCCTCGTCAAACGCCAATACGCGCACGTAGTCCGGCGTCTGCTGCAGTGATTGCTGCGAAATGCCGAGATACGCGCACATCACAAGCCGCTGCAGCCGGGTGCGCGGATACCGCTTGGATTTGACCGCGGCAAAAAGCGCATCCAGCGCGCCGCAGCGCGCCGCAGCCTTTTCCGCCTTGCTCCACAGCCCCTCCGAGCCGTGCGCGCATCGCTCCCATTGCTCCTGCGTCATCGCGCGCAGGCGCGCGAGCACCGCGCGCGTACCGAGTTCAAGCGTGTGGACCGCCGCCGTCTCATAGCACGCCGCGGCCGCGCCCGGCACAAAATCGCGCCAGCAGCCGCGCGTTAGCAGCAGTGCGCGCACGCCCGCTGCCGACGGATCTTCTCCCTCCGCGCGCGCGGCGTGATAGTCGCCCGCACGATGGATGGCCAGCGGCCGCACCGGGCTTTGCAGGCGCAAAAGCGCCCGGCAATACTCCACCGCCAAAATGTCGTTCGGCCGCTCCAGCACCGACGCGTCCGCGCCCAGCGACTGCAGCGCACGCTGCCGCGCGGCGGCGTAGCTGCAGCCTGTGGCCAGCTGGTCTCGCAGCCGCGCGTCAAACACAGCCGTGTCCATTGCCCGCGCGGCGGTAAGCAGCGGTTCCAGCGCGCCGCACTCGCAGCCAAAGGCCAGCGTGTCGATACACCCAAGCCGCGTCAAGATCTCCACCCCGCCGGAGGCGAATCCCTCGGCCGAGCGCAGGCAGCACGTCACCGGCAGCTCGAGCACAAGATCGACACCCGACAAAACGGCCGCCTTTGCGCGCGTCAGCTTGTCAAAGACCGCAGGCTCGCCGCGCTGGACAAAATTGCCGCTCATGAGCGCCACGATCACCGTATCCGCGCCCAGTCGCTCGCGGATCAGCCGCAGCTGCTTTTCGTGTCCCAAATGGAACGGATTGTACTCGCAGATCACGCCGCAGATCGCCATATGCCGCCTCCTTTGGAAAAAAATCCGCGCTCGCTCTTGTTTCTCCTGTGGTTTTGTTGTATGATATTGGGTAGTTATGTACATTCTAACATAAAATGCGAAAAAAAGAAATCATATACAGGAGTGAAGCAAATTATGAACATTCTGGTCATCAACGCCGGCAGCTCGAGCCTCAAGTATCAGCTGATGAACCCCGACACCGGCGACGTCACCGCCAAGGGCCTGTGCGAGCGCATCGGTCTCGACGGCAGACTCAACCACAAGGTCATCGCCTCCGGCAAGAAGCTCGTCAAGGACATCCCCATGCCCACGCACAAAGAGGCCATCGAGGCCGTCATGCAGATCCTGGTCGACGGCGAATACGGCGTCATCAAGACCGTCGACGAAATCGACGCCGTCGGTCACCGCGTGCTGCACGGCGGCGACAAGTTCGTTGCCTCCTGCATCATCGACGACGCATGTAAACAGGCCATCCGCGACTGCATCCCGCTCGGGCCGCTTCACAATCCCGCCAACCTCATGGGCATCGAGGCGTGCGAGAAGGCCATGCCGGGCAAGCCCCAGGTCGCGGTCTTTGACACGGCGTTCCACATGAGCATGCCGCCCAAGGCTTACCGCTACGCCATCCCCACCAAGTACTACACCGAGGATCACCTGCGCCGCTACGGCTTCCACGGCACGTCGCACCGCTTCGTCTCCAAGCGCTGCATCGAGCTGATGGGCGGCAAGAACGCCGACAAGATCGTCGTCTGCCATCTGGGCAACGGCTCGTCGCTGTCCGCGGTCAAGGACGGCAAATGCCAGGACACCTCTATGGGCCTCAGTCCCCTGGCTGGCGTGCCGATGGGCACCCGCGCGGGCGATATCGACACCTGCGTGGCGCAGTATATCATGAATAAAGAGGGCATCTCCGCCGACGAGTGTCTGAACATGCTCAACAAGAAGTCCGGCGTGCTGGCGCTGTCCGGCGTCTCGTCCGACTTCCGCGACATTGAAAGCGCCGCCGAGCAGGGCAATGAAGATTGCAAACTGGCGCTCGAGAAGTTCGCCTACGAGGTCAAGAAGTATATCGGCGCCTACGCCGCTGCGCTCGGCGGACTCGACTGCCTGGTCTTCACCGCCGGCGTCGGCGAGAACTCGGGCAGCATGCGCGCGCGTATCTGCGACGGTCTGGAGTACCTCGGCGTCAAGATCGACGCGGAAAAGAACCAGCTGCGCGGCGAAGAGGTCGTCATCTCCACGCCCGACTCCAAGGTCACCGTCTGGGTCATCCCCACCAACGAAGAGCTGATGATCGCGCAGGATACTGCCGAGCTTACCAGATAATCGT
>CAZWKZ010000048.1:0-12675 GCA_964633935.1 uncultured Oscillospiraceae bacterium | reverse complement strand
GTACCCCCAAACTTGGCCAGCACGCGCTTGTTGATCCCCGACATCGCCATCGTGGTATCGGTCACAATATCCGCGCCGCCGACGAGCGCCTCCACGCCGCGCCGCACGGCGCCTGGCGAAAAGCAGAGATTGTCCGCGTAATCAAAGTCAGCTGTGGTGTGGATCGCGCGCAGAATGACCGCCTCGTTCTCCGCATCCAGCGGATGCGGCAGCTCGGAGCGGATGATCTGCATGCTGCGCTGCTCGATCTCGAGCGGGCTTACCCGCTGCAGCTCTATGTGCATATGCCTTCCTCCATGATCGCATAAATTTTTTCCATATCCAATCCCGCGCGCACGCCGTCGGCAAGCAGGTCATACTGTCTCTGCTTGTACGCGTCATAATCCTCCACGCCCTGCGCGGCGCTCAGTCCCTTTGCTTCCAACAAGCACGAGACAAATGCGCGCGCAAACGCGCCGTCGTCAAAAATTCCGTGCACATAGCTGCCCCAGACGTTGCCTGCGGCCATGCCGTCGGACTTTTCCAGGGCCGCTTGACGCAAAACGGCAAAGTCCGTATTGCCGGACGTTCTTCCCATGTGGATCTCATAGCCGGAGAAGCGCGCGCCGTTCAAATTTTGGAACACGCCGCCGGCGTGCCGGACGCAGCCGGTGACGCGCGTGCGGGCCTTTTCGCCCAGAAAGACGGTATCGGCCTGCAGCAGCCCCATACCGCGCAGCTCGCCGCCAGATTCCACGCCATCCGGGTCCTTGAGCGTGCGGCAGAGCATCTGATACCCGCCGCAGATGCCAACCACCGCGCCGCCTGCGGCGGCGTGCTTCAAAACTGCCGCTTCCAATCCCGACTGGCGCAGCCATTTGAGATCGTCCATGGTGTTTTTTGTGCCGGGCAGGATCACCACGTCGGGCGCGCCCAGCTGCGCGGCGCTTTTTACATAGCGCACGCGCGCCTCCGGCATGCGGGACAAAGAGTTGAAGTCCGTGAAATTTGAGATCCGCGGCAGCCGAATGACCGCGATATCCACAAGTCCCACGCCGCCGGAGCTGTCAAAGCGCTCGGTCAGCGAATCCTCGTCATCCAGATCGACGTGCAGGTGCGGCACTACGCCCACGACGGGGATGCCCGTCAGCTGCTCCAGCATCTGCACCCCCGGGTCAAGGATCGTCTTGTCGCCCCGAAAGTTGTTGATGATAAGGCCCTTGATCCGCGCGCGCTCATCTGGCTCTAACAAGCAGACGGTGCCGTAGAGCGAGGCAAACACGCCGCCGCGGTCGATATCCGCGCACAGAAGGACCGGCGCGCCCGCCATCTTCGCCATGCCCATGTTCACGATATCCTCCCGCTTGAGGTTGATCTCCGCAGGGCTGCCCGCCCCCTCGAGCACAACGATATCATATTGCCCGGCAAGCGTGTGATAGGCGCGCATGATGTCCGGTATGAGCTGTTTCTTGTATGCAAAATAGTCCCGCGCGGCCATCACGCCGCGCACGCGTCCGTTCACGATGATCTGCGAGCCAGTGTCGTTGGTCGGCTTGAGCAGGATCGGATTCATCTGCACCACAGGCGCGATACCAGCCGCCTCGGCCTGCATCACCTGCGCCCTGCCCATCTCCAGTCCGTCGGCGGTAATGAAGGAATTGAGCGCCATATTCTGCGATTTGAACGGCGCAACGCGATAGCCGTCTTGATGGAAAATACGGCAGAGCGCCGCGGCAAGAAAGCTTTTCCCCGCGTTTGAGGTCGTCCCCTGTACCATGATCGCCTTTGCCATGACTATTCCTCCATTTGTTCGCGCAGCGCACGCAGAAACTGTTCGTTCTCCGGCTGCGTTCTGATGGCCGTGCGGTACCACTCCGGGCCAAGCCCCCGGTAATCGGCGCAGCTTCGGATCAGCACGCCCCGGCGCAGGAGCCGCGCCTTCAGGTCCGTCTGTCCCGGCAGGCGGAACAGAAGATAATTGGCGCTTGCAGGTATCGTCTCGCAGCCAAGCGCCGTAAGCGCCGCATCCAGCAGCGGCCGCTGCGCCTCAATAAGCGCTTTTCCCCGCGCGGGCCAGTCTGAAAGCGTGCAGCAGGCAATCCCCGCCGCCTGCGCGGGAGCGGAAACGTTCCAGCACGGACCGCTAGCGGCCAGCTGCTCGATCTGCTCCGGCGCGCCAAGTCCGTAACCAAGCCGCAGTCCGGCGATGGCGTACGTCTTGGTAAACGCGCGAAGCAGGAAAAGCCGAGGGTGCGCATCCAGCAGCGCCGCTAGGCCCGCGCCGCCGCTTGCAAGCGGCAGAAAGCACTCGTCGACCGCCAGCACAGCGCCGGCTTCCTCACAGCGCGCGAGTATTTTTAACATCAGCGCGCGCCCGATCAGTCTGCCCGTGGGATTATTGGGGCTGCACAGCAGCACTAGATCCACGCCCGACCCAATGTCGGATAAAACCGCGTCCGTCACATCGAACTGATTCTCCCGCTGCAATGTGTGGAAGCGGCACTCACACCCCACCTGCCGCAGCGCCGCCTCATACGCAGAAAACGTCGGCGCCAGCAGCAGCGCCGCGCGCGGCCGCAGCGAAAGCGCCAGCCGGAATATGACGTCCGACGCGCCGCTGCCGCAAAAGACCTGCTCTGCGCGCACACCGTCATACGCAGCGATCGCCGCGCGCAGCGCGCGGCACAATGGGTCGGGATACTCCTCCGCCTGCGTGAGCGCCGCGCGCGCCGCGTCCAACACCTGCCTGGGCGGCCCAAGCGGGTTTAAATTCACAGACATGTCCAGGATCTTTCCTGCATAGACCGTCTGCGCGGAGACAAGGTCCCCGCCGTGCTGCAGCGTCATAGAAGCCTCCCCGTCATGGCAAAATGAACGGCCAGCGGCAGAACCGCGAACAGCGCGAGCGCCAGCAGCGCCGTAAGCAGCGCCAGATCGTTCGCGCGCTTCACATCGGCGCGCGTAATCTGGCGCGTCGCGTCGCCGATGGTCGGTTTTTCGACCAGCTTGCCAAAATACAGATGCGCGCCGCCAAGCCGCAGCCCCAGCGCGCCGGCACAGGCCGCCTCAGTCTGCGCAGAATTGGGCGAAAGATGATTCTTTCGGTCGCGGAAGAAGATGCGAAACGCGCCCTTCGCGTCAAAACAGAAGCATGCGGCCACACACATGAGAAATCCGGCGATGCGCGCGGGCACGAAATTGCAGACGTCGTCCAGCTTTGCCGCGCACCTGCCAAAATAGAGATAGCGGTCATTTTTATAGCCCAGCATGGAATCCATGGTGTTCACGGCCTTGTAGCACATGCCGCCGACAGGGCCAAGCACGGCCGCCCAGATGAGCGGGGCCAAGATGCCGTCGGCCGCGTTTTCCGCCACCGTCTCGACTGCAGCCTGAAGCACCTCGGATTCTGAGAGCTGCGCGGTGTCGCGGCCTACGATCATGGACACGGCCCTGCGGCCGTCGTCCAGCGTGCCGGTTTCAAGCGCGCGCACGACCTTCATGCTCTCGGTGCGAAGCGATTTTGTCGCAAGGATCTGCCAGCAGATCACGACCTCCACCGCGAACCGCGCCCAAGGGTGGATCAGTCCGGCCAGATACAGCGCCAGCGCCGTGCAAGCGCCTGTCAGGCCGACGACAAGCAGAGCAAGGCAGCCGCCCGCGGCCAGCAAGCTGCGGGCAGACGGAGAAAAGATCCTGCGCATGAGCGCTTCCAGCTTTTCAATGAGCCAGCCCATCCCCTGCACGGGATGCGGCAGCCAGCGCGGATCGCCCACGATCAGATCGACGCAAAAGCCCAGCAACAGGGCCAGAATATGCTGCATGCGAAAACTCCTGTTTATTCTCAGCTCTGCGGCGTATACGCGTCGATCGAAAGATCGTCAAACGTATCGCCGTTATACACCGCCATTGCCATATCCAGCACCGGCATGACGGCGACCGCGCCCGTGCCCTCGCCCAAGCGCATACCGGCCTGTATGATGGGCGTCACGCCGAGCGCGCGCAGCGCCGGCCAGCCGGCAGGCTCTGCCGAAAGATGGCTGGCAAGCATATAGTCCTTACAGGTCGGGCAGATCGCCGCGGCGGCCAGCGCCGCGGCAGCTGAAATCAGTCCGTCAATGATGATCGGTACATGGAACATTCCGCCCGCGAGGAACACGCCGCAGAGGCCGGCCAGATCAAAGCCGCCGATTTTGGAAAGTACGTCCACGCCGTCGCTCGGATCCGGCCTATGCCGCGCGATACCGGTCTTGATGGCCCGGATCTTCCGTTCCAGCCCGTCGTTCGACAGCCCCGCGCCGCGGCCTGTCGCTTCCTCTACGCTGCAGCCAAGCAGCACCGACAAAACAGCCGCCGAGGTCGTGGTATTGCCGATGCCCATTTCGCCTGTGGCGATCAGGCGTACGCCTGCATCATAGAGCGTCTGCACCGTCTCCACACCCACGAAAATGGCCTGCTCGGCCTGCTGCCGCGTCATGGCAGGCTCGTTCACAAAGTTGCGCGTACCGCCGCGGCGCACGCACCGCTGCGCGATTCCGGGCAGATCGACCGCGCTTGCCAGACCGATATCCACGGGATAGATCTGCGCGCCTGCCACACGGGCCATCTTGCACACGCTCGACTGCCGCCGGGCCATGTTGGCCGCGACCACGGCCGTGACCTCCTGCCCGGTCTGGGTGACGCCCTCGGCCACCACGCCGTTGTCCGCGCACATGATGGCTACGGCCTTGCGGGAGATGTCAAAATCCTTCGTGCCAAACACGCCCGCCATGCGCACGACGATATCCTCTAAAATGCCGAGCGAGCCGAGCGGCTTGCCGACACAATCCCATTTTTTTCGCGCATCCGCGATCGCCTGCGCATCGGCCGGCGAAATTTGTGCGATCACATCCTGCAGCGTCATAAGCTTCTCCTTTCCGCGTTTGCAAACGCTATGGCCTGCTTTAAAAACCGCCGGGCCGAATCGGGCCGCGCGGCAAAGTGAAAATGTGCAAATCCGGCGTATAGGCTGTTTGTGGCCACGCCTGCGAGCCAGCGGCGATCCGACTGCGGCTTTTGCGCCGTATAGCTTTCGCCGGGCGCGGTCGAGTCCCAATAATGAAACTCATGCGCCGGGATGCTTTCGCCGCGCGCAAGCAGCATGGTGTCCACAGTTGCCGTCAGCGTCACATAGCCAAAGCGCGTCAGCCTGCCCGTGGGATACGCCGCCGCATCCAGCGCGCCCGCCATAGGGAACGTTTCGCCGGCAGCATCGGTCAGCGTCTTGTGCAGATACAGAAATCCGCCGCATTCGGCGATCGTCGGAAGGCCGGCAGCGACTGCCTCGCGCACGGCGCGGCGCATCGGCTCGTTCCCGGCCAGCGCCTTTGCATATAGCTCCGGATAGCCGCCGCCAAGATACAGGCCCTGAATATTTTCAGGTAAAGCCCGGTCGGAAAGCGGCGAAAACTCGACCAACTCCGCGCCAAGCCGGCGCAGAACGTCAAGAGAATCTTCATAGTAAAAGCAGAACGCCCGGTCACGCGCCACGGCGATACGCACACGGCGATCAACGGGCGTAAGCGCCGGAAGCTCGTCGCTGATCGCGCTTGCGCGCCCGGCAAGGGCAAGCAGCGCGTCGAGCGCAAGCGTCTTCTCCGCCTGCGCCGACAGCTTGTCCAGCTTCTGTTGCAGATCTTCGATCTCCGCCGCCGTAACAAGACCCAAATGGCGGCTTTCAATGGCGCAGTCCGGCATTTCCGGCAGATATCCAAACACGGGCAGGCCGGTCTCGTCCGTGACGGTCTTGGCCAGACGCGGATACAGCATGGGCGAGACTCGATTGAAAATCACGCCGGCAATACAGCTCGGCCGGCGAAAATCCAGAAACCCCTTCACCATCGCCGCGATGGAAAGCGCCGCGCCCTTTGCGTTTACGACCAGCACCGCAGGCGTATGCGTCGCGCAGGCCAGCTCGTACGCCGAAGCGTCGGCGCCCATGGCGATGCCGTCATAGTAGCCCATCGCGCCTTCTAAAATCGTCACGTCCGCCCCGCGGGCGTTTTGTGCCAGCAATGCCCGCGCCGTTTCGCGTGAAAAGAAAAACAGGTCCAAATTGCAGCTTTTCGCGCCCAGCACGCTGCTATGGAACATGGGGTCGATATAGTCTGGCCCGGATTTGCAGGCCACAGGCTTCAGCCCCCGGCGCAGCAGCGCGCGCAAAATAGCGCAGACGACGGTGGTTTTTCCGCTGCCGGACGAGGGCGCGCAGATAAGAAAGCGCCGCGTCATACGGCCGCCTCCCCGGAAAGGATCCACACGGGGTTTTGACCAAGCATCATGTGATAGCTGCCCAGCTGCTTCGCCTGCGCCGAGCTTAACTGCGTCACATCGACATTTTGAAGCGCAAAGCGCTTGACGCAGTCCAGCCCGTCCGTCAGGCTCTCCAAACTCACAGCCGTCAGGCAAAAGCGCGCGGCTGGATTTTTGGCAAGCGCGGCTTCAAAGATCCCCGCCATTGAGCCGGACGAACCGCCGATGAATACACAGTCAGGCTTTGGCAGCTCTCGCAGCGCCTCGGGCGCGGTCCCCGGCACGACATGCAGATTCCATACGCCGAGCGCCTGCCGGTTTTGCCGGATGAGCGCGAGCGCCTCTTCCTCCTTTTCCACAGCCCAGACCTGCCCTTTCCACGCGGCCATGGCGCACGCAGCCGACACCGAGCCTGTGCCGGCGCCCACGTCCCATACAACGCTCTCGGGCTGCACGCCAAGGCGCGCCACGCAGAGCATGCGGACAGTTTCCTTGGTCATGGGCGTTTTTCCGCGCTGCAGCGCGCCGTCCCACAGACACGGCGCGCCGGGATGATAGCTGGTAGGCGTCGGGTTTTCCGCCAGCATGACGGCGAGCGATCCAAATTCCCGCTTGGCAAGCTCCGCCGCCGTGCCGCTTACGATCGTTTCGTCCGGGTACGATAGCCGCTGCCCGACATAGACCTTTATCTGTCCAAGTCCCGCCTGGCAAAGCTGCCTGCACACATCCGAAGCGCTGCAGTTGCTGCCGGTCAGCAAAAAGGTCTTCTGGTGCGACTGGATCTCTCCCACGGCGTTGGCCGCGCGGCCGTGTACGGAGACAAGCTTCGCGTCCTGCCACGCGGTATGCAGGCGCGCGCAGAAGTAGTTGAGCGACGAGATACCGGCGAGCGTCTCGACAGGAATGCCATCTAAAAGCGCGTAGAGTCCTGCCGCGCCGCTGTAAAAGCCGGGATCGCCGGAAAGCAGTACAGCCGTATCGCCGTCAAAGCCGCGCACAGCGGCGGCGATCTCGTCTGCGCGGATGAGGGCCAGCTTTTTCCCCGGATGCTCAGAAAACGCACCCAACAGGCGCTCGGCGCCGATGAGCTGCGCGCACGCTTCAATGCGCGCCCTTGCGCCTACAGTCAGCGTGTCGGGGTTGCCCATGCCCACGCCGATGAGATAACATGTCTTCATTGGCTTCCTCCGATATATTTTTCCAACATCTGCGCAAGCGAAAGCCCCGTCTCGTGCGTCGGGCGCTGAATGACCAGCAGCTTTGCGCCGGCCTGGCGCGCCGCCTGCGCCTTTTCCGCAAAGCCGCCCGCGCGGCCGGTGTCCTTCGTCACCAAAACGCGCGCGCCGATCTGCCGCAGCGTGGCCGTGTTCAGCTCCAGCGAAAACGGGCCTTGCATGCAGATGATATGCGCGGCAGGAAATCCGAGCTGCAGCGCGTGCGACAGGCTCTCGATACTTGGCAGCACGCGCGCCCAGAGCCGTTCGGCAAAATCCTCCACCTGCGTAAAAGCCGCAAGCTCCTTGCTGCCGGTCGTAAGCAGCACATTCCCCGGCAGCTGGGATAACAGCTGCGCCGCGTGCGCCGTGCTCTTGGCCCAGAGGATGTCCTCCGCCGTCTCGCGCGGGCGCAGCAGCCGCTCATACGGCACGCCCGCATTGGCGGCGGCGGCGCGGATATTCTCGCTCACCTGCGCGGCGTAGGGGTGCGTGGCATCGATGACGCAGTCACAGCCATTTTGCATCTGCGCCTGCATCTGCGGCACGTCCATGCGCCCGGTCAGCACGGTGAGATTCTCGGCCGGTTCCAGCACGTCGCGTCCATAGTCGGTCGCCACGCAGCAAGTGATGGCATGTCCAGCAGCAGAAAGCCGCTGCGCGAGCGTATGACCCTCAGCCGTACCGCCAAACAGCAGGATATTCATCGTTGCAGATACCCCCGCGGGGTGACGAGCTTACCGTCAAGGATCTTCGTCTGGCTGTTTCCAACAAAGACGGTGGTAAACATGTCCACCTGCGCCTCGCGCAGCTGGCGCAGCGTCAAAACAGCCGCATTCTCGCCCTCGCGCCCGATCTGCCCAACATAGCCGCACGGGGTGTCCGGCGATTTTTCCTCCAGCAAAATGTCGCACGCTTTTTGCAGATAGTCCCTGCGCTTATGGCTCGACGGATTGTAAAGACACACGACAAAATCCGCCTGCGCCGCAGCGCGCAGCCTTTTTTCGATCGTCTGCCACGGCGTCATGAGATCCGACAGCGAGATCAGGCAAAAATCGTGCATGAGCGGCGCGCCCAGTACGGCCGCGCCGCCGCAGGCGGCGGTGATGCCTGGAACCACCTCCAGCTCCACCTCTGGAAAGCGGACGGAAAGCTCATAGCACAGCCCCGCCATGCCGTAAACGCCGGGATCGCCTGAGCAGACCATGGCCACACGCTTACCGCCGTCTGCCAGCTCCAGCGCCAGCTCGCAGCGCTCGACCTCCTTTCGCATGGGGGTCGCGCGCAGCTGCTTATGCGCATACCGCTCACGAATGAGATCGATATAGACGGTGTAGCCGACGATCACATCGGCTTCCTCCAGCGCCTGCGCCGCACGGCCGGTCATGTCCTGTCCGCCGCCCGGGCCAAGGCCCACAATATAGAGCTTTTTCATCTCGTACTCCTATTCCTCCCAACAAAGCTCGACGCGTCCCATCGCGGCGGCAAACGTCACGCCGCGGCAGACGGTTTTGGGAATGATGATCGTGCCGCCGGCGCGCTGCGCCGCGCGCTGGCACACATTGTCCACGCCCGTGGTCCGGGCCACAAAGCCGGACGGCGGAAACGTCCCCGGCTCGGACGCAAGCTCCTCAGTGGAAAAAAACCGCGTCTTCCAGCCGCGCGACGCCGCAAGCGCCAGCAGCCCCGGTTCGTCCCGCTTGAGATCAATACTGGCAAGCGATACAACAGCTGCGAGCGGCAGGGCGTTTTGCCCTAAAAACGCTTCCAGCGCCGCCTCAAGCTGCGCTTGACTCGTGCCGCGCCGGCAGCCTACGCCAAGCGTCACCGCCCTGGGAACCAGATGCAGCGTGGTCTCAAACGGACTCTGCGCGCCGGTCGGACCGATGCAGATCCCAACGCGCGCGCCGGGCGCGCCGAGTCCCGCCGGCATTTCCCCGGTAATGGGATACGCCGAAGCAAGGCCGACCGCAGCGCCATCCAAGATTGCGGCCGAGACGGCCTTGGCCGCTTCACGCTCACAGATGACAAGCTTCTGCTCTTTTGCCCACACGTCGACAGCAAACCGCGCGTTCACGTCGGTGGCGGTGGAGATCACGGCCTGCCCGCCCGTAATATCCGCAATCTGCTTTGCAAGCGCATTCGCCCCGCCCACGTGGCCCGAGAGCAGCGGCACGCAGAACCTGCCCGCTTCATCGACGGACACCACGGCCGGGTCGGAAAACTTATCCTTGAGATTGGGCGCGATGGCGCGCACAGCGATGCCCGCAGCCCCGACAAAGATGAGCGCGTCGGAATCGGCAAAGCGCGCCTTTGTCCAGCTCTGCAGACTTTGCGCATCAGCAAGCTGCAGCTCCGCCGACAGACGCTTTGTCGTCCAGAGCGCGCCGCCCAGCGCCTGCGAAAGCCGAAGGCCCAATTCGCAGCCGCGGCGTGTAAAGGCGATGAGCGCGATCACCTCTGCGCCTCCCGGCAGCCGTGCGAAAAGCCCGGATCGTACAGAAGCGAGCGGTCGTAAGCGCCGCCCAAAAAGCCGCCCACGGTGATGAGCGCCGTCTTCGTGATATGGTTTTCACGCGCGGTCTGGACGAGCGTAGAGACCGTGCAGCGGTAGACTCTCTCGTCGGGCCAGGTGGCCTTGTAGACGATGGCCGCAGGCGTATCCGGGGCGTAGCCGCCGTCCATCAGCTCTTGCTGCGCCTTTTCCAGAAGCCCTGTGGAAAGAAACAGCACCATGGTGCTGCCATGGCTGGCAAGCGCGCGCAGCTGCTCACGCTCGGGCACGGGCGTACGGCCCTCGGCGCGCGTGATAATGACGGTCTGGCTGACGTTCGGCAGCGTATACTCGGCCTTCAAAGCTGCCGCCGCGCCGCAGAACGACGACACGCCGGGCGTGACGTCGTATACATAGCCGCGCGCAGAGAGCGCGTCCATCTGCTCGCGGATCGCGCCGTACAAGCACGGATCGCCTGTGTGCAGGCGCACGGTGCTCTTCCCCTCCGCCTCGGCCCTGTCCATGACCGCAAGGACCTCCTCCAGCGTCATGGACGCAGAATCGTAAATTTCGCAGCCCGCGCGGCAGTTTTCCAGCAAAGCCGGATTGACCAGCGAGCCGGCATAGATGACCACGTCGGCCTCGGCCAAAAGATGCGCGCCGCGCACGGTGATGAGGTCGGCCGCGCCTGAACCGGCGCCAACAAAATGTATCATAATGAATCCTCCGATCAGCAAAAATTCAGTTCTGCGGACGCAGTGCATGCTTTTCCAGCAGCTGCTGCGCGCCAATGGTCTGCGCGGTGCAGCCGGCGGCCTGTGAAAACAGGACCATCTGCACGTTGAGCTTGCCCGCGCGGTGCTGCAGCGCCTGTCCCGCCGCCTGCGCGATAGAATCGAGCACCGGCTGCCGAAGACCGGCCTCGTTCAGCAGCGCCAGCGCCGCGTCGGTCGTGGCCGCGTCGTAGAGCGCGCGAAGAAGCGCGCCTTCTGCGCCGAGCAGCGCCGCATGCGTCACAAAGACCTCGCGCCGGCCGTCGGCGGTGCGAGAGTGCGTGTCCATCACGCCCGCGGCAAGCTTGCACAGCTTGCCGACATGCCCCACCAGCAGAACCGAGGAAAATCCAAGCAGTACCGCCAGATCCAGCGCCTCTCCAACATAGTTCGAGCACTGCACCGCCCTTCGCATGTCCAGTCCCAGCGTGTGCGCGGCAAAATCGGCGCCATAGTTCCCCGGCGTCATCAAAAGATCCGTCACACCCTCGGCGCGGCTGACCTCAAGCTCCACACGGATGGTATCGACCAGCGCCTGACGGCTCATAGGACGGACGATGCCGGTCGAGCCGAGGATCGAAATGCCGCCCTCGATGCCAAGGCGCGGATTGAACGTCTTTGCCGCCAGCGCGCGGCCGTCCGGCACGCTGATCTCGGCGTACAGGCCGCAGTGCGCGCCGGCTTCCAGCAGCGCCTGGCGCAGCTGCTCGTCTATCATCTTGCGCGGGCCGCTGTTGATGGCCGCCGCGCCGACCGGCTGGTCAAGGCCGGGCCGCGTGACTCTGCCCACGCCCTCGCCGCCGTCAATGACGATTCCTTGCTGCGTTTTTCGCACTGTCGCAACGACAAGCGCGCCGTTTGTCACATCACAGTCGTCGCCGCCGTCCTTTTTTACGGCGCAGCTGGCAAAATCGGGGCCGCGCAGGCAGTTTTCCGGCGTCACCGTCACCGCCACGCCGGCAGGCGTACTCAGCGTAAGCACCGCAGGAAAGCTGCCCGTGAGCAGCGCCTGCGCCGCAGCGCGGGCGGCGGCGGCAGCGCAGGTGCCGGTCGTATACCCGCAGCGCAGACGCTGCTGGCCGTAGCAGATATAATGCTCCAGCATGGCCGCTCCTTTCCCGGCGCAGCGCGCCGCGCCAATCTTTGTCCGTCAAAATAAAAACGGGCAGCCGCACGGCCGCCCAAGCACGGGCCTTTCGCCCGACGATCCATGGACTGAACACCGCAGTCTTGGTCTGCATGCGGCGTGAGCAGGTATCCTGGCTTCAGATCATGGCTCGGCGCGTCTTCTCAGAACGTATCTCCAATGACGCATTGCGCTTTGCTCCCTGTTACAGTGACGGGTTCGCTTCGGACTTACACCGAATTCCCTTTATTCCTCGACGGAACTCATGCCGTTTTTGATTCCTTCTAAATTTATCGCATTTTTCGTGCCCTGTCAATCCTTTATTAAAATTGCGCTTTGGGGCAAGCTATGCACGAAAGGAGATAGAAACATGACGGAGACAAAACAAACCGGCGCGCCTGACGGGCGCGTGTATGATATGCTGATCGTAGGCGGCGGGCCGGGCGGCTACACGGCGGCGCTTTACGCTGTACGCGCGGGACTCAGCGCGCTCGTGCTGGAGCAGCGCGCCGCCGGCGGACAGATGACGCTTACAGAACATATCGACAACTATCCCGGCTTTGACGGCGGCATCGGCGGTTTTCAGCTGGGCGAAAACATGCGCCTGGGCGCGGAGCGCTTCGGCGCCGAGAGCGTGTTCGCTGCGGTGCAGCAGATGGATCTGCGCGGCGAGCGTAAGCGCGTGCAAACAAGCGCAGGCGAATTTTATGCGAAAACCGTCGTCATCGCCACCGGCGCCGATCCAAGACCGCTCGGTCTTGACGGTGAGGCGCGCTGGCTCGGCCGGGGCATACACTACTG
>CAZWKZ010000047.1:0-13094 GCA_964633935.1 uncultured Oscillospiraceae bacterium | reverse complement strand
TGCTGCACAGCCGCCACGCGGGCGAGGATATCAGCTTTGCCCAGCGAGTCATGATCGCGGATCTGACGCGCGAATCGGACGCGGCGCAGTATTCGCAGCTGTATTTTTCCTCCGCCGGCGCGCGACTGCTGGGCGAGGGCTATTCCGGCGAGGAAAAAGCCATCCGCCAAGCCTCCGGCTCGTCCATCGTGGTGCACAGCGGCAACAGCCCGCTCAAAATCTGGACGTTCCAGCCCGGCGGCTACGGCGCTTTGACCAAGATCACCATCAAAATGACCGCCAACAGCTACGGCAGCTTTACCGACCAGCTGCTTTTATATAGCGGCGGCGCGCTGATGGCCATCTCAGACGAATACGTCAAGGCCGACACGGAGGCCGCCATCAGCTATGACTACTATTTTCCCAATTTCGTGCTGGACCCCAACAAGAGCTACGATCTGTACTTTGACACCACCTGGGTCAGCACGCGCACGATTGCAACGGCGAAGATCGTTGCCACGCCGCTCGTCTACACCACCGGCTGGCTGCTCAGCCGGCCTGCGCAGCTTCCGGACGGGGCTGAACGCGCGATCATACATCTCTACGCCGGCGGCACGGCGCCCACGCTGGATGCGCGCTATCCCGGCGGCGCGTGGAGCGCCTTCACCGCGGCTGCAGCCGCTGCCGCCGTCAGCCAGACGGGCGCGGCCTGTACGCTCTACCGCTACGAGCTGCCGCTGGAAAATCTCGGGCCGCTGCAGCTGCGGCTGAGCCTGCCCGCCGCCGACAGCGTCGTCTACGGCTTCAGCGGCGCGATCTTATAACCGCCCTCTGCAAAAAGCCATCCTACCGGCAGCGTTCCGGCAGGATGGCTCTTTTTTATGCGTTGGATTCTGCCTTTTCACTCGCTGCGGACAGGCGGCGGTTTCTGGCGTTGCGGATGTTCTCCTTGATGATCGGCCCGATGGTCTGGATCAGGATGACGATGATCAGGACCAGGCCCTGGAACGTATCTTGGATATCGACGCTGAGGCCCGGGATGGAGACGATGATGAAGTTGATGGTCGTGTAGCTCAGCGCGCCAAAGATGACGCCCAGCATATTGCCGCGGCCGCCGGCCATGTTGATACCGCCGAGCACGACGGCGGCAATGGCGTACATCTCATAGCTCACGCCGGAGGAAGCGGGCGTGACGTTGCCGATCTTACACGCCTGCAGAATGCTGGCCAGGCCCACGAGCAGCCCCTCGATGACGAACACGCTGATCTTGACCCAGGTGACGTTGATGCCGGCCAGACGCGCGCTCTTTTCATTCGAGCCTACGGCGTAAACGCTCTTGCCGTATTTGGTCTTGGTGGCAAGCACGATGAACAAAACCACCACCGCGATAAACACGAACGTGATGTACGGGATCGAGAAGCCGCCGATGCGCAGCGAGCCGGTGCCGAACTGCATGCGCAGCCAGCCATAGGTGCTGTTGTCGCTGACCATGGCGAACTGCGAGCTGGACGAGCCGCTGATGGCGGGGTCGATCGTGCGCACGACGGACAACGTCAGCGAGCGGTAGATCAGCTGCGTGCCGAGCGTGACGACGAAGGGCGGCATCTTGGCAAAGCCGACCAGCGCGCCGTTGATAAAGCCGCACAGCGCGCCGCTTGCCAGCGCGGCCAGGATCATTAGAATCGGCGAGTTCGTGACGTTGAACACCGAGATCGTCACGGCCGTACACAGCACCAGCGCCGAGCCGGGCGAGAGGTCGATCTGCCCGGTGATGATGATGAGCGCCATGCCGAGCGCAATGGTACCGACGATACAGGTATTCTGGCTGCCGAGGATCGCGGCGATGTGGCTCCACTTAAAGGCGTTGCCGTTTCCCTCGATGATGATGGCGTAGACGATCATGATGATGATCATGACGAAGATAAAGCTGTAATTGGACCAGACCTTGCCAAGTGAAAACTTCTTTTTCATTTCTTATTCCTCCCCCTGGGTCGCGATGGCGTTGGTAGAATAGAGCATGACGTTTTGCTCGTTGACTTCACTGTGCGCGAAGGTCTTGACGATGCTGCCCTCATAAAAGACGATGCAGCGGTCGGCGACCTTCTGGATCTCGGGGATTTCCAGCGTGTTGATGATAACGGTCTTGCCCTGCTCGGCAAAGCCGAGGATCAGCTTATAGATCTCGGCCTTGGCGCCGACGTCGACGCCCTGCGTCGGGTTGTCGAACAGCAGCACGTCCGCGCCGGTATTGAGCCAGCGGGCAAGAAATACCTTCTGCTGATTGCCGCCCGAGAGCGACCCGATGCCGAATTCCGGGCTTTCGGCCTTGATATTCAGCGACTGCTTCTGCGCCTCATAGCGCGTGCGCTCATCCTTTTTCCGGATCATGGGGCGGCTGCGCGAGATGGCGTGCTCGGCCAGGTAGAAATTTTCCAAAATCGTCATATCCGGCACGACGGAATTTTCCTTGCGGTTGGCGGGCAGCATGGCCACGCCGCTTTTCATGAACTTGGCGATGCGGCCCTGCATGTTCTTCCCGCCGACGCGCATGTAGCCGCCTTCGATCGGCAAAGCGCCGAACATGGTCTGCATCAGCTCGCTCGAGCCGCAGCCGGCCAGGCCGGTGAACGCGATGATCTCGCCGCGCCGCGCCGTGAGGCTGATCTTATGGAAGCCGCTGCCGCTGAAATTGTGCAGCTCCAGCACCGTCTGGCCCAGCTCGCGCGGCTGGTACACGTCAGCGTCGACATAGGTCTTGCCGACCATGTCGGAGGTGATGCCGTGCGGCGTGGCGTGCTGAATCTCGCCCGCTGAGACAAACTGGCCGTTTCGCAGCACCGTATACCGGTCGGCGATGGCAAAGATCTCGGGCATTTTGTGCGAGATAAAAATGAAGGACTTTCCCTGCGCCTTCAGATTCCGAAGGATCTCAAACAGGTGGTCGATCTCTGCGTTGGAAAGGGCCGTCGTCGGCTCGTCGAGGATCAGCAGCTTCGCGTCGGCATACAGCGCGCGGCAGATCTCCAGCAGCTGCTTCTCGCTGGTCTTCAGACTCGAGACCATGGCCGTGGGGTCGATGTCCACGCCCAGGCTCTCAAAGAGCTGCTTTGTGCGCAAGACCTGCTCTCTGCTTTTCAGAAGACCGGCCTTGTTCGTCAGCTCGCGGCACAAAAAGATGTTATCCGACACCGTGAGGTCGTTGATCACGTTCAGCTCCTGATGGACAAAGGCGATGCCGGCGGCCTCCATCTGGCCGATGGTCGGATTGGGATATTTCTTTCCAAAGAAGCTGATGCTTCCGGCGTCGGCGGGGATCACGCCGGTCAGGATGTTCATCAGCGTGGATTTCCCGGCGCCGTTTTCGCCAAGCAGGGCGTGGATCTCTCCCTGTTCCACGGTGAAATGAATATCGTCCAGGACCTTGTTCGCACCGAACGCCTTGGAAATGTGGTTCATTTCAAGGATTGTCATAGGTGATCTCTCCCAATACAGATTCGCATCCGCGAGATACCCTCGGCGGACAAGAGCCGGCAGAACGGCAGCCTGCCGGCTCTTGTCCGCTGAGGCTACGGACACATACGCAGACATAACAAAGTTGACACGCTGCCAAGCGCCCCTTGGGCGCTTGGCAGCGCGGATGCGGGCCAGGCCCGCATCCGCCGAAGGGGTTCGGTCTTGCCGATCAGTGGCCGGTGAAGCCCTCGTAATCGTTGACGTTATTCTTGTCGACGACCCAGGTGGGCTGATATTCGCCGCTGCCAACCTCGACGTCCCAGTTGCCCGCCAGATAGTCCAGCGCGCGGTCGATGACGTCCTGCATCATCTTCGGGGAGAAGTACATGGACATCATGTCGTCGAAGTACGTCTCAGCCGTCGCAGACTGGTTCGACTTGCCCGCCATGACGTCGTACAGCTCCTGCATGCCGCCGATGGCGGAGATGTAGCAGTCCAGGCCCTCAAGCGTGCTCTTGGTCTGCTCGGAGGCGCCGGCCTCGAGGTAGTTCATCACGCCGAAGGTCATTTCGTCGTCCATCGAGTAGATGTACAGCTTGCCGTTGTTGGCGGCGGCAGTGGCGACGATCTCATCGAGCTTCTGCTCCATGTAGCCGTACGCGCCGTCGGCCGACCAGTCACAGACGTAGGAATAGCCGTTGAAGATGGCGTCGATGTCGGCCTGGTCCCAAACCTGGGTGGTCTCATAGTCCTGGCCCTCGGCCTCGTCATGATACTTGACCTCGCCGCGCAGGAACTGCTCGAAGCCCTCTTGACGGCGCGAGCAGACGGTACCGTTGTCGCCGTAGAGGATAACAGCGGTGTCGCCGGGCACCATGCCGCACTTCTGCAGCCAGTAGGCGATGCCGGCGCCGACCTGCCAGTTATCGCCGGAGGCGTTCAGGATCGCGTACTGTTCCGTCGCTTCGATGATACGGTCGAACGAGATGAAGGGAATGCCCGCAGCATAGAGCGCTTCCTGGCCGGCCTGCGCGGAATCGTCCAGCGCCATCATGACCACCACGGCGGCGTCGCCGTTGGCGATGATGGTGTTGCACTGGTCGACCTGCTCTTCACCGGAAGAGGCGGAGTAATACACGCCCTTGTAGGTGCCGGCATTGGTGATCTCCTCGCACTTGGCCTGTGCGTAGGTACCGGCCTGTGCGGTCCAGCCATGGTCCGGGGTCGGGCCCATGACGTAGACGGTCTTGCCGCCGGTCTGCGCAGTTTCGGTCTTGTTGCCGCAGGCAACCAATGCGAAGACCATGACAACGGCAAGAAGCAATGCGATGATTTTCTTCATTTTTGTTCCTCCTGAATGAATTTATATAACAACCGCTTTTGCAGTCATTATTTGCTCATAGCTGGACCTCGCGGCCCTCTTCGGCCGAGCGCAGGCACGCGAACACGGCCTTCATCGAGCCAAGCACCGCCGTCGCGTCGAGGACGCTGGGCCGGTCCTCCACGATCGCGCCGATGAATTCGTCGATGACGCCGGAGGACGATTGCTGCGCGTCGTCGTTCGTCTGGATCCGGTCGATCTGATAGAAGACCTTGGTGCCGTCCCTGTTTACGATCTGCAGGGAATACGTCGGGTCCATATAGAGCTTCATGATGCCCTTTTCGCAGAAGAGCGTGGTCATATTATACTCTTCGCCGTAGCAGGTCCAGCTGGTGGTGACGGTGCCGGTGGCGCCGTCGGCAAAGCTCAGCACCTCGATGGAGTTGTCGTCGACCTCGATGGGCGTGCCGTCGGGGAATTTCTTGTCCAGCACCGCCTGCTTGGAGTAGACGGAGGTGATCTCGCTGCCGACGAGATAGCGGATCACGTCGATCTTATGGATGCCGAGATCGGCCATCGAGCCGAACGCGGCCGCGCTCTTTTTGAAAAACCACGTGTTGGCGCTTTTATCCATGCTCCACGACTCGGGGCCGCCGTGGCCAAAGGTGGACTGAAAGGCGAGGATCCTGCCCATCTGCCCGGATTGCAGGATCTGCTTTGCCTTGACGTGCGTAGGCGCCAGGCGCTGGTTCTGGCCGATCATGAGCCGCTTGCCGGCAGCCTTGGCGGCGGCGATCATCGCCTCGCAGTCCGCCAGCGTCACGGCCATCGGCTTTTCGCACAGCACATGCTTGCCGGCCGCAAGGGCCTTGATCGCGGTGGGCGCGTGGTAGGCGTTGGCCACGCAGACGGAAACGGCGTCGATCTGTGGATCGGCGAGCAGCGCCTCCACCGATTCGTAGACCCTGCCGCCGTAGACGTCGGCAAGCGCCTGGGCGCGCGCGGGGTTCAGATCAAAAAATCCCGCGATCTGGACCTCGGGATTCAGCGCATACTCGTGCGCGTGGCGCTGCTTTGCGATCGAACCGCAGCCGATCACACCGACTTTCATCATCATAATTCCTCCTCTGGTATCGTATACGGAGCCATCGAAGACTCGCGGATTTTCAGCGCATGCGGCAAAAACACGCGCGTCTGGCCGGCGGTATGATCCGCCCCAATGGCGCCCAGCAGCATCGCCGTGCTCTGCCGGCCCAGCTCGTACATGGGCTGCGACACCGTCGACAAAAGCGGCCGGTGCATGGTGGTATACTCGATATCGTCGAAACCCATCACAGTCAGCTGCTGCGGCACCGTAAGCCCCATATCCTGCGCGGCATAGATGACGCTGAGCGCAAGGATATCGGAGATGCAGAACACCGCCGTCGGCCGGTCGGCAAGCGAGAGCAGCCGCTCGGCGCAGCGCCGTCCGGACGAGAAGGAGTACACCGGGTCTGAGCGCGTGATCCAGTCTCCGTTTACCGCCGCGCCCGCGGCGTGCATCGCGTCGAGATAGCCCTGCAATCGCAGCTGTGTGGAGATGTGGGCGTTGTCCGCGCTCAAAATGGCGATCTTCCGGTGGCCAAGCGAAAGCAGATACGTCACCGCCTCTTTGGCCGCGGCATAGTTGTCGACGGAAACGGACGGGACGGAAAGCTCCGGCACATATTCGCAGCACTGCACCAGCGGGAACCGCTCGGCATAGTCGGCCAGCCAAGTATAGTGCTTCTGGCAGCCGAGGAAGATCGCGCCGTCGGCGCGGTGCATCTCCAGCATTTCCAGCATGTTTCTCTCGTTCTCGGCCTTGCCGTCGGTGTTGCAGATGAACACGCTGTAGCCCTTCTCGTGGGCCAGATCGCCGATGCCCGTCAGGACATTCGAATAATAGGGGTTGGAAAAGTTCGGCGCGAGCGCGAGAATGACGCGCGTCTCATTGCGCCGCAGATTTCGCGCCGCCTGATTGGGCGTATAATTGAGCGCCTCGATCGCCGCACGCACGCGCCCGGCCGTCTTGGGCCGGACTGCGTCGGAATTATTCAAGACCCGGGAAACCGTCGCTACGGAAACGCCCGCGCGCGCGGCGACTTGCTCGATCGTTACCATCTATGTGCTCTCCGCGAAAATGTAAAGGATTACATTTCTGTATGGAATTATCTTAACGCAAAAGAGCAGAAAGGTCAATGCACTTTTCCATTTTTGTGAATTTGGCCGAAATTTCCAGCTCAATTTTAGGCATAACAGCAATGCCCGCTGGGCGGAAGCGTCGCTTGACAAACGGCCAAATCCGGGCTAATCTATAATCAATGGTTTTGTGCCGTTTACGGAAAGGAGTACACCGAATGAAACTGGGACTTGTCACCGCGATTCTGGACCAATATAACTATGAAAGCATGATCGACACGCTCTGCCAGCTCGGCTTTGCCTGCGCCGAGGTCGCCTGCTGGCCGGCCGGCGGTGCCGAGCGCCGCTACGCCGGCGTGAGCCACATCGACGTGGCGCGCGTGCTCGCCGACGACGCGTACGCGCAGCATATCGTATCCTATGCCAAGCAAAAGGGCGTCACGATCAGCGCGCTGGCCTTCTATCCCAATACGATGGACGGCGATCTGCACAAGCGCGCAGCCAATATCGAGCATCTCAAGACCGTCATCCGCGCCAGCGCGAAGCTGGGCGTGAATCTGGTCACCACCTTCATCGGCCGCGACCAGCACAAGACGGTCGAGGACAACCTCGAGCTGGTCAAAGAAATCTGGCCGCCCATCCTCGCGCTGGCAGAGCAGCTCGGCGTGAAGATCGCGATCGAAAACTGCCCCATGCTCTTTGGCCGCGACCAGTGGCCCGCGGGCCAGAACCTCATGACCTCGCCCGCCAACTGGAAGAAGGTCTTTGAGATTCTGCCGTCGGAGAATCTCGGCATCAACTACGATCCCAGCCATTTTGTCTGGCAGATGATGGACTACATCGCGCCCATTTACGAGTTCAAAGACAAGATCTTCCACGTCCACTACAAGGACATCAAGCTGTATCCGGACAAGCTCGCCCAGGTCGGCATCATGGCCTACCCGCTCGACTTCATGTCCCCGAAGCTGCCCGGTCTTGGCGATGTGAACTGGGGCAAATTTGTCTCCGCGCTCACCGATATCGGCTACGACGGCTTTACGTGCATCGAGGTCGAGGACCGCGCGTTCGAAGGCTCGCCCGAGGCCGTTTTGAACAGCTTGAGGCTCAGCAAGCGCTATCTCGAGCAGTTTGTCATCTGATCTTCCTGCATCTGCGTCGACCCGCGCCGCCATTTTTGATGGCGGCGCGGCTTTTTTCGCCGCGTATCAAGCGCTCCGGCGGCGAAACGCGGCCAGCGCGGCCATCTTAGTGGAATGTGCAGTCCAGTCCCGCGTCGAGAAAAATCCTCTGATACGGGCCAAGCTGCTCGGGGTGCAGCTGCTTGACGCCGCGCAGCGCATACGCAAGACCCAGTTGCTCGTACTTCTTCTCGCCAAACTGGTGGAACGGCAGCAGATGCACCTCCTGCACGCCGGTCTGCGCGAGCAGCGCGGCCATGCCGCGCGCGGCGTCAAAGCTGAAATTGAATTTGGGAATGACCGGGATGCGGGCGATGACCTTCACACCCTGTTTGACGGCATAGCGCAGATTCTCTACGATCTGGTCGTTCGGCACGCCCGTTTGCTCCAGATGCGCCTGCCGGTCGTAGTGCTTCATGTCAAATAGCAGCAGGTCAATGTGCCGGATGAACGCGGCGAACACCTCACGCGGGGCAAAGCCCGTCGTCTCGGCCGCGCAGTGCAGCCCCGCCGCGTGCGCGCGCTGCAGCAGCGCAATGGCAAACTCGTGCTGCTGCAGCACCTCGCCGCCGGAAAGCGTGATCCCACCGCCGGATTCGTCATAGAAGTCCTTGTCCTTCAAGACCTCGGCAAGCACCTCGTCCACCGTCCAGGCGCGGCCCGCGAGCTTGGGATCGTTCGCCGCCAGCGCGGCGGCGCGGTTGCAGTTCTGCGATTCGGGGTTCGAGCACCAGCGGCAGCGCAGCGGACAGCCGGCAAAAAACACCGTCGAACGGATGCCGGGGCCGTCGTTGATGCTGAATTTCTGGATATTGAAGATCGTGCCGGTCAGCGGCCGCGCCGGCGCGGCCGCTGCTTTGCGCGCGCTCACAGCAGCAGCTCGCTCGCGCCGATGATGCCGAAGTCCTGCTTCAGCTCGGCAAAGCGGAACTCGACCGGCAGCTTCACATGGTCATAGCCGTCAAAGACCTCGCGCGCGCGGTCAAACAGCGCCGCGCCCAGATGGACAAGACCGCCGCCGAAGACGTAGAGGTTGATATTGAGCATCTGATACATGTTGAACACCAGAACGCCCAGCTGCTTTGCCATGCGCTCCAGCTCCGCTGCGGCCAGCGCGTCGCCCGCCTGGTATGCGCGCAGCAGCCGCTCGCCGTTCCAGCGCTCGCCGCCATCGCCCGCCTGCGCCCCGCGCGCGCGCATCCGCTCAGATAGATTCCGCCCGGCGATGTACGACATATAGCAGCCGCGGTTGCCGCAGCCGCACAAAAAGCCCTCGTCCGGCGTGGCGAGCATGTGGCCGTTCTCGCCCGCGCAGCCGTATGAGCCGCGGAAAAGCTTGCCGTCGATGATGATGCCCGCGCCCACGCCGGTACTCACGGCGCAGTAGATCATATGTCGCGCGCCGCGGCCCGCGCCCCGGCGAAACTCAGCCAGCGCCGCGCAGTTGCTGTCATTGTCCAGCACCACCGGCACGCCCAGCCGCGCCTGCAGATAGTCCCGCATGTAGAAATCCTTGACGTTCACAATGCAGGACGTCATATGGATGAGGCCCTTGTCAAACTCGATAAAAGACGGCATGCACACGCCCACGCCGCGCACCTGCGCGGGTGAAAGGCCGTTTTTCTTCTGCAGCGCATGGATCGTCTCGATCATCCTGCCGCACAGCGCCGGGCCGTCGGCCTGCGCGTCGGTGGGATGCTGGCAGCGGTCCAGCAGCGCGCCCGCGCGGTCGAACAGGCCATAGGCGGTCTTGGTGCCGCCGACGTCGACGCCGATGGTGTATTCGTTCATCTGTTGTTCCTCTCTTTCCGGCAGCGCCTGCGGCGCCCTGGGCTGAAAATCCGTCCTGCGCAGCGCTGCGCCCAAAGGCCCAAAGGGCCTTGCGGCAATCAGAGCGTCTGCTCGGTACGCGCAATGATATCGTCCTGCGTCTGCCGCGACAGTACGTTGAAAAACGCCGAGTAGCCCGCCACACGGACGATCAGGTCCTTGTGCCTTTCCGGGTGCTCCTGCGCGTCGATCAGCGTCGCGCGGTCGACGACGTTATACTGTACGTGGTAGCCCTTGAGCCGGTTGAAGAAGGTGCGGATGAGCATCTTGAGCTTTTCCTTGTTTTCCTCCGAGGCCAGAAGCGACGGCGTCACCTTCTGATTCAGCAGCGAGCCGCCCGTGATCTCATGCGTCGGCAGCTTTGACACGCTCTTGAAGACCGCCGTCGGCCCGCACTGATCCATCGCGTGCGCGGGGGAGCTGCCCTCGGCCAGCGGCGCGCCGGCCCTGCGGCCGTTGGGCGTGGCCATGGTGCCCATGCCCTGGCCGACGTTGGCCGAGATCGACGACGTGCCCGCGTAGCGGATGCCGCCGATGGGTCCGCGGCCATAGCGGGTGTTGTGATATTTCTTCATTTCGTCGATGTAGCAGTTGTAGGCGTCGACGACAAGCAGATCCGCCGCGTCGTCATCGTTTCCGTATTTGGGCGCCTCTTCAATCAGCATCTGCTGGATCCGCCGGCTCTTTTCGCTTTCAAAGTTGTCCTTGAGCGCGTCCAGCAGCTCGCCCGGCGTGATCTTCTTCTCGTCGTAGACCAGCGTCTTGATCGCGGACAGCGAGTCCGCCATGTCGGCAATGCCCACCTGCAGGCCGGAGATGAAGTCGTACACCGCGCCGCCTTCCTTGATGGTCTTGCCGCGGCCGATGCAGTCCTGCGTCAGCGCCGAGCACAGAACGTCTGGGACGTCCCGCTCAGAGGCCAGATCGATCGCGTTTTCCACGATGACCGACGCCCTTGTCAGCTCGCGGATGGTCTTATCCCACGCGGCAAACAGCTCGTCATAGCTCTGATAATCCTCCAGACCGCCGTAGTCCTTGGTAAAGCGCATGCCCGACGTCTGGTCGACGCCGTGGTTCAGGACCATCAGCAAAATGCGCGGGAAGTTGAGATAGCTCATGCCTGTGCAGCGATAGCCCCACTTGCCGGGCACGGCCGTCTCGACGCAGCCGATGGCGCTGTAGTTGTAGGCGTCTTCTTCCTTCACGCCCTTTTCGATGAAGGACGGAATGATGATCTCGTCGTTGTTGAACGCCGGCATGCCGGTGCCGAGCTTCATGACCTCGATGGCCTCGTCAAAAAACGGCTCGTCGATGCCCTGAAAATAGCGCACGGTGAGATTCGGCTGCGGCAGCCTCGTCTGCGCGACCGAGCGCAGCACAAGATACGACGTGCGGTTGACCGCGCTCGTTTTCTCCGGCGTCTGGCCGCCCACGGTCACGTTCTGATACATGGGGCTGCCGGCGCTCGAGAGCGTGTGCGCCTGGCTGCGGACCTTGTTGACGGTCAGCGTCTTGATCCACAGATTATCCAAAAGCTGCACGGCCTCGTCCTCGGTGATGACGCCCGCTTGCAGATCGCGCTGCAAAAACGGGTCCATATACTGGTCAAACCGGCCGTAGGACAGCGAGTGTCCGTTCGATTCGATCTGCAAAATCAGCTGAATGAACCACACCGACTGCACGGCCTCGGCAAAGCTGCCGGCCGGCTCGTAGGGGACCTTGGCGCAGATGCGGCTGATCGTAAGCAGCTCCTGCCGCCGCGCGGGCGCGGCCGTCTCGGCCATCGCCGCGGCCAGGCGGCTGAAGCGCGCGGCATAGTGCTTCACCGCCTCGATGACGATGAGCACGGCGCGATAGAACACGTACTTGTCGATGCTCTGCGGCTGCGTCAGATCGAGCTTTGCCTTTTCCTCCAGCGTGCGCTGCTCAAAGCCCCGCAGGCCCATGCGCAGAAGCGCCGGATAATCCACCGCCAGATGCGCGTCGCCGGCGTTGAGCTTGCCCTCCATGCCGAAAAAGCCCGTCTGCATATAGACGTCGACTTCCTCCGGCAAAAGCGCGCCGCCGCGCGCGCGCAGGTTGTTGTCCTGCCAGAACGGGGCCAGCTCGCGCAGCTGCCGCTTCGTCTGCTCGGTGATATAGAACACGTCGCCGTCGCGCTTTTCGAACAGGTTCAGCTCGTTGATGACAAACTCCATCGTATATTCCGGGAAGATGGGCGCGCAGCGCGGCCCGCACGCCTGATTGCCGACGATCATGGTCTCGTCCTCAATGTAGATCGTCATCTTTTCCAAAATGTTTTTCAGCATCAGCGCGCGCTTCATGACAGGCGGCTGATGCTTGTTGGCCTTGTAAGCCTCGGTGCACAAGACCGCGCGCTCGGCGTCGATATAGGGCTTGGCGTCCAGCACCTTCTCGCGGAAGGCCTTGAGTCTGGGCGTCAGCTGTCCAAAATGCTCCTTGTTTTCCATCGCGTTCCCTCCTGAGCAAATGTGCTTTCCTTCTGGGATCCAGTATAGCATAGGCCCGCTTGCATTTCAAGAGAAAACTATTTATTTTCATTCGTAATATATTTCTTCTTCGTTTCGCGAAAATAGCGGTCCTGCAGGACGGGCGCAAAGGCACATATGCGGCAAAGATGCAAAAAGCGGAGCAATCGCTCAGCCGCCAACGCCGCACAAGTTTGAACCTGCGGCAAAAGAAATGATATTTTTTAAATTTCCGATTGACGCTAACGCTGCGTCATCGTTTATACTTGCATTGCACGGGGGGGAATGAACATGCGAACAGTAAATGAAGTAAGTAAACTTACGGGCGTAAGTGTGCGCGCACTTCACCACACGATACCTGCACCGATGAACTGCTGGGCCGCCTGGGCCAACTGTACGGAAATGACGGGCGGATGAAGCGCGCCATCGATCAGGCGGGCGGCGAGGGCACGGCCGAATATGTAAAGCAGGCGATATCCGTCTACTGCGCATAGCAAACGGCCGGGAATGGGCAGGCCTTGCGCGCGGCGCGCCTTTTGCGCAGAGACACGGACCTCCTTGGAAAAGGAGCCGGATATGACCGCCGCTAACAATACGGCAGGCGCCCTCAGCGTGTCAAAAAACCTCGCAGCGTTCGCGGCGCGCACGCCGCGAATCAAATGGAATTTGTTTTCTCCGGCGACA
>CAZWKZ010000046.1:0-13153 GCA_964633935.1 uncultured Oscillospiraceae bacterium | reverse complement strand
AGTCGGCGATGGCCTTGCCGGTGTCGTTGCCGAAGAAGCGGTAGAGCTTCTTGAAATGCGGGTTCGTGATCTTGCCCACGTTCTCGCTGATCTTGATCTTGGGAATGATGCAGCCCGCGTCGTCCTCGACGGCGGTGAGCTTGTACACGCCGCCGAAAACCGGCTCGGACCTGGCGGTGATGAGCCGCTCGCCGACGCCGAACATGTCGATCTTCGCGCCCTGCATGAGAAGGTCGCGGATGATGTGCTCATCCAGCGAATTCGACACCGAGATCTTGCACGACTGCCAGCCCGCGTCGTCGAGCATCTTTCTGGCCTTCTTGGTCAAATACGTCATATCGCCCGAATCGAGCCGGATGCCGCACCTGGTCAGTCCCCGGGGTCTTAGCACCTCGTTGAAGACGCGGATGGCGTCCGGTACGCCGCTTTTGAGCGTATTGTACGTATCGACCAGCAGCGTGGGGTTGTCGGGGTAAATCTGGCAGTAGGTCTTGAACGCCTCGTACTGCGAGGGGAACATCTGCACCCACGAATGCGCCATCGTCCCGCCGGCGGGCACGCCGAACAGCTCGTCCGAGACCGTGCAGGCCGTGCCTTTGCAGCCGCCGATGAACGCCGCGCGCGCGCCAAGCACCGCGCCGTCGCCGCCCTGCGCCCGGCGCGAGCCGAATTCCAGCACGGTCCTCCCCTCGGCCGCGCGCACCACGCGGTTGGCCTTGGTCGCGATCAAGCTCTGGTGGTTGAGCGTGAGCAGCAGATACGTCTCGACCAGCTGCGCCTGGATGGCGGGCGCGCGCACGGTCATGATCGGCTCGCGCGGGAAGATGGGCGTGCCTTCTGGCACGGCCCAGATATCGCCGGTGAAGCGGAAATCCTTGAGAAAGCGCAAAAATTCCTCGCTGAATAGCTTCCTGCCGCGCAGATACGCGATATCGTCGTCATCAAAATGCAGCTGCTGGATGTAGCGCACCGCCTGCTCCAGCCCTGCGGCGATGGCAAAGCCGCCGTTATCCGGCACGCTGCGGAAAAAAACGTCAAAATAGGTGATGCGGTCTTTCATGCCGCACTGGAAATAGCCGTTCGACATCGTCAGCTCATAGAAATCGCAGAGCATCGTCAAATTCAGCTGTTTGTTTGTATCCATGTGTTTCCCCTCGATTTTTGCTACCGGACGTCCGGCGGATTTTCTATCGTATTATAGCATGCCCAGCGGGAAATAACAATCCGCGCCTCACGCCTGCCCGGCCAGCGCCCGCGCGCGGGCAAATTTGCTGCGCGCTTCTTCCTGCAGCCCATACACGCGCTGCAGCTCGCGCGATAGCGCGAGCATCGCGTCCGGCGCGCCCTGCTTCAGCTCCAGCTCCAGCTCGCACAGCGGCGCATAGCGCCCGGCGCCCATGAGATCGCCCACGTCGCCGGAAAGCTCGCAGCGGCTGCCGTCCGGCAGCGCAAGCTCGGCCACGATGCGCGTGAACTTCGCGCCGCAGACCGGGATAAGCTCCTTTTGCGCGATTTCGGCCAGCTCCGCCGGCGCGCCCTGCTCGATCAGCGGCGCGATCGCCTCGTCAAGATACGCGCCCGTCACGCTCCATTCCCCGCGCGCGTAGCCGTCGGCGGCGGTCTTCATGGTGACGACGCTCGTCTGCCCCTCTGCGCGCACGCGCAGCATCCACCGCCTTCCGGCAAGCTGCGCGTCGGCGGTATCAAAATACGTCGTCTGCATCGGCACATAGCGGTACGGCCCCGTCATCTTTTCGCGCACAGCCGCGCCGCACAAGATGCAGTCGAGCAACTGCAGATCGTTTACCGCCAGCTTAACTTCCAACTCTATGCCCATCGTGTGATCGAAGCTCCTTTTTGCCTTTTCCCATATTGTACGCCGTTTTTCCCTTAACCGCAAGGGTTTCGCGCGCATTGCTGCGGCAAAAGCGGCTTTTTTGCTGCCGCGCTATTTCCCGCGTCATTTCCCGACCGATTCTTTTGGCGCTTTGTGGTATGCTCTGGCAAGAAAACACCCGGCCCGGCCGGGCACGGCGGGAGATGAAGCGATGAAGATCATAAAACGCCTGCGAAGGTTCGCCTCCGACGCGGCCCACGCGGCGCACGCGCAGCTGCTGGCGCGGCCTGCGCTTGGCGCGGCGGTACGGGTCGCTGCGGCAGCGCTCGCCGGATTTCTCCTCTCGCTCGCGCCGCTGTTCGGCCGCCCCGTGCCGCTGTCGACGGCGCTGGTGGCCGCGCTCGGCTTTGGCCCTGCGGCGATCGGCGCGTATCTCGGCGCGCTGGCCGGGTATCTGGCGTTCTGGGGCTTTTCCTCCTCGCTGGAGCTGATCGCGGCGGGCTTTCTCATTCTCGCCGGCGCGTGCATTTTTCAGGATCTGCTGCCGCGCGAAAAGCGCTGGTTCGTGCCCGCCTGCGCCTGCGCGCTGTATACCCTGCCGGGGCTGACGTGCCTGCTCGGCGGGCGCGTGCACGCATTCGACGCGGTGTTTCTGCTGTCAAAGCTGGCGCTTCTGGCCGTGTGTACGGCGGCATTTTCCACCGCGCAGGAGAAGGGCGGACGCGGCAGGCGCGCGCTTTTGCTGGCGCTTTTGGCCGGATGCGGCCGCGTGACGCTGCCGGGCGGCCTGCCGCTCAGCGTGGCGCTTGCCGCGGGCGCCGTATTTTTGTCGCTGCAGGAGCCGTCGTGCCTTCTGTGCGCGGCGGCGTGCGGGCTGATCATAGACCTCACGTGCCCGCAGCAAAGCTCCGTGTGCGCGCTGCTGGTCTTTGCCGCGCTCGTCTGCCATGGGGCGAAGCTGCCGGCAAGGCTTTTGCGCGCGGCGCTGTTTCTCGTCTGCTGCGCGGCCGGCGTGCTCTTTACCGGCGGGCAGGACGTGCTGTTTCTTGCCGGCGCGGCGATCGGAACGCTGTTGGCGCTGGCGCTGCCAGAGCGTCTTGCCGCGCAATCGCAGCCGCTCGACGCGCCCGAGCGCGGCTCGGCCGGCGAACGGCTCGAGCGGATCTCAGATATCTTGCTCTACATCACGCGCACGCTCGACCGCAGCGCCGCATGCGACGTCGAGCCGCTCTCGGCCGCCGTGTTCGATCGCGCCGCCGAGCGCATCTGCCGCAGCTGCGGCAAATACGGCGTATGCTGGAACGAATGTGCGCACGACACCTATCTGGCGCTTTCCAATGCGGCCGGGCGCATTTTGCAGCGCGGCGCAGCCATGCGAGAGGACCTGCCCGCCTTCTTTCTTGAGCGCTGCTGCCATATCAGCGGCTTTCTGGCCGCCGTAAACGAGGCGCTGGAGGACCGTCTGTGCCGGATGCAGTACCAATCGCGCCTGCAGGAAAGCCGCGCCATTTTGGCCGACCATTACCGCTTTCTCGCCCGCGCGATGCAGTCGCTCGCCGCGCCGGACGCACACGCGGCCGCGCAGCCGCCGCGCTTTTCGCCTGAGCTTGGCTTTCGCGCCAGAGGCGTGCGCGCCGACAGCGTCTCGGGCGATCACGGGTGCTGTTTTTCCTGCGGCGAATGGTACTATGTTCTGCTGTGCGACGGCATGGGCACCGGACGCGAGGCGGAACACGAAAGCCGCACGGCGATCAAGCTGCTGCGCGGCATGATCCTCGCGGGCTTTGACGCGCACGACGCGCTGCAGATGCTCAACGGCGTATACATCCTCCGCCAAGACGGTGGATTTTCCACGGTAGATCTGCTGCAGGTCAGTCTTACGACCGGCGAGGCATATCTGCATAAGTGGGGCGCGCCGCCGTCGTATCTGATCCAGGACGGCGCGGTCACAAAAATTGGGACAGCCTCACCGCCACCCGGGCTTGGCGTAGGAGAGACACACCAGGCCGAATGTGTGAAGCTGTCCTTGCAGAGAGAGCAGATGCTGGTGCTTGTGAGCGACGGCGCTGCCGGCGAGCGAACCGAGCAGTACCTTGACCGCTGCCACGAGCAATCAGCGCGGGAGCTGGCAGCCGGCATCCTCGGCTGCATCGAAGCTGCGCAGACGGACGATCAGACCGCTGTCGCGCTGCGGCTGCATCCGTCCGCCGCCTGGAAGAAGCATAGCACATCGAAAAAGAAAATTTTGTCGAAACCCCACATCTAGGAAATATTTCCCGCGTGGGCACAAGATGTCGAAATATGCAGCTGGCCTAAAATCGTTGAAGCACGCGCCGGAAGCCCTTCAACGATTTTAGGCCGCTTGTTTTTTACATGCTTTTGCCGCCCGTGATGCTAAGTCCCACGCCGGAGATCATAAGCGCGATCAGCAGCAGCGCGATCAAGATATACACGCAGAAATAGCTGCGGGCAAAGCTGCGCTTGTTGATATTTCTGCTGCCGGCGGCGTGGCAGATGAGAAAAATCCAGCCCAGCACCGGCACGGCGTATAAAATCTGCAGCCCAAAATACGCCCACGCGCTCAGCGGCCGGTAGGATTCCGGGATGCGGTCGCGGTCCATATCGTACATGACGGTTCTCCTTTCGCGCTATACATGCGCCTTGCAGCTGAGCGTATCGATATCCAGACGGAAAACGGATACGGCGCTCGCCTGCTCGTTCGTAAATTCCCAGCTTCTATCGGGCGCGTAATGGGCCATAATGGCCGCCAGCGCCCGCTTCTTTTCCTCAACCTGTTCAACCGGCGCGATCACGCCCGTGCCGATCACGCTCTGATACGCGAACGAGTAGCCGCACGCCCTGTCGGACGCGCGCAGTTCATGCCGGCAATCCATCTCAAAGCCGACGCGGGGGCGCGCGGCGATGAGTCCGGCTTTTCTGCCCTCTTTTGCGCCGTGAAAGTACAGCGCGCCCAGCGCGCCGTTTTCCACAAACGCAAAATTGAGCGGCACGAGGTACACGCCGTCTTCCGCGGCAAAGCCCACGCGGCAGCAGTCGCACGCTTCGATGACGCGCACGATCTGCGCGCGGTCGGTGATCTGACGGTCTCGTCTTCGCATGACGCGCTCCCTTCCGCCTGCAGATCAGGCAGGGCGCGGCGGACGGCCGCGCCGGTCTTTTTTTGATGGTACCACGCTTTTCAAAAAAATGCAAGGCGTAAAGCAGCCGCGCCACTTTCCAAATTCCGCGCGGTGTGCTATACTGCATGTAATGCGGTCCCGGAGAAAATATCGACGGCTGCTTCGCAGATCACTTACCGCCGGGAGGCTTTACCATGGAACACAGGAAAAAACGCATTGTCGTCAAGCTCGGCACGTCCACGCTGACGCACGCGTCAGGCAGCGTGAATCTGCGCAGTATGGAGCATCTGACACGCGCGCTGGCAGATCTGGCAAGCGCGGGCAACGAGCTGATTTTGGTCTCGTCCGGCGCCATCGCAGTCGGCGCGGCGAAGCTGGGCCTGCGCGAACGGCCGGCCGAGCTTCGCATGAAGCAGGCCGCTGCTGCCGTGGGCCAGTGCCAGATGATGCACATCTACGACAAGCTGTTTTCCGAATATGGCCACAGCGTCGCGCAGATTTTGCTGACCGGCGACGACGTCGAGCAGCCCGAGCGCGCCGAGCATCTGTCCAACACCTTCGAGGCGCTGTTGGAGATGGGCGTGATCCCCATCGTGAACGAGAACGACTCGGTCAGCTCGGCCGAGATCGAAACCGGGCGGCACAAAATACTCGGCGACAACGACACGCTCTCTGCCATTGTGGCCAGGCTCTGCGGGGCGGATCTGCTCGTGCTGCTGTCGGATATCGACGGACTTTACGACCGCGATCCCAGAACGCACGACGGCGCGCAGCTGCTGCACCGCGTGACGGCGCTCACGCCCGAAATTCTGCAGATGGCGGGCGGCGCGGGCGGCTGGCGCGGCACGGGCGGCATGGCGACGAAGCTATCAGCCGCGAAAATCTGCATGGACGCGGGCTTTGAGATGGTCATCACCAACGGCGCGCAGCCGGAAAATCTGTATGACATCATCGACGGCAAGAATGTGGGCACCCGCTTTCTCGCCGCAAAATAAGGAGGCGCAAGCATGACACAGCTGCAGCAGCAGGGCGCGGCGGCCAAGGCCGCCAGCCGCGTACTGGCCATCGCCGGTACGCAGAAGAAGAACGAGGCGCTGCGCATCATCGCCGATACGCTGAGCGCCGGGCAGGACGCGTGGCTGGCCGCGAATGAAAAAGACGTCGCTGCCGCGCGCGCGGCCGGGATGCGCCCGGCAATGCTCGACCGGCTGACACTCACGCCGAAGCGTGTGGCCGACATCGTCGCAGGCATTCGCCAAGTGGCGGCGCTGCCAGACCCCATCGGCCGCGTCGACAGCATGACCACGCGCCCGAACGGCCTTATCATTGGCAAGCGCCGCGTGCCGCTTGGCGTGATCGCCATCATCTATGAAGCGCGGCCCAACGTCACCGTCGACGCGGCGGCGCTGTGCCTAAAATCCGGCAACGCGTGCATCCTGCGCGGCGGCAAGGAAGCGATCGAATCCAACCGCGCGGCGGTTGCGCTGATGCGCCGGGCGCTGGCGGACGCCGGACTGCCGGAGGACTGCATCGGCCTGGTGCAAAACACCAGTCGCGAAAGCGCGCAGGAGCTGATGCACTTAGATGAATATGTGGACGTTCTGATCCCGCGCGGCGGCGCGGGGCTGATCCGCGCGGTGAGCAGGCAAGCCAGCGTCCCCGTCATCCGCACCGGCGAGGGCGTATGCCATGTGTATATCGACAAAGAGGCCGATCTTGACATGGGCGCAAGCATCTTGTATAACGCCAAGTGCTCGCGGCCTTCGGTGTGTAACGCGGTCGAATGCGTGCTGATCGCCGAGCCCGTGGCCGAAGCGTTTCTGCAAAAAGCGCTGCCGCTTCTGGACCGGCACAGCGTCGAGCTGCGCTGCGATCCGGCCTCGCTTGCCATCGTGGGCAGCCGCGGCGTCGCCGCGCAAGAGGACGACTGGGACGCGGAATACGACGACTATATCCTTGCCGTGCGCATCGTCAAAGACGCCGGTGAAGCCATTGCCTTCATCAACGCCCACGGCACGGGCCACTCCGAGGCCATTGTGACCCGCAATTATTTCACCGCGCAGCATTTTTTGGACGCGGTCGACGCTGCGGCGGTATACGTCAACGCCTCGACCCGCTTTACCGACGGCGGCGAGTTCGGCCTTGGCGCCGAGATCGGCATCTCCACCCAGAAGATGCACGCGCGCGGGCCGATGGGCCTTGACGAGCTGACAAGCAGCAAATACATCATCTACGGCGAAGGCCAGGTACGCTAGGAGGCAGCAGGATGAAAATATTGGGCTTTATCGGTACCGGCAGCATGGGCGGCGCGCTGGCGCGCGCGGCGGCAAAGACGGCGGACTGCCGCCTGCTGCTCGCCAACCGCACGGCCGCAAAGGCTGCGGCGCTGGCGCTGGAAACGGGCGGCGAGGCCGTCACAAACGAACAAGCGGCCGCCTCGGCGGACTATCTGTTTCTCGGCGTGAAGCCGCAGATGATGCAGGATCTGCTCGATGCGCTCGCCCCCACGCTTTCAGCGCGGAAAGACCGCTTCGTGCTCGTCACAATGGCGGCCGGGCTTACGATGCAGCGCGTCGAGGATATGGCGCGCGGCCGCTACCCCGTCATCCGCATCATGCCGAACACGCCCGCCGCGATCGGCGAGGGCATGATCAGCTACTGCGCGAATTCCGCCGTCACGCAGACGGCGCTTGCGGCGTTTCTTGATGTAATGTCGCCCGCCGGGCGCTTTTTGCAGCTGCCCGAGCAGCTGATCGACGCAGCCTCGGCCGTGGCGGGATGCGGCCCGGCGTTCGTGGACCTGTTTTTAGAGGCGCTGGCCGACGGCGGCGTAGCCTGCGGCCTGCCGCGCGCCAAGGCGCAGGAGCTTGCCGCGCAGATGACGCTCGGCGCCGCCAAGCTTGCGCTTGCCGCTGGGCAGCACCCGGGCCAGCTCAAGGATGCGGTCTGCTCGCCCGGCGGCACGACCATCCAGGGCGTGCGCACGCTGGAGGCAAAGGGCTTTCGCAGCGCCGTCATCGAGGCCGTGATCGCGGCGTATGAAAAGAACAAAACGCTTTAGACAAGCCTTCTGACAGAAGCGACCCGGCACGATTTTTGCGTGCCGGGAAATTTTTTGCTTGACAAACGACCGCCCGCGCCGTAAGTTATACAAGTATGAAATTCACCCCTTACACCCGCCAGCGCACGTCTGGCGGCCGACAGGGTCTTTATGCGCTTGAACAGGAGGCGGCTATGGCAGGAGGCAAACACCTGCTGGGAAAACCCCGGCGGCATATTTTCGGCACGGCGAAGGTCGGCGAAAAGGGTCAGATCGTGATTCCCAAGGACGCGCGGACGCTGTTCCACATCCAGCCGGGCGATACGCTGCTGATCCTCGGCGACGAGCAGACCGGCATCATCGTGACCAAGCCCGACGTCATCCAGGACGCGGCAAAGCAAATTTTCGACAGCATGGAGAGAGAATAATGGAACTGCTACAGATGTATGAATCTCTGGGCCTGAGCCGGGCCGTGTATGAATACGGCGAGCAGGTGCTCGCCTCGCTCACTGAGCGCTTCGCGCATGTCGATCAGGTGGCCGAGTACAATCAGGCCAAGGTCATCCGCGCGATGCAGGAAAACCGCGTCGACGCCACCTGTTTCGCCGCGACCACCGGCTACGGCTATGACGATGTGGGCCGAGACCGGCTGGAACAGGTGTACGCGGCGGCCTTCAGCGCCGAGGCCGCGCTCGTCCGGCCGCAGATCACCTGCGGCACGCACGCGCTTGCCGTAGCGCTCGGCGCGAATCTGCTGCCCGGCGACGAACTGCTCAGCCCCGTTGGCGCGCCGTACGACACGCTGGAGGAGGTCATCGGCATCCGCGAATCCAAATGCTCGTTAAAAGAGTACGGCGTCAGCTATCGGCAGGCAGAGCTGAAGCCCGACGGCTCGTTCGACTATGACGCCATCCGCGCGGCGATCCATGAAAAAACGAAGCTCATCACCATCCAGCGGTCCAAGGGCTACGCCACGCGCCCGTCGTATTCGGTAAAGCAGATCGGCGAGCTGATCGCGTTTTGTAAAAGCGTCAAGCCGGACGTCATCTGCATGGTCGACAACTGCTACGGCGAATTCGTCGAAACGATGGAACCGTCGAACGTCGGGGCGGACATGATCGTCGGCTCTCTCATCAAAAACCCCGGCGGCGGGCTTGCCCCCATCGGCGGCTATATCTGCGGCAAAAAGGCGCTGGTCGAGCGCTGCGCCTATCGCCTCTCCGCGCCCGGTCTGGGGCAGGAGGTCGGCGCGAACCTCGGGCTGCTGCCCAGCTTGTATCAGGGCTTTTTCCTCGCCCCGACGGTGGTTTCCGGCGCGCTGAAGGGCGCGATCTTCGCGGCCAACGTCTACGAGCGTCTGGGCTTTCCGGTCGTGCCGAACGGCGCAGAGGACCGGCACGATATCATCCAGGCCGTGCAGCTCGGCTCTGCCGAGCGCATGCTGGCCTTCTGCCGCGGCATTCAGGCGGCCGCGCCGGTCGACAGCTACGTCACGCCCGTGCCGTGGGCCATGCCCGGGTATGATTCCGAGGTTGTCATGGCCGCCGGCGCGTTCGTGCAAGGCTCGTCCATCGAGCTTTCCGCAGACGGCCCGATCCGTGAGCCGTATGCGGTATATTTCCAGGGCGGGCTTACGTGGTATCACGCAAAGCTCGGCATCCTCATGAGCCTGCAGAAGCTGCTGGACGCAGGGCTTGTGACGCTGCCGTAAGAAAAAAGAAAGAGAAAACGAAAAAGGAGAAACTGTTTATGTGGTTCTGGCTTTCCATCATCGCGCTGCTCTGCTGGAGCGGCTCAGACCTGTTTTCTAAAATCGGCTGCCGCGACGCGCGCGACAAATACAGCCATCTGAAAATGGTCATCGCCGTGGGCGTCGTCATGGGTATCCATGCGCTCTATGAGATCTGCACCGGTACCGTCATCACCTGGGGCGTCATTTGGACGTATCTGCCGGTGTCGCTGCTGTATATCGGCTCCATGACGCTGGGCTACGTGGGCCTGCGCTACATCGAGCTGTCGATCTCGTCGCCCATCTGCAATTCCTCGGGCGCAATTGTGGCGGTTCTTTGCCTGCTGACGGGCACGCTCGACGATTCGATCACAGGCGGCATGCGCTGGGCCGTGATCGGCGCGGTCGCGCTTGTATGCGCAGGCGTCATCGGCCTGGGCGTCGTTGAATCGCGCGAGGACGACGCGCTGCGCGCCGCCCGCCAGGAGGCTTCCAACTATCAATACGCCAAATCGTGGCTGGCGCTGTGTCTGCCGGTGGCCTACTGCCTGCTGGACGCGGCGGGTACGTTCGCCGATTCTCTGGTGCTTGAGACGCTGAACGAGGACTCGGCCAACGTGGCTTACGAGCTGACCTTCCTGTTCGCGGCCGTACTCAGCTTTCTCTACGTCGTCGTCATCAAAAAAGACAAGCTCGTGCCCAAAATGGAGGCGCCAAAGTATGTCGGCGCGGTCTTTGAAACGGCCGGCCAGTTCGCCTACATCTACGCCATCGCCGACAGCGCGCACGTTGCGCTGGCCGCGCCGATCATCTCGGCCTACTGCGTGGCGTCGGTCGTTTGGAGCCGCATCTTCTTAAAGGAAAAGCTGTCTGCCAAGCACTATCTCATGATCGCGATGGTTGTCATCGGCATCGTCATGCTCGGCGTGTTCGATATCTAGCGTTTGAAGCCTGCCGTCCGGAGCGCTGCTCCGGACGGCGTTTTTTGCTTTCTCGCTTTTTGCCGCTTCTTGAAACCTATGCTCCGCGTCCTGCGGCAAAGAGGCAGGATCGATGGGACCTCCTACAGAATGGCCGCTTCTAGGATGCCTATGCGCATTGTGCACAGTGCACAACCCGCGCTGCGCCGGGCGGCAATTTTTTTACAGTATTGCTTCTTTACATTAGCACATTAGTATGGTAAATTATTAGCACGATAAATAACGCTGCCGCACGGCACACCGCTGCGCACGAAAAACGGAGGAAATGAATATGAAAAAACAAATCGCTATCCTGCTGGCCGTCATGATGCTGCTCACGCTGGCCGCGTGCGCCAAGAAAGAACCCGCTACCGATCTGGAATATGTCCAGGACAAGGGTACGCTCGTCGTGGGCATCACCGACTTCGCCCCCATGGACTATCAGGACAGCGACGGCGCCTGGATCGGCTTTGACGCCGACATGGCCACGGCCTTCGCCAAAAGCTTGGGCGTCGAGGTGGAATTTGTCGAGATCGAATGGGACAACAAGGTCTTCGAGCTTGACGGCAAGAGCATCGACTGTGTCTGGAACGGCATGACGCTGACGGATGAGGTCACAAGCGCCATGGAGTGCTCCAACGCCTACTGCGACAACGCCCAGATCATCATTGTACCGGCCGACGTGGCCGATCAGTATCAGACGGTGGAAAGCTGCGCCGATCTGATATTCGCCGTCGAGGCGGGCTCCGCCGGTAAGAACGAGATCGAGGCGCTGGGCTATCAGTTTACTGAGGTCAAAGCGCAGGCCGACGCATTGATGGAGGTCGCCGCCGGCACGTCCGACGCCGCCGTCATCGACTCGCTGATGGCCGCCGCCATGGTCGGCCCCGGCACGGGCTATGACAATCTGACCTACACCGTGGGTCTCAACGCTGAAAAGTACGGCGTCGGCTTCCGCAAGGGAAGCGACCTGGCGCAGAAGCTCAACGAGTTCTTCGCCTCCAGCTATGCCGACGGCACGATGCAGGCCATCGCCGAGACCTACGGCGTGCAGGCCGCGCTGATCGCGCAGTAAGCGCGGCTGCCCTTGAACCATCCACAGGACCTTTGAATCGCGTTTCCCCGGCGCAGCCCGCCGGGGAAACGTCATGCACTCCGCCAAAGGCAGGTAACACGCTATGCAGACACTTCTTGTATCGATGACATTCACCGAACAGCTGCCGATCGTCATCAACGCCCTGAACACAGGCTTTTTGCAGACGCTGAAGCTCTTTTTTCTTACGCTCATCGGCGCGCTCCCGCTGGGCCTCGTCATCTGCTTCGGCTCGATCAATACCTGGGCGCCGTTCGCCGGACTTGGCCGTGCGATCGCGGCGAAGCGCGGCGCGAACCGCTTGAGCGCGTTCTGCGCCTGGTTCCGGCCGGTGTCGCTGCTCGTCAAGCTCGTCATCTGGGTCGTGCGCGGCACGCCGCTCATGCTGCAGCTGTTGGTCATCTACTACTTTCCGGGCCTTGTCTGGAAAAACAATATCTGGGGGACCGGCGAGACCGGCCGGTTCGTGGCCGCGAGCGCGGCATTCATTTTCAACTACGCCTGCTACTTCTCTGAGATCTACCGCGGCGGCATCCAGGGCGTGCCCGTGGGCCAGCAGGAGGCCGGACAGGTGCTCGGCATGACGAAGAGCCAGATCTTCTTCAAGATCACGCTTCTGCAGATGCTCAAGCGCATCGTCCCGCCCATCTCGAATGAGATCATCACGCTGGTCAAGGATACGTCGCTCGCCCGCATCATCGCGCTGCAGGAACTAATTTGGGCCGGGCAGGCGTTTTTGAAAGGCTCGCAGGGCATTTCCGGCGCGATCTGGCCGCTGTTTTTTACGGGCGTATATTATCTGCTGTTCAGCGGCGTGCTGACGCTTGCGCTCGGCTGGAGCGAACGCAGGCTGGACTATTTCAGAGCCTAGGAGGTGACGGCTGTGCCTGTACTGGAAGTCAAAAACATCTGTAAGCGCTTCGGTGAGAACACGCCTGTGCTGTGCGGCGTCGATTTCAGCCTCGAGCGCGGCGAAAGCGCCGCCATCATCGGCTCGTCCGGCAGCGGCAAGACGACGCTGCTGCGCTGCCTCAACTTTCTGACCACGCCCGACGACGGGCAGATCGTGGTGAACGGTCAGACGCTCTTTGACGCCTCCGACCCCGCTACGCAGCGCGAGCGCGAGATCCGCAAAAAGCGGCTGCACTTCGGTCTGGTGTTCCAGAGCTTCAACCTGTTCCCGCAGTATACCGCGCTGCAGAACGTGATGCTCGCCAGCGAGCTATTGGCCAAGGAACGGCCGGACTACCGGCAGAACAAAAAAGAGCTTCTCGCGCGTTTGCGCGTGCGCGCCGTCGAGCTGCTGCAGCAGGTGGGGCTGGGTGAAAAGATGGATCTATATCCGCACCAGCTCT
>CAZWKZ010000045.1:0-13249 GCA_964633935.1 uncultured Oscillospiraceae bacterium | reverse complement strand
CGCCGAGCACCTGGCAGATGCTGCGCAGCAGCGTGATGTCGGGGTAGCTCAGACCGCGCTCCCATTTGCTGACGGCGGATTCGGTCACGTAGAGCTTCTCTGCAAATTCACGCTGGGTCATGCCCAGCTTGCGCCGGCGCTGTAGGATGTACGCGCCGAAGGTCTCTTTATTTTCCATAGACGGTTCCTTTCTCCCGTTGGGCAGAAATTGGTCTTGCAAGATCTGGCTCTACCATAGTCAAACGGCGGGAAAAAGTCAATGCGTTTGGGCCAAAACGCGGCTCGACCATTTGGAAAGTCCTGTATTTTCAAGGGTTTGCGGCGTTGCGGGCGCTGCCGGCCGGTCTGCGAAAAAATCAGAAGCATGACGGCGGCGGCACCGGTTGACGGGCCGTGATACAATAGAAAAGAGTATCATAGACAGAAAAGAGGAACCTCCTATGCAGCCGGAACAGAAGCAAAGCAATCCGCTCGGCACACAGCCGGTGGGCGCGTTGCTGCGAAAATTTGCGATCCCCAGCATTGTGGCCATGCTGGTGGGCGCGCTTTACAACATTGTCGACCAGATCTTTATTGGCCACTCGATCGGCGAGCTGGGCAACGCCGCGACGAACGTCGCCTTTCCGCTGAGCACATGCTGCACGGCGCTGGCGCTGCTGCTGGGCGTGGGCGCGGCGTCGGCGTTCAATCTGACGATGGGGCGCGGCGACGCGAAAAAGGCGCTGTATTATGTGGGAAACGCGGCGGTACTGCTGTTTTTGAGCGGCGCGGCGCTGGGCGCGATCACGCTGATCTTTCTTGAGCCGCTTCTGATCTTCTTCGGCTCGCCGGCGGATGTTCTGCCGCTGGCAAAGGAGTATGTGCGCATCACGGCCGTCGGCTTCCCGTTTTTGGTCTTTACCACGGGCGGCGCGCATCTGATCCGCGCCGACGGCAGCCCGCGCATGTCCATGCTCTGCAACCTGGCGGGCGCCATCATCAACACGATCCTGGACCCGCTGTTCATCTTCGGCTTCGGCATGGGGATGACGGGCGCGGCGCTGGCGACCATACTGGGGCAGATCGTCTCGGCCGGCATGGTGTTTTTCTACCTGCGGCGCTACAGGGCCGGGCGCTTCACGCGCGAGCATCTGCGGCCAAGGGCAAAGTACGCCGGCTACGCGATGAGCCTGGGCCTGGCGCAGTGCTGCAACCAGCTGGCGATGATGGTCGTGCAGATCGTGCTGAACAATTCCCTGCGCTACTACGGCGCGCAGTCGATCTATGGCGAGTCGATCCCGCTGGCGTGCGCGGGCATCATCAACAAGGTCAGCTTCATTTTCTTTTCCCTGTGCGTCGGCATCGCGCAGGGGATGCAGCCCATCGCCAGCTTCAACTACGGCGCGAGAAAGTTTGACCGGGTCAAGAAGGTCATCCGGCTGGGCATCGTCGCGGGGCTGATCATCTGCAGCGTGGCGTTCGCCATGTTCCAGCTGTTTCCGCGCAGCATCATCAGCCTGTTCGGCAGCGGCTCAGAGCTGTATTTCTCGTTTGCCGAGCGGTATTTCCGCATCTATCTGCTCGCCACGTTCGTCAATAATATCCAGCCCATGTCGTCGACGTTCTTTGCCGCCATCGGCAAGCCCGCCAAGGGAACGTTTTTGGCCCTGACCAGGCAGATCATCTTTTTGCTGCCGCTGATCGTCGCGCTGCCGCTGTTTTTCGGCATCGACGGGATCATGTATGCCGGGCCGGTGGCGGATTTTCTCGCGGCGGGCATCGCGTCGGCGATGCTGCTGGGCGAGCTGAGAAAAATGGAGTGCGCGGCATAGCGCCCTGCAAAAACGGCCGCCGCGCAGGCCGCCATCAAGGCGAAAAAGAACGGATCGCTTCCAACGAACAACGCGCCCCGGTTTTTACCGGGGCGCGTTCTTTGCGTATCAAAAAACCTTATAGCGTTCGCGGCGCGCACGCCGCGAATCAAATGGAATTTGTTTTCTCCGGCGGCATGTGCGTCGGGGAAAACACGTCTCGGCCCGCAAACGTGCGAGTTGTTCGCCGCAGGCCGTTTTCTGCGTGATTTGACTGCGCGCAGGCTCAGACGCCCTGCAGCCGCAGCGGAAGCTCTAGCCGGTTGGCCTCGAGCAGCGCGCGATCGCGCAGAAGCGTCTGCGCGGCGCCGTCTGCGACGATCCGGCCATGGCTGAGGATGAGCACGCGCGTGCAGGTGTCCAGGATCATATCCAGATCGTGCGAGGCGATGAGCTTCGTCTGCGAAAGCGCGTTGATGGTATGGATCACCGCCCGGCGGTTCACGGGGTCGAGCGCCGTGGTCGGCTCGTCCATGACGATGACCGACGGCTGCATGACGAGCACCGCCGCGATGGCCGCCATGCGCTTCTCGCCGCCGGAAAGCTTGTGGTTGTAGCGGCGCTTCAGCGCCTGCAGGCCAAGCTGGGCCAGCACCTGGTCCGCGCGCTGCTCGGCGGCCTGCCGCGAAAGGCCGTAGTTGCAAGGGCCGAAGAGCATGTCGTCAAGTACCGTCGGCATGAACATCTGGTTGTCCGAGTCCTGCAGCACAAAGCCGATCTGCCGGCGGATGGCAGAAAGGTTTTTCTTCTCGACCGTAAGGCCGCCGGCCGTGATGGCGCCGCTTCCCGCCAAAAGGCCCAGAAGCAGCTGCATGAGCGTCGATTTGCCCGCGCCGTTGGCGCCGATCAGACCCACGGCCTCGCCGTCGCGGATGGTGAAGCAGAGATCCTCCACCGCCGGCACGCCCGGTTCGTAGCAGAAGCTGACGTGTGAAAATTCGATCATATTAGCCTCCTGTCAGCAGCGCGCCCAGCAGCTGTGAAAGATCGAACGCGCGCGCGAGTGCGAACGCCGCGATCCAGCCCAGGGCAAACAGCGCGTCGCGTCCGCGCGTCCGGGGCGGGGCGCAGTAGGGAAATTCGCCAAAAAAGCCGCGCAGGAGCATGCTGTTGTACAGCTGCTGCGCCCGGTCCATGCTGCGCAGCAGCAGCTGGCCCAGAAACGAGCCCCAGGCCGAGATGTGTACGCCCTTCTGCCCCGGCGCGCGCAGGCGGTAGGCGGTCAGCATGGCAGACGCCTCGCCCAGCAGGACGGAGATATAGCGGTAGGTGAGCAGAAGCAGGCTTGTGACGAGCTGCGGCACGTGCAGCTGCCGCAGGCAGGCGCACAGCGCGTCGATCTTCGTCGTAGCAATGAGCAAAAACGAGGCCATGAGCGAAAAAACGCCCTTGAGCATGAGCGTCAGCATCGAGACCACGCCGCCCGAGACGGACACATTTGCCAGATATAGAAGCGGCGCGCGGTCAAAAAACGGGTTGACAAGCCCCACCGCGCACACCAGCGGCAGCACCACGCGCAGCTTGTAAAAGCAGGTGCGGATGCGGATATCCGCCAGCTGGAACGACAGCGCGGGATAAAGCGCCATCACCACAAGGCCCGTGAGCGCATATTTGTCAAACGAGACCACGGCCGCAATATACGCGGCCGTGACGGCAAGCTTGCTGAGCGGGTGCAGCTGGTGCAGCGGCGAGCTGCCCGCCGCCAGCTCGTCCATTTGGCGCAGCTCGCGCTGCGCCGCTGCTATTTTGTCCATAACATGTCCTTCACCGAAGCTGCCCGAAAAGCCGGCCGGCTTTTCGGGCGGTTTTTATACTTTTTTTGCCCTGCGCCTGCGCAGGACGCCGCCTGCCGCGCAGATACCGGCCGCGACCGCCGCCACAAGGGCCGCGCCGACAAGGCCAGAGACGCTGGTGCCGGCGGCGCTGTCGGAGTTTTGGAACGCGTAGTCCGGCAAAAACGCCGTCTTCTGCTGCACGGCCGCCGCCTTGTCGGCGGCGCTGCTGTGCACGCCGTAATCCTCTTCATCGAGCGCCATGTTCTCGCTGTAGCCGGCGTCACGGTTGCCGATCAGCGACCACTCCAGCCCGTCGGGGTTGGAGCTGGCGAGCAGACTCAGCCCGCCGCCTACAAGCACCACGACCGCAGTCAGGACAAGGAGCGTGGATCTGAGCGAGAGCCTTCCGCCGCGCGCGTCTGCCGCCGGCGCGGCGTCCATCAAAAGCGCGGGGCGCGCCTCATAGACAAAGAGCAGGACCGCGGCGGTGATAACGCCCTCGACCGCGCCGATGGCGAGATGGATGGGCTGCATGAGCGCCAAAAACGCGCCGAAGGGCAGCTCGGTGATGCCGGAAAGGCTCGTCTCCACCACGACCGAAAACGCGCCGAGCTGCAGCGTCACGACGCAGCCGAGGACGCTGGCAAGCGCGATCTTTGCGCGCGCGCCGGAGCGCTCTGCGTGCGAGCGGAAGAGATTGCTGCGCATCATCGGCCGCCAGATCAGATAGTAGCCCACAAAGCAGCCGTAAAACGCCATGTTCCAGCAGTTTGCGCCCAAGGCCAGCAGCCCGCCGTCGGCAAAGAACAGGCACTGGATGGCCAAAATCACCACCATCGACAAGAAGCCCGCCTGCGGCCCCAAAAGCGCCGAGAGCAGCATGCCGCCGCACAGATGGCCGGAGGAGCCGGTGCCGGGGATGGTGTAGTTGATCATCTGGCCGGCAAAGATGAGCGCCGAGGCCACCGCCATCGTGGGAAGCCTTGCCATGTTTTCTTCTTTTTTGAGCGTTTTTACGCATGTGCCTGCCGTCACGGCCGTGGCCGCATACATCGTCGCGGCGACCGGAACGGACAACAGCGCGTCCGCCATATGCATACAAAAGCACCTCGTTTTCTGATTGTGGTCCTATTGTAACAGGCGGCGAAACGTATGTTAAGCCCTGCCGGGGGATGTTTTTTCTTTTTTGCGCGCTGTTTTTACTTTGAGATACTAATGGGCAAAAAGACACGCGGCGTAACTGGTGTTACGCCGCGCCAGCGTGTCAAAAAACCTCATATTGTCGAAAAAGGCGCATCGCCTTTTTCGGCAGTCTCCCCCGCCGGCTCTGCCGGCGGGGGATCACGATCAGCCCTTCAGCGTTTGCTTTGCCTCGCGCAGCGCCTGGCACAGCGCGAACACGTCCTGCTCGGTATTCTCGGCGCAGAACGACACGCGGATCGAACCGTCGATGACGGCGGGCGGCAGGCGCATGGCTTCGAGCACGTGGCTGCGGTGGCCCTTGGCGCAGGCCGAGCCGGCCGAGACGTAGACGCCGCGGTCCTGCAGGCAGTTGATGAGGCCCTGTGAGCGCAGGCCGGGCAGAGACAGGCTGACGATATGCGGCGCGTCGCCGCGGCCAATGAGCACAAGACCGGGGATTTTCAAAAGCTCCTGCCGGGCCAGATCGCGCAGGCGCGCCATGTGCAGAAGCGAGTGCGGCTCAAACTGCGCGCAGGCCGCGCCGAAGCCGCAGATGGCGGGCAGGTTTTCCGTGCCGGAGCGCAGGTCCTGCTCCTGCCCGCCGCCGAGAAGCAGCGGCGGCAGCGGCAGGTCTGGGCGGAGATAGAGCGCGCCCACGCCCTTGCTGGCGTGTATCTTGTGGCCCGAGACGCTGATCATATCCGCGCCGAGCGTTTTGGCCTGGAAGGGGAGCTTCAAAAAGCCCTGCACCGCGTCGGTATGAAACAGCGCCAACGGGCTTACGCGGTGCGTCAGGCGGGCCATTTCCGCGATTGGCATCACGGCGCCGGTCTCGTTATTGACCATCATGATCGAGACCAGGATGGTGTCGGGGCGAAGCGCGGCTTTGAGCGCGTCCAGCGTGACTGCGCCCGCGCCGTCCGGCTGCAGGTACGTCACGTCGAAGCCGCGCGCGGCCAGCTTTTGCATGGGATGCAGCACGGCGTGGTGCTCGACGGCGGTGGTGACGATGTGCCTGCCGCGCTTTCCAAGGCGCTCGGCGGCGGAAAAGATCGCCCAGTTGTCGGCCTCGGTGCCGCCGGAGGTGAAAAACACGCGCGACTTATCGCAGCCCAGCGCGGCTGCGACCTGCGCGCGGGCGCGCGTCAAGCGCCGGCCGGCGGCCAGACCCAGCGCGTGCAGCGACGAGGGATTGCCCCAGTCCTCGGTCAAAACCTCGGTCATGGCCTGCACGCAGGCGGGGCACGGCCGGGTGGTTGCGGAATTGTCCAGATAGATCATACGGTTGCCTCGATTCGCTGGAAGGGCCGGACGGCCCCCAACAGAAGGTTTATTTTCCGACGCAGAAGCGTTCAAAAATACGGTTGGTGATATCCTCGCGGACGACCCGGCCCGTCAGCTCGCCCAGGGCGGTCATCGCGGCCTCGGCGTCGACAAGCACGGCGTCGGGCGTCATGCCCGCGCGCACAGATGAAAGCGCGGCGTCGAGACACTGCGCGGCGCGGCGGGCCGCGTCTGTCTGGCGCGCGTTGGTAAGAAGCGAGCCGTCGCAGGGCGTATCGTCGGGGAAGGCCAGGTCGATGGCCTGCTCCAGCCGGTCCAAGCCGTCGCCCGTCTTGGCCGAGAGCGGCACGACGCGGGCAAACGGCAGCTCGGACGGGCAGACGACGCTGCCGAGATCGGTCTTGTTGATGATAGCCACGGCCGCAGGCGCGCCCAGCGCCAGGTCCATGGCCCGCCGGTCCTCATCTGTGAGCGGCCTGCTGCCGTCGACGACGAAGAGGGCCAGATCACAATCGGTCACGGCCTGCTCGCTGCGCAGAACGCCCAGCCGCTCGACCTCGTTTTCCGCGTCGCGGATACCGGCGGTATCGCAAAGGCGCAATAGGTGGCGGCCGAGGGTCACGGGCTGTTCGACGGTGTCGCGCGTGGTGCCGGGGATATCGGTCACGATCACGCGCGCAAAGCCCGCGAGAAGGTTGAGAAGGCTCGATTTTCCGGCGTTGGGGCTGCCTACGATGGCCGCGCGGATGCCGGAGGCGACAAAGCGGCCGCGCCGGGCGGTGTCGAGCAGCGCGCGAAGCTGCGCGCGCGCGGTACCGAGCGTCCGCGCGGCGCCATCAAGCTCGAACGGCTCAAGCAGCTCGTCGGGGTAGTCGAGCACGGCGTGGAAATGCGACAGGAGGTCGACGAGACTGTCATAGATGGGTCCTATGCGGCCGCTGATCGCGCCGGACAGCTGCCCGGCGGCGTTTGCGGCGGCCTCGGCCGTAGGCGCGTCGATAAGATCGACGACGGCCTCGGCCTGCGTGAGATCGAGCCTGCCGTTTAAAAACGCGCGGCGGGTGAACTCGCCCGGGCCTGCCTGCCGGAAGCCTGCGGCAAAGAGCGACTCCAGCGCCGCTGTGAGCGCGGCGGGCGAGCCGTGGCACTGAAGCTCAGCCGTGTCCTCGCCGGTATAGGAGGCGGGCGCGCGGCTGACAAAGGCGAGGCATTGATCGATGGGACGCCTCTGCCCGTCATAGAGCGTACCGAGCACGAGCTTACGGTCGGGCGCGTCGGCGAGCGAGCGCCCGGAGGCGGGCGAAAAGACGGACGCGGCGGCGGCAATACACCCCTCGCCCGACATGCGGATCACGCCGATGCCGGAGCGGGTCAGTCCGGTGGCGATGGCGGCAATACGGTCGGCCATGGCGCGCCTCACTGAAACACGACCGGCACGCCCTTGAGAAGCAGGGGGTTGATATCGAGGGTGGCGGTGTCGCCGAGCGAGCAGGTGACGTTCGTCACGTCGACGACGGTGTGCAGCATCCCGATATGGCCCAGCACCTTACAGCGCTTGCCGTTCAGCGTGACATAGTACGCTTTTTTAAAAATGAGTCCCTTGAGCGCCGAGGCGGCCGCGCGCAGCTGATCGCGCGGGCGGAAGAGATCTCTTCCCATCTCGCAGCCGAAGCCGTGGTACCAGCCCACGGGCAGCACCGCGATGCGCGTCGGGCGCTTGGCCCGCCAGCCCGCGCCGTAGCCGCAGGCGTGCCCCTTGGGCAGCCAGCGCAGCTCGTCCACGCGCGCCTGGCAATAGCCCACGCGGCGCAGGCCGTAGCTGCCCTTGAATGAAAGCCTGCCGAGGATCGCCGAGCCGACGCGCACGCCGCCGAGCCTATATTCCGGAAAGCGCAGCAGGCCTGCAGAGTTGCAGATGTGCGCCTCGCCCGTTTTGTAGCCCGCGTCGGCGATGGCCTTGAGCACGGAGGTAAAGGCGAGATAGGCCATGCGCGTCTGCTTTTTGCTGCAGAAGGCGCAGGAAAAATGCGAATACACGCCCGTTATCGTAAGCGCGTCCATATACGCGAAGATGGGCAGGAGCTTGTCCAGCTCGGTGGGCAGGAAGCCGTAGCGGCCCATACCGGTGTCGATCTTGATATGCGCCTCGGCGGTCTCGCCGCGCTGGGCGGCCACGCCGGAAAGGACCGTCGCGTCGTCCTGGCTGGAGACGGTGAAGATCGCGTGCAGATCCAGAAGCTGGTGGATCTCGTCGACGTCGGTCGTGGGGCGCAGCATGAGAATGCGCGCGTCCTGATAGCCCGTCTGCCGCAGGCGGCGCACGTCTTCCAGCTCGGTCACGCAGAAGCGGTTCACGCCCATTTCGGCGCACAGCGCGGCCATTGGCGCCAGACCGAGGCCGTAGCCGTCGCCCTTGAGGACGGCCCAGAGCGGCGTATCGCCCGCACGCTTCAGAAGATTTTTGAGGTTTTCGCGGAGGATGGACGACTCCACGAGGTAGGTTTTCATCGCGCCGCCTCCTGTTCCGGGGCTTTGCCCCGATTCTTGAGCAGATATACGCGCCGACGCAGCTCTTTGAAGATGGACGTGCCGTGCTCGACGCACCAGTAGACCGCAGGGCTGAGGACCAGATCCAGCTCGCCGATGAACTCGGTAAACTCGCCGCCGAAGCCCTGCTTGAAGCGGTAGAGACCGTAGAGCGGGTTATCCTCGGACACGTCGCCCGAGACGCCGCGGAAATCGTATATACGGCAGCCGGTCTCGACGGCCCACTGGATCATGCGCCACTGCAGCAGGTAGTTGGGCATCAGATTGCGGTGCTCGTTTGACGACGCGCCGTACAGATACCACACCTTGTCGCCGTAGTGGATGGCCAGCGTGCCGGCGATGGGCGCGCCGTCGGGCGAAAAGGCCATGTACAGCCGGCAGTGCTCGCCTAGGTTATCGAGCATCGCTTCAAAGTATTCGGGCTTTCTTGTCACAAAGCCGTCGCGCACGCCGGTGGTGAGCATCAGCGCAGAAAACGCGGGCACCATTTCCTTGCCGCAGATCTTGACCGTCACGCCCTTGCGTTCGGCCAGGCGGATGTTGTAGCGCCACTTCTGATGAAAACCGGCCAGCAGCTCGGCCTCGGTCTTGCCCTCGACATCCAGGCGGAAGACGTAGCGCGGCTGGATGGCCTCAAAGTTCTTCCCGCCCTGCTTGGCGCGGAAGCCCAGCTCGCGCAGCAGGTCTGCAAAGCGCGTATTGGAGGACGGTACGTCGGGGTCGATCTTGATGACGTAGGCGCGATTTTCCTTCGCGAGCGCCTTGGCCCCCTCGATGAGCTGGGAAAGCGTCTGGCGGTCGTTTAGATCGCACACGGGGCCGCGGCAGCCGTACATGAGCGTGCGGCCGACGCCCGGCACGGGCCGCGTCATGAGCGCGAGCGTGCCGCGTATGGCGCCGTCTTCGCCGCGCACCGCCACGGCCTGCCAGCGCCACATGGGCTTCTGCCTGCCCCAAAGAACGCTCTGGGCGAAATTGCCCTTCGGATGCGACTGTACAAAGGCCTCGTATTCAGGAAGAGTTTGCTGCGTGATGATCTCGTACATGATAACGCCCCATATCCTATAGCACCGCGCGGCCTGGCGCGGCGATCGATTTTCATCATATTCTATCATAAGGCAGGCGGATATGCAAACCGCGCCGGTATATTTTTTGCCGGGATGCGGAAAAATAGACCCATATTTGGAAAAAGGGGGCGGCATGATGGCGAACAAGACGGCGCAGGCGCTTGTGAAGCTGTTTGAAGGCGCGGCGGATTTTGAGACGCGCGAGATCCTCTGCGGCGGCGTGCGCGCGGCCGTGTATTATATCGACGGGCTGACGTCCGGCGGCGACATTGCGGAGTTCATTTTGCAGCCGCTGTCGAAGCTTGCGCCGACGACAGAGGCGGAGATCTTCGCGCGCGCGTCGGCGGGCGCGGTGTGGTGCGCGTCGATGCAGACGGCAGACACGGCCGAGGCGGCGGCAAGGCTGCTGGTCAACGGGCACTGCGCGGTCTATTTTGGCGCGCAGGAAAAGGCGCTGTGCTTTGAGGTCAAGACCGGCGAGAAGCGCGGGCCATCCAGCCCGGAGGCGGAGAACACCATCAAGGGCGCGAAGGACGCGTTCGTCGAGACGGTGCGGACCAATACGAGCCTGGTGCGGCGGCATCTGCGCACGCCGCAGCTGCGGCTGCGCCAGCTGATCGTGGGCAAACGGACGCTGACGAACGTGACGGTGTGCTATATCGAGGGCCTGACGGATCAGGCCCTGGTGGCAAGGATGACGACGCGCATCAAGGCCATCGACATTGACGGGCTGCTTCTGCCGGCGGCGGTGGAGGAGTATATCACAGGCTCGCGCAAGACGGCGTTTCCGCTTCTGCAGTACACCGAGCGGACGGACAAGTTCTGCCAGGGCCTGCTTGACGGGCAGGTGGGGCTGCTGGTCGACGGGCTGCCGCTGGGCTATCTCGCGCCGGTGAGCCTCGGCAGGCTCATGCAGTCTCCGGAGGACCGGGCGGTGGACTATGTGTCGGCGTCTTTTGTGCGCGTGCTGCGTTATCTGGCGCTGTTTGCCAGCCTTCTGCTGCCGGCGGTGTACGCCGCGACGGCGATGTTCCACCAGCAGATGCTGCCGACCAAGCTGCTGCTGGCCATCATTGAGAGCAAAAAGGACGTGCCGTTCGATACGATTTTTGAGGTGCTGGGGCTGCTGGCGGCGTTTGAGCTGCTGCAGCAGGCGGGACTGCATCTGCCGCAGGCGATCGGCACGGCGGTGTCGATCATTGGCGGTCTTGTGGTCGGTACGGCGGCGGTGGAGGCGAAGCTCGTTTCGCCCGCGGCGCTGATCGTCACGGCGTCGGCCGGGATCTGCGGCTTTACGCTTCCAAACCGCGACGTGTCCGACGCGGTGCGCGTGTGGCGCTTTGCGCTGGCAGCGCTGGCGGGGCTGTGGGGGCTGTTCGGCGTGACGGTGGGCTTTTTGGCGCTTGTTGTGCATCTGGCCTCGCTCACAAGTCTGGACGTTTCGTATCTGGCGCCGTTCTCGCGCGCGTCGAGCGGCGGCGCGATCTTGCGCGGACGGCTGAAAAACGACATTTTCCGCGATGCGTCGCTGCGCCCGCAGGACGCGCGCAGACAGAGGTGATACGGTGAAACAGATGGCGTTCTGGTTGGCGTTTGCGGCGGTCATATCGGCGCTGGGGCTGTGGCCGTCGCGCGCGTGCGACGCGGCCGAGCTGCTGCCGGCGCAGGTGCTGGTGGTGGACGCGTCGAAGGGAGAGGTCCGCGTCGAGGCCGACTGCGGCGTGTCGGGCAGCGGAAGGAGTCTGGACGAGGCGCTGGAGGATATGAAGCGGCACGCGCCGGGCGAGCTGTTTTTGGATACGGCGGAGCATGTCGTATTGTGCCAGCGGGCGTGGTATCTGCTGCCGCAGGCGGCGTCGAGCCGCGCGCTGCGCCCGGCGGCAAAGCTCTGCCGGGCCGAGGGCGAGCTTCCGGGGGCCGAGCAGGTGCTCGCCTTTTTACAGGCGCACCCGCCGCAGATGACGCTCGCGCGCGCCTATGCCGCCATTTTGCAGGGCGAAACGATACAGACGCAGCTGCTGCGGCAGGAGGAAGGGAGGCTTTGCCTTGCGGCAGGATAACGAGCCGCGCGCACAGGCGGCGTGGGTGCTGGCGGGGCTGAGCGCGCCGGCAGCGCTGACGCTGGCGGGCTTGAGCTGGCACTGGGTGCTGCTGGGCAGCGCGCTGGCGGCGCTCTATTACTATATTATATGTAGGCTTTGCGCCGCGCCGCTTCCGCGCACGATGCGCCAGGCGTTTGGACGCGGCGGAGCAAACGCCGTACTGGCGCTGACGTTTGTTTGGACGGCGTTTGCCGCAGGCGCGGCCGCCGCCGGCGCGGATATGGCGTATCCAGAGGATGCGCTGCCGTGGCTGGCGCCGGCGTGCATGCTGGCGCTGGCCGCCGTGGGCGGCTGGCACGGAACAAGGACGCTGCAGCGGGCGGCGGGCGCCGTGTCGCTGGTGCTGGGGATCTTGTACGCCGTGCTGCTCATGACGTCGGCGGGGCAGGTCGAGCTTGCCTGGTGCCGCCCATGGGGCAGCGCGGCGCAAGCGGCGCAGGCGTTTTTTGCGCTGCTCGCCGCGTCGGCGGCGCTGTATCTGCCGGCGGCGGGCGGAGCGGTAAAGCGGCCGGGGCTTTTGTGCGCGGTGTCGGCGCTCGTCCCGGCGGCGTGCGCGTGCGTCACGTCCGGCTGCCTGTCGCCGGCGGTCGTACAGCGCACAGCCGCACCGTTTTATGCCATGAGCAAGAGCCTCGGCGTTTTGCATGTGATCGAGCGGTTCGAGCCGGTCGTGTCGGCGGCGCTGCTGACGGGGTTTTTCTGCCTGGTGAGCCTGCTGACGCAGTCGGCGGCGGAGATCGCGTCGGCGCTCTGTCCGCGGCTGCCGGCGAGATGGTGCGCGATCGGCGCATGCGCGCTGGCCGGGGCGGCGGTCCCGCTGGCAAAGCTGGTAACGAAGGAAATACAGGCGGCGCTGGCGGGCATATTTTGGGGAATCCTTCCGCTGCTGACACTAGGGATTGTGGCAATAAAAAAAGGCAGAAAAAAATGCGAAAAAAAGGGTTGACAAACCGGATTTGCTTTGATAAGATAGCCGGGCGCTTGAGAGACAGCGCACAAGCGCTGCGGATGCAGTCAGGAAAAACGGGAAAATCCGCGAAAAAGTTCTTGACAAGCAGATGAAGCTGTGCTAAAGTATATGAGTTCGCTGCGATGAAAGATCGGCTCTGCCGATCGGGAGCGGCGGAATTCAAGATCACAGAGTCTGAAAAAAGTTCTTGACTTTTGAGAAGCGATGTGATAAAATAAAAGCCCGCGATTGCGGAGTGCACCTTGTAAATTAAACAACGAGAAACATGAACAAACACCTTGGACAATTATAGGTCTGAGAAGACCGAAAAAGAAAGTTGTTCAAAGAATGTCAAGGAAGAGATTCTTTTGGATAGCCAACGAAAATTCTTGAGTATAGCTAGAAGCGAACTTAAGTAGAATTGATTTTAGGGCCGAGAGGCTTTAAGATACCATTTTATTGAGAGTTTGATCCTGGCTCAGGACGAACGCTG
>CAZWKZ010000044.1:0-13258 GCA_964633935.1 uncultured Oscillospiraceae bacterium | reverse complement strand
GTTTTGATGGACTGCTCGAGAAGCTCGGCAAAGTTCTCCTCCTGTGCAGTTTCAACTTTTGTTTCTTCGCTCATTTTGTTGTTTACCTCCTTAATTATCCACGACGGTGTCGACGCGCCCGCCGTGATCCCTACAGTTTTTGCGCCGGAAAACAGGCTCATGTCCAATTCGTCGGCATGATCGACCAGTGATACTGTTTCGCAGTACTGTTTGCAGATCATTGCAAGCCGCCCCGTATTGGAGCTTCTCGCGTCCCCGACAACGACCATCGCATCACATCTTTGGGAAAGAAGGCCCGCTTCCTCCTGCCGCATTTCCGTAGCTCTACATATTGTATCAAATATTTCGCAATTTGTACACACTTTTTTTGCGATTTCGCAGCAACTTTTCCACAAATTCTGCGTGCTCGTCGTCTGGCATACCATGCGAAGCGGCAAGTTTGCCCGTTCCGGCTCTGCGAGCAGCCAATTCTGCAGCTCCTGCGGGGTCTCAAAGATCACCGGCTCTTCGCACCAGCCGGCGATCGCCTGTACCTCGGGGTGCGAGCGCGTGCCGATGATGACCGGCTTGCGGCCGTGCGCGGCGCTGTCTGAAATGATGTGGTGGATCTTCTTGACGAACGGGCACGTTGCGTCGACCAGCTCGGCCCCGCTTGAAAGCAGCTGCTCATACACTGCGCGCCCAACGCCGTGCGAGCGGATGATGACCGTGTCGCCCGGGCCGGCCTGGCACGGCTGCGCGATCTCGCGCACGCCGCTTTGCGCAAAGCGGTCGATCACATGGCGGTTGTGGATGATGGGTCCTAGCGTGCATACGCGCTTTTTCTCGCGCACCGCCTGCTCGACAAGGCCCACCGCGCGGTCAACTCCGAAGCAAAACCCCGCTGTCCTGGCCAATATGATCTGCATAGCTGTCACCGCCTAACCGATAGATGATTCGAAGCGTCTCATCCGCCTGCTCCTGCAGCTGCTCTTTCGTGGCATGCTGCAGCCCGGGCGGCAGCCGGTACGGCGCGCCGAAGCGGACCGTGACCGGACAGAAGGGCGTTTTATTTCTCGTGATGAATACCGGCACAAGCGGGCTGTCGCTGGCCGCGGCCATGCGGATCGCGCCGGTTCTGGCGCGAACGTGCTTCTCGCCGTTGCAGCGCGTCCCCTCGGGAAAGACCAGCAGCTGCCCGCCCTGGTTCAGCGCCTCGATGCACGCGTCATAGGCGGCGATATCATGCGCGCCGCGATTGACAAACACAATGCCGAACTTTTTCAGCACCCAACCGACGAACGGGACCTTCCGCAGCTCCTGCTTGGCGATGATGTGGATCAGATCCGGCGCGTCCAGCGCCAGCAAAAACCAGATAGGATCGGCTGCGCCGGAGTGGTTAGCGCAGTAGATGCACCGGCCGGCGGGGATGTGCTCGCGGCCCTCGACGTGAAAAACCGGATGCCAGAAAAACAGTCCCACCCGCGCGATAACGAAGCACACGCGATACCAAAATCTTCTCATTTCAGCCTCTCCCGGATGATCGACAGCATGGCCGCGGCCGACTCTTCCACCGTCTGTCCGGACGTATCCAGCTTCACGGCGTCCGGCGCGCAGCGCAGCGGCGCGACGGCGCGGGTAGTGTCCTGCTTGTCGCGCGCACGCAGCTCACGCAGCACCTGCTCAAAGCTGGTCTTCTCTCCCCTGGCCTGCAGCTCGGCCAGGCGGCGCTGCGCGCGCACTGTGTCGGACGCAGTCAGGAAAAACTTCACGTCCGCATCCGGCAGCACCACGGTACCGATATCCCGGCCGTCCATGACGACGTCGTGCGTGCGCGCCAGCTCGCGCTGCATATCCAGCAAAAACTCGCGCACCACCGGCTGCGCCGATACGCCGGAGGCGTACACGGCCATCTGCGCAGTCCGGATCTCGTCCGTCACGTCAAAGCCATTGAGCGTCATATGCTGCACGCCGTCGGCCGAATAGCGGATCTGCACATTCACGTCGTCAATGAGCCGCCGGATGCCGTCGGCGTCCTTCGGGCCGATACCCATGAGCCACATATGGTAGCCCACCGTGCGATAGATCGCGCCCGTATCGACATACTGATATCCAAGCTCCTTCGCCACGCGGCGGGCAATGGTGCTTTTGCCCGCGCCGGCGGGGCCGTCGATGGCAATGGAGCGAAGTTTTCGGTTCATACGTTTCCTCCTGTCACGCTGTTTTGATACTGCGCCGCGGCGCGGCCGGCGGCAAAACCGGTCGCCCAGGCGATCTGTAGGTTGAATCCGCCCGTATACGCGTCTACGTCTAAAATCTCCCCGGCGAAAAACACGCCCGCCGCCTTTTTAGACGCCATGGTCTTGGGGTCGACCTCAGAGACCTTCACGCCGCCGGTGGTAACGATCGCCTCCTCCACCGGCGCCTTGCAGGCGATGGGGATGGTGAAGGACTTGACCGTCTCAAGCAGCTGCCGCCGCTGCGCGCGGGTCACGGCATTGACCTTCTGCGCCGGATCGATCCCGCTTCGCCGCACGACCACGGGGATGATCGAGCGCGGCAGCAGCTCGGACAGACTGTTGACAAAATCGCGGTTCGGCGACTTTTCAAAATCGCGCACGATACGAGCGTCCAGCGTCTGCTCGCTCAGCGCGGGCTTGAGGTCGATCTCGGCCACGTAGCCGGTCTCTCCGCGCGCCATATGCGCGCTGGCCGAGAGCACCAGCGGCCCAGACAAGCCAAAGTGCGTGAATAGAAGCTCGCCAAAATCCTCAAACACGGTCTTTCCCCTGCCATTTTTCAGCTTCAGCGACACGTTCCGCAGCGACAATCCCTGCATCTGCGCGCAGTCGCGGCCCCGCTCGACGAGCGGCACCAGAGAGCCTTCCGGCGCGATGACGGTGTGTCCGATCGCGCGTGCAAGCGCGTAGCCGTCGCCGGTCGAGCCGGTCAGCGGATACGAGCAGCCGCCCGTCGCCACGATCACACAGTCGGCCGGATACTCCGCCGCCTGCGCGCGTACGGCGCGAAAAGCGCCGTTTTCTATGACCAGCTCCCGCGCCGCTTCCTGCAAAACACGCACATGCAGCGCGCGCAGCCGCGCACGCAGGCAGTCGATCACGCTGGCCGAACGGTCGGTCACAGGAAAGACGCGGCTTCCGCGCTCGGTCTTGAGCGCGCAGCCGCCGGCTTCAAAAAAAGCCATGACGTCCTGAGGCGTGCAAGCGCTGAGCGCGCTGTACAAAAACCGGGGATTCGTCGGTACATGTTTGAGCACTTCATCCGGCGCACAGTTGTTCGTCACGTTGCAGCGGCCCTTGCCGGTGATATAGAGCTTTTTCCCCAGCCGGTCGTTCTTTTCCAAAATCGTCACGCGCGCGCCGCGCTCGGCCGCGGCGATCGCGGCATACATACCGGCCGCGCCGCCGCCGATCACGAGGACATTATTCCACGCGCTCATAGACTTCATAATCCTCCCAGAGCTGTTCCAGATCCTCAAAGGTCTTCGTCAGCTGCTTTTCCTGCCGCCGCCCCACCGAGACGATCAGCGCGTTCACCACACTCATCGGCGCAACCAGCGAATCGACCACCGAGACCATGTCGCTCTTGGCCAGCAGCACATGATCGGCGACCTTTCCGGCCGGCGCGTCGCGCTTATCCGTAATGACGATGACAGCCGCGCCCGACGCGTGGGCGTATTGCATGAGCTTGACGGTGCTGCTGGAATAGCGCGGCAGGCTGATGCCGATGACCACATCGCCCTTTGTGACGTGCAGCATCTGCTCAAACATCTCGCTCGTGGCTGCGGGCGTGACAAGGCAGACGTTCTGGAAGATATTGCGGAAATAAAAATTGAGAAAGCTGGCGATCGCCGCCGAAGAACGCACGCCCACGATATAGATGCGCCGCGCCTGCAGGATCATATCCACACTGGCGGCCATTTCGCGGCGGTCGAGCGATTCGCTCGTCATGCGGATCGCGTCGATGTCCGACTGCAGCACCGAGGCTACCACATCCTGATTGCCGATGCGGTCGTTTGCGACCTCGATGCGCTGGACGCTGGTAAGCTTGTTGCGCACCAGCTCCTGCAGCGTCCTCTGCATGCTGGGATAGCCGTCGAAGCCCAGCTCTGCGGCAAATCGCACAACGGTCGACTCTGACACGTTCACAGTCTTGCCCAGCTTGCTGGCCGTCATAAATGCGGCCTTGTCATAGGATTCGAGGATATAATTTGCGATCAGCTTCTGGCCCTTGGAAAAGGCGTGGATCTGACTTTGTATCATCGTTAAAATATCGGCGGCCATCTCGGTTCCCTCCAACTATCTCGCCGCGCAGGCTGCATATCGCAAAAAGGCCCGCGTCAGATCGACGCGGACCAACATATCGTTCCCGGCAGCGCAAGCGCTGCGCTGCGTCTGCGGCGGCGTTTCTTCCGGCTCTATGATACAATCTCCGCCGCAAATTTGCAAGTAAAATTGCAAACTTTACAAAAAACGCTTACCGCACGCCAAGCGCCTCAAGCTCCTGCGCCGTGAGCAGCCGCCACTGCCCGACGCCAAGCTCGCCCAGCTGAAGGCAGTCCTCCTGAATGCGGCGCAGCCGCGTCACAGTAACGTTCGCCGCCTCGCACAGCCGGCGGATCTGACGGTTTCGCCCTTCACGGAGCGTGATCTTCAGAAGCGCGGTCGCGCCGTCGGCCTTGATGCGAAGCACCTCTGCGGGCTTGGTGGCTCGGCCGTCAATGACGACCGGCTCGCGCAGCTTTTCCTCACACCCGGCATAGTAGCCGCTCAGCCAGACGAGATACACCTTCTTGATCGCCGCAGACGGGTGCATCAGCCGATTGGCGAGCGCGCCGTCGTTCGTCATGAGCAGCAGCCCCTCGGAATTGAGATCGAGTCTTCCAACGGGATACACCCGCGCGCCGCATCCGGCGACAAGTTCGGCCACCGTTTTGCGTCCCTTTTCATCCTGCAGCGTGCTCACATAGCCGCGCGGCTTGTTCAGCATCAGATACACCCGCTCCGGTATGCGGCGCAGCCGCACGCCGTCGACCTCGATCACATCGATCGTCTCGTCGGCGCTATCGCCAAGCACGGCCGTATTGCCGTTCACGCGCACGCGGCGCGCGGCGATCAGCTCCTCTGCTCTTCTGCGCGAGGCCAGCCCATGGCGGGCGATGATCTTCTGCAGGCGTTCTTCCATCTCATCCTCCAAATATCCGCGCAAAAAGCCCCGGCTTCTGCGATGGCCGCTGCGCGACGGCATCGGCAAAGTATACCGGCACGCTGGCAACGGTCTCGCCGCCTATGATCAGCGCAAGCGTGCCTGTCTCTTTCTCTGTGACCGGCGCGCGCACGATCGCCGGCACGCGCAGCTGCAGCTGCGCGCGCTCATCCGGCAGCATGGGATAGCGCAGCGCCTCGCGCGTCACAAGCGCCACAGACGGTTCTTCTCCGTCCACGACCACCGCTCGGCCCACCAGCTCGCCTTCCGCGGCAAATTCAGCCTGCGCATACTGTGAAAAGCCGTAGTCAAGCAGCCGCACGTGGTCGCGCCAGTCATCGGGATCGCAGATCGTCACGGCGATCAGCGTTCTTCCGTCGCGCTCAGCCGCGCTGACCAAGATCCGCCCGGCGGCCTTGGTATAGCCGGTCTTCACGCCGATCGCGCCGTCATAGCGCCACAGAAGCTTGTTGTGATTCGTCAAGCAGCGCTCTGCCGCTGTGATCGACTTTGTGCTCACGACCTCGCGGAAGGTCTCATTTTTTAACGCCTCCCGCGCGAGCGCTGCCAGATCGCGCGCGGTAGAGTAGTTTTCCTCGCTGTCAAGCCCGTGCGGATTGGCAAAGTGCGTGTGCTGAAGCTCCAGCTCCTGCGCGCGCGTGTTCATCTGCGCGGCAAACGCCTCACAGCTGCCCGCGAGATAGATCGCCAGCGCTGTCGCCGCGTCGTTGCCAGAGCGCAGCATCATCCCATACAGCAGCGCGCGCGGCGTCACCTGCTCGCCCGCTTTGAGATACATCGACGATCCTTCCACACCCACCGCCAGATCAGGCACCGTGAACTGCTCGTCCAGATCGCCGTGCTCGCACACGAGCAGTCCCGTCATGATCTTGGTCGTGCTCGCAATCAGGCTTTTTTCATCCGCATCCTTTTCATACAGCACGCGTCCGCTCTCGGCATCCAGCAAAATTGCGCGCTTGGCGCACAGTGCAGGCGCGTCGGCCGCATGGGCACGCGTCACGCATGCAAGCAGCAGCACGGCGGCAAGCGCCGCCGCGCAGATTTTCGTGTCTTTCAATTCCATCACCCGCACTAGTGTTTGCAGCGGGGATGGCAAATTATCCGTAAAGGATCTGTCAGTCTGCCAAATCGGCCTTCTCTTTGCGCGATTCGATCAGGCTTTGCGCCTTATCCAGAAGATCCGGCAGCTGCTCGATCAAACGGTCCATCGACGTGGACGCAGGCTCGGCCACCGGCAGCATCCGCACACTCTCGCCGCGCACGATCAAAAACGCCATAGGCGTGATCGTCACGCCGGCGCCCGCGCCGCCGCCAAAGGCGTTGTCACGATTGGCCGGGTAGTTTTTCGTGGCAAAATCGCTGCCGCCGCCGCCATAGCCGATCGAAACCTTCGTCACAGGGATGATCGTCACGCCGCCTTCGGTCACGATCGGCTCACCGATCACCGCGTTGACGTCGACCATTTCCCGGATCTTGCTCATGGAAGCGCTCATCATTTCAGACAGAGGATGGTTCATGTTCTGCACCGCCTTTTTTATTTTCTTTCATCCATTTTAAAAATTTCACACCGGCGCGCAGCGCCAGCGCCAGACTTCGTCCAATCGTAATGCTCATGATCAGCCGCGCGTCGACCGCCATGCCGCGCTGCTCATAGCAAAGCTCCGGCCGCATGTCGCGCGCACGGATCACGAAAACACGCTCGAGCATCGGCGTGAGCGTGCCGATGAACGCCCAGGCCATGCCATAGTTCATCGCGGCCTTGGCCGCGTCGCCGCCGAAGCGCACGCGCAGATAGAGCTTTTGCACGCGCAGCTTGTGCCGGAGATCGCCCAGTATGTCGCAGCCGAGCTGCACCAGCGATAGAATCCCGTCCAGCCCGCCGGGAAGCGGCGAGGACTGCTTTTTCTTTTCCGGCGCTTCTCCGGCAGCCTCCGGCTTTTCACGCTTCTCTTTTTTCTGTTTCTTTGCCCGCTTCGGCTTTTCCGGCCGGGGCAGCAGCGTGATGCGAAACAGCCAGATCTTGAGCTTCACGCAATAGCCCGCCGGACTGTATGCCGCGTCCACGCCGACCGGGATGCAGCCGATAACGGCCAGCACGCCAAGGACCAAAAGGCATATCATCCACCACGTCATGGAGATTGCGCCTCCTGCGCCGCCTCATGCTGCTCCATCGTGAGCTGCTCCTTCCCGGCGCCGATCTGCACGCGCTCGATCTCGGGCAGCTCGTCCAGCGACTGCAGGCCGAACACGCGCAGAAAATCAGGCGTCGTCTCATACAAGATCGGCCGTCCGGGCACATTGAGCCGCCCTGCCTCACGGATGAGCTTCTTGGTCAGCAGCGCGCTGACCGAGTACGCGCTGTCCACGCCGCGGATCTGCTCGATATACGCCTTGGTCGTGGGCTGGTAATAGGCCACGACCGTCAGCGTCTCAAGCTGCGAGGGCGAGAGCTTGGGCGGCTTGCGCGTTTCCAGCGTCTTGGAAACAAGCCCGGCATACTCCGGCGCGGAGCACATCTGGTACGCCTCATCCAGACGCACGATGCGCACGCCGCTGCGCGCGAACGACAGCTTGTCCATCAGCGCTTTCGCCGCCGTATGGATCTCGTCCGTGTCCACCTGCAGCGACAGCGCCATACGCTCGGCTGCGACCGGCTCGCCGGCGGCGAACAAGATCGCCATCAGCGCTCTTTGCAGTTCTTCAGGTTCCATAAGCGTCTCCTATTGCCCGGCCTTCGTCTCGTCCGGCATCTTCAAAAAAGTGACGGTCGCGCCGTCGTGCGTGCTGTCGACGGACACCGATTTAAGTTTACATAACTCAAGTACTGCCAGAAACGTCGCCACGATCTCTGACCGGCTGCGATTGCCGCGGAACAAGCTGAGAAAGCGTACCACACCGCGCGAAAAGAGCTTTCGCAAAATCTCTGCCGCCTTGACCGTCACAGGATATGGCTCAGCGCCCACGATACCCGAGAAATTGGACACCGGCGGCGGCAGGCGGCGCTCGCTGCGCTCGGCAATCGCGGCCAGCGCCTGCAGCAGATCCTGCCGATCGTGCTGATAGCGGTAGCCCTGCTCCTTTTGCAGCGGCTCCGGCGTTTTCGTAAAAAGGCCCAGGCCGATCTCATTGCGCGCGCCCAGCGCGCCTGCGGCAAGCTTGATCTGCTCGTATGCGTCCTTGCGCTGCCGTTCTTCCAGCGAGCGGATGAGCATCTGCATTTCGCTCTCGGCCTCAGCCTGCTCGGCGGCGGACAGGAGCATCTTCGTCTTGATATACATCAGGTGCGAGGCCATGGCAATAAACTCGCTGGCGATCTCCATATCCATGCGCTTCATCTCGTCCAGATACGCCAGATACTGCTCAAGGATCGAGTAGATGCTGATATCCTGGATCGCTATCTTATTTTTGCTCAAAAGCAGCAAAATCACGTCCAGCGGTCCGTCAAAATCCTCCATATGCTCCGCGCGCGCCCGGACCACACCCTCAAGGTGATATTGCGGTTGTTCCATGCGGTTCTCCTATCGGTAAATCTTCATCAGCAGCTCAAACGGCCAGAAGCCCGCGGCCTGCAGCGCCTCCAGCAGCCCGCTTCTGAGATACACCAGCGGCGTGTCCAGCACGCCAAAGATCAGCAGCACCGCCAGCAGCGTCATACCGTAGCGTTCGTAGTGCATCAGCTTGGCGTACGCGCCATCCGGCAGCAGCGAAAAAACAACCTTTGACCCGTCGAGCGGCGGAATAGGAAAGAGATTGAACACAGCAAGACCAGCGCTGATCACCTGCACATAGTAGCAAAACACGCACAAATATTCCGCGGCCGGAACATTCTTTACCTTCCAGAAAAAGCAGCACACCATGTACAGCAGCACCGCCAGATACGCCAGCAGCACATTCGATACCGGCCCGGCCAGCGCCGTCAGCGCCATGCCCCATTTGGGTTTTTTGAAGTTGCGCATGTCGACCGGCACGGGCTTGGCCCAGCCGAAACGGAACAGCGCCATCATAAGAAGCCCGGCGATATCCACATGCTTGATCGGATTGAGCGTCAGCCGTCCCGCGTTTTTCGCCGTCCGATCGCCCAGCCAATACGCCACTAAGCCGTGACAGGTCTCATGGAACGTGATGCAAAGCAGCGACGCGCAGACCAGCACCGCCGTCTGCCATACGCCGTCAAATTGGAGCTGCTTGAGCCAGGCAACAAATGAATCCACAGCAAAATCTTCCTTATGGGCAAAGTTTTCCTTAGTATACCACACGTTTTCCAACTTGACAAGAAAAAGCGCGCCGCAGAACGCTTCGCCCCGAAAGCGGGCGCTTTCGGGGCCATTATCGCTTATTCGCCCGCCGCGCGCTGCACAAACGCCAGCAGCGCCTCGCGGCCTGCGCCGTTTTCTGCCGAGAAAGGGATGATCTCGATCTGCTCCGGCAGCGCGAGCGTCTCGCGGATACAGGCCAGATTCTGTGCGATCTCGCTCTTTTTGAGCTTGTCGAGCTTGTTGGCCACAACGACAAAGGGCTTGCCGCTGGCCTTGAAGCACGCAGCCATGGTGATGTCGTTGCCTGTCGGCTTGTGGCGGCTATCGACGATCATCACGCCGTAATCGAGCGTGTCGGGCGCGGCGAAATACGCCTCCATGAGCCTTGCCCAGCGGGCCTTCTCCTTTTCCGAGACTTTCGCATATCCATAGCCCGGCAGGTCCACCAGATACGCCTTGCCATCAAGGCAGAAGAAGTTGATGTGCGTGGTCTTGCCCGGCGACTGACCGACACGCGCAAAGTTCTTTCGCTGCAGCAGACGGTTGATGACCGAGGACTTTCCCACGTTCGACTTGCCTGCGAACGCGATCTGCGGCAAGCCGTCCTTGGGGCAGTCGGCCACCGACACGGCCGAGCGGATAAATTCCACATTGTGCAGGTTCATCGCTTCACCTACTGCCGGATGCCGCTCTTGCGCCGGGCAGGCTTTGCAGGCGCGAGCGGCAGCGGCGACGGCTGCGGCTGCGCCGGCATCTGCAGCTCCGCCGGCTTTTGCAGCTGTGAAAAGTCCAAACTCGCGGCGATCACACTGTCGACATGCTCGACCGTGATAAAATTGAGCGCGTTGCGGACCAGCGGGTCGATCTGCTGCAAATCCTTTTCATTGGCGGCCGGAATGATGACCGTTTTGACGCCGTGGCGCAGCGCAGCCATCGTCTTCTCCCGCAGGCCGCCGATGGCCATCACCCGGCCGCGGATGGAGATCTCGCCCGTCATGGCGATATCGCGCCGGACCGGCGCGCCCGTGAGCGCCGAGACGATCGCCGTGCAGATGGTGATGCCTGCCGACGGTCCGTCCTTGGGCACGGCCCCTTCGGGGAAATGGACGTGAATATCCTTCGTCCTATAGAAATCCGCCGGCAGGCCGAAGTGCGCCGCGCGCGAACGGATATAGCTCATCGCGGCGGAGACGGATTCCTTCATCACATTGCCCAGATTTCCCGTCAGCTCCAGCTTGCCGCTGCCGTCGACCACGTTGACCTCGACCTGCAGCGTCGTGCCGCCCACCTGCGTCCAGGCAAGCCCCGTAACAAGGCCCACCTGATCGGCGTCGGGCATCGCATCGGGCAAAAATTTCCGCGCGCCGAGATAGCGGTCGAGATTTGCGCCGGTAATTACGATGCGCTTGGGCGCATCGTCGGAAACAAAGCGCATCGCGCACTTGCGGCACACTGCCGCAAGCTCGCGTTCGAGCTGGCGCACGCCGGACTCGCGCGTGTAGCAGGCGATGATCTCGCGGATCGCGTCGTCGCTCATGCGCACGCTCGCGCGGACCAGGCCGTGCTTTTCCAGCTGCTTGGGCAGCAGATGCCGTATGGCGATCTGCAGCTTCTCTTCATCCGTATACGAGCCGATCTCAATGACCTCCATACGGTCGAGCAGCGCGCGCGGGATGGTATCCGTGGTATTGGCGGTGGTGATGAACATGCACTCGTGCAGGTCGAACGGCACCTCGAGATAGTGGTCGCGGAAGGTCGCGTTCTGCGCCGAGTCGAGCACCTCCAGCAGCGCCGAGGCAGGATCGCCCTTATAATCGCTGCCGAGCTTATCGATCTCGTCGAGCAGCAGCAGCGCGTTTTTTGACTTCGCCTGCGTCACGGCCGCCATGATGCGGCCGGGCATGGCGCCGATATACGTCTTGCGGTGGCCGCGGATCTCCGCCTCGTCGTGCACGCCGCCAAGCGACAGCCGCGCCAGCTTCCGGTTCAGCGCCTTCGCAATCGAGATGGCGATAGACGTCTTGCCCACGCCCGGCGGACCGACCAGACACAAGATCTGCCCCGGCAGCTGCGGCGCGAGCTGCCGCACCGCCAGCGTCTCGAGCACGCGTGTTTTGACCTTCTCCAGACCATAGTGATCGGCGTTGAGGATCTTCTCCGCCTGCTTCACATCCAGGCGCTCTTCGGTGCGCTCGTTCCACGGCAGCTCCAAAATCGCGTCGAGATAATTGCGGATGACGCTCGCTTCAGCTGAGCCGGGCTGCTGCTTGGCAAGGCGCTTCGTCTCTTTTAACAGCTTCTCCTCGGTCTGCTCCGGCAGCCGCAGCGCCCGGATCTTCCCGGCATAGTCGCCCGCCACGTCGTCGTCCTCGTTCTCGCCCAGCTCGTCGCGGATGACATGCAGCTGCTCGCGCAGGTAATAATCGCGCTGGCCCTTGTCCACGCTTTTTTGTACCTTATCGGAAATCTCACTTTCCAGCTTCAGAATATCCAGCTCTTTGGCCAGCAGCCGGATCGCAAGCTCCAGCCGCTTCACAGGATGCAGCTGCTCGAGCAGCTTCTGCTTATCCTGATACGAGAACGACGCGTTCTGGCCGATAAAATCGGCCACGAAGCCCGGCTTATCGGATGCGAGCACCTGCAGCAGGCTCTCGCCCGAGCCTTTCACGGACAGCTCGACGAACTGTTCAAACAGGCTATGCGCCTGCCGTACAAGCGCCTGCACACGGACTGCCGCGGAATTGTGGCTGATCTCATCTGCCTGCATGATGCGGCCGAACAGATACGGCTCGGATTGGATGCAGTCGACCAGCTGCGCGCGGTACTTGCCCTCGACCAAAATGCGCATATTATCGCCCGGCAGACGCAAAATCTGCTTGATGACGGAAACGGTGCCGAACTCGTACAGATCCGCGCGCTTGGGGTTGTCGCTCTCCAGCTCACGCTGCGCGACCAGAAAAATCTGCTGGTCGCTGCTGATGGCCTCCTCCACCGCGCGCGCCGACCGCGTTCTGCCGACGTCAAAGTGCGTCGTCATACCGGGAAATACGACCAGTCCGCGCAGCGCCAGCACCGGCAGACAGGTAAACGGCTTGTATTCACTCATAGTTGGATTCTCCTTTCTTCGGAGCTTTGCCGGCTCGCGCCGGGAATGTGCAAAAGAAGGGAGGCGGAACGCGCTCCCTTCTTGCTGTTACAGTGTTACGCCCGCGTTCTTGATGGGCGCACGGGGCTTACTGGCGTCGCGGGTGACCTGGGGCGGCTCGCCGCTGCGCACGCAGCCGGCGGTGATCAGCACAGACTGGATGGTGGGGTCGGACGGGATCTCGTACATGATCTTCGTCATGACCTCTTCCATGATCGCGCGCAGGCCGCGCGCGCCGATCTGCCGCTCGATGGCCTTCTCTGCGATGGCCTTCAGCGCGTCCGTCTCAAAGCTCAGCTTCACCTGATCATACTCGAGCAGCTTGTGGTACTGCTTGCAAAGCGCGTTCTTGGGTTCTGTCAGAATCCGCACAAGATCCTCTTTCGTCAGGCTCTGCAGCGAGGTGATGACCGGCAGTCTTCCGACCAGCTCCGGGATGATGCCGAATTTCAGCAGATCATGCGGCTGCACCAGCTGGAACAGCTTTCCCACGTCGCGTTCGCGCCTGCTCTGCAGCTCAGAGCCGAAGCCCACGGACGATTTGTCCGTGCGCTGCTCGATGATCTTGTCAAGCCCGTCAAACGCGCCGCCGCAGATGAACAGGATGTTCGTCGTATCGATCTGGATAAAC
>CAZWKZ010000043.1:0-13279 GCA_964633935.1 uncultured Oscillospiraceae bacterium | reverse complement strand
CCGGGCAGCCCTCGACACACTTTGGCTTCTTGCAGTTCAGGCACCGGCCGGCCTCTTCCATGGCCATTTCCTTCGTATAGCCAAGCGTGACTTCTTTAAAGTTATGATTGCGGACGTTGGGGTCCTGCTCCGGCATCGGAGTCTTCGTCAGAGTCATATTCGCCATTTTCGTTTCCTCCCTTACTTGATGAGTTCTTCGCCCAGCTTCTGCATGCGGCAGGCATGGGTCTTGCGGGTCTCGGACTCGCGCTCACGATACACGCCGTTGCGGTTCATCAGCTCGGCATAGTCGACCTGATGTCCGTCAAAATCGGGGCCGTCGACGCAGGCGAACTTGACCTCGCCGCCCACGGTGACGCGGCAGCCGCCGCACATGCCGGTGCCGTCGACCATGATGGGGTTGAGCGAGACGACGGTCTTCACACCGTACGGCTCGGTGGTCTTGGCGACGAATTTCATCATCGGGATCGGGCCAATGGCCAGCACCTCGTCGTACTGGTTGCCGGCCTCAAGCAGCTCTTTGAGCTTGACGGTGACAAAGCCATGCTCGCCATACGAGCCGTCGTCGGTCATCAGATAGAGATTATCGCACGCGGCCTTGAACTCCTCTTCCAGAATGACGACGTCCTTGTTGCGGAAGCCGACGATAACGTCGGTCTCGACGCCGGCCTCTTTGAACGCCTTTGCCGACGGATACGCGATCGCGCAGCCGACGCCGCCGCCGACCACGCATACGCGCTTCATGCCCTCAACATTGGTGGGCTTGCCAAGCGGGCCAACGAAATCCTGGATGGAATCGCCCTCATTCATACTGCCAAGAAGCTCGGTCGACAGGCCCACCTTCTGGAAGATGATCGAGACGGTTCCCTTCTCGCGGTCGTAGCCGGCAATGGTCAGCGGCACGCGCTCGGACTTCTCATCCACACGGAAGATGATAAACTGGCCGGCCTTCGCCTTGCGGGCGACAAACGGCGCTTCGATCTCCATGTAGGTGACTGTGGGGTTCAGTTCCTTCTTGCACACGATTTTGTACATAGCTTTGTTCATCCCTTCAAATCAACAATAAAGTGTAGAAACACACAAAATCCAACATTTTATATTATATCATACTGCGTCACGTTTTGCAAACCGTATCATAGAAAAAGCGGCGCGTCCATGATCACATTTTCCTTGCGCACGCGCTGCCAGTCAAATTCTGCCGCCAGCTCGCGCGCGCTTACCTCCTCCGGCGACGGCCGCAGGCCCAGAACATACGCCAGACGTCCGATCAGCGCCTGCGGCGTAAAACGCTCGCGCAGCGCGCCAAGATCCAGATCGCGCTCACGCTTACTCAGGCGCCGGCCGTCCGCCGCCAGCAGCAGCGGCACATGATAATATTCCGGATGGGAAAAGCCCAGCGTCCTTTGCAGATACAGCTGCCGCGGCACACTGGAAAGCAGATCCCGTCCGCGCACCACCTGCGTCACGCCCGCCTCGGCGTCGTCTGTCACCACGGCCAGCTGGTAGGCGTACACGCCGTCCGCCCGGCGCACGATGAAATCGCCGCAGTCACGCGCCAGATTTTCGCTGTATTTTCCCTGCAGGCCGTCGGTGAACGAGACGATCTCATCGGGCACCAGCACGCGATAGCTGGGCGCCTTGCGCTTTTGCGCGCGCGCCGCCGGCGTCAAATACCGGCAGGTTCCGGCGTAGACGGCCTGTCCGTCGGACCCATGCGGGGCCGAGGCCGCAAGCAGCGCGTTTCTCGTGCAGTAGCACGGATATAGAAGTCCCATTGCCTGCAGCCGGTCAAACTGCGCGCGATACGCGTCCGTGCGCCGCGACTGCGGCGTCTGCTCCACATCCCAATCCAGCCCCAGCCAGAGAAGATCGCGCTTTAGCTGCTCGGCATATTCTGCGCGGCAGCGCGCAGGGTCCAGATCCTCGATGCGCAGCACCATCGTCCCGCCCATGCTTCTGACCGACAGCCACGCCAAAAGCGCCGCCAGCACGTTTCCCAGGTGCATCCGTCCGCTTGGACTTGGCGCGAACCGACCCGTCATAGCATCACCTCTTTATATCATAGATTCTAGCATCACACACGCAAAAAAGCAACAGCTCCAAGCGCCCGGGCGGATGCTGGAGCTGTTGACATGTCACAGAGAATAGATCTTGCTGTACTGGTCGTAGTGCTGGGCAAACGCGCTTGACTTCATCTGCTTGACGCTGTTGAGGTACTCGTGCGTATCGAACGAATCCGACTCCAGCTCGATCATCGCAACGGCGATATTGGAGCAGTGGTCTGCCACGCGCTCGTAGTTGGTCAAAAGGTCATTGAAAATAAAGCCCTGCATCAGCGTACATACGCCCCGCTGCAGCCGGTCGATATGGTGCAGCTTCATCTCATCGCACAGATCGTCGATCAGCTCTTCCAGCGGCTCGACGCGCTTGGCAAGCTCAAGATCGTTTTCTACAAACGCCTTGCCCGTGATGCGCACGATCTCGACGACTGCGGCCCGCAGCACCTGCAGCTCGTGCGCGGCGGCTTCGGAAAACGCGACGTTCTTTTCATGCAGCTCCTTTGCCGTCTCGGAAATGTTGAGCGCATGGTCCGAAATCCGCTCAAAATCGGAGATCGTGTGCAAAAACTTTGAGACCTCCTTGTTCTGCCGGTCAGACAGCTCGTTGACTGTGAGCTTGACAAGATAGCTGCCCAGCAAATCCTCGTAGCGGTCGATCTCGCTCTCCATGTCGGCCACACGCTTATAGCCCTCTGTCGAATACAGCCCCAGCAGCGCGACTGCGTCGTCAAAGTTCTCCTGCGCCTTCATGGCCATTTTGTTGATGGTGATGCGGCTCTGCTCAATGGCCAGCGGCGGATGGCGAAGGAAGCGCTCCTCCAACTGCATCCCGTCGGCCTGCGCCGGCGACTTCTCCTTGTCCTTGACCAAAACGGTGATCAGCTTTTCGATCAGCCCGATCGCCGGCATCAGCGACAGTACCATCAAAAGCCGGAAGACCGTGTTCACAAACGCGATGCTCACGCTGGACATGACCTCGTTCATGTACGGCATCGGCGCGATCGCATGCACCAGATAGAAGATCGAGGCCCACAAAACCACGCCCACAACGTCGATGACCAGATATACATACGCCGTGCGTCTGCCGTTTACATTCGCGCCGATGGCAGAAAACAGAACCGGCACGGCCGCGCCGATGGCGATGCCCATGATGATCGGCAGCGCCACGGCGAAGCTGATCACGCCGGTGGAAGCCAGCGCCTGCAAAATACCGACGGCCGCCGAGGCGCTCTGCAAAACGCCGGTAAACAGCGCGCCGAACAAAATACCCAAAAGCGGGTTGGAGAAGGTCGTCATGATATTCAAAAATGTGGGATCGCTGCGCAGCGGCGATACCGCGCCCGACATGGCCGACATGCCGAACATCAAGACTGCAAAGCCCATCAGGATATCGCCGATATGTACCTTGACCGGATCTTTAGAGGACATGCGCAGGATGATACCGGTCACCGAGATGATACCCGTGAGCGTGGCCGTGGAGAAGAGATTCACCCAACCGCCGCCGCTGCCCAGATCGGACAGACAGATGATCCAGCCCGTGATACTGGTGCCGAGGATCGCGCCGAGGATGATGCCAATGGCTTGGCGGACCTTCATCATGCCGGAGTTGACGAAGCCGACGACCATGATGGATGTCGCCGAGGACGACTGGATAACCGCCGTGACCGCCGTACCCAGCAGCACGCCCTTGATGGGGTTGCTGGTCAGCTGATACAAGATGACCTCCAGCCGGTTGCCCGCCACCTTTTTCAGACCGTCGCCCATCAAAGACATGCCGAACAGGAACAGTGCGATCCCGCTCAGCAGCGTGATTACATTCGAAATATCCATGCCCACATTCCTCCATTGTATTTATTTTACAATAGCGGCAGAATGTTAAATCTTTCGACATGGTTATCTTAAATCTATGTAAAGTCTTGCTTTTTCTCTTGATTTAACATAGAATTAACCTGCCTATGGCGTCATATTTTACGAATGCACGTTAAAATAAACTGACTTTTTATGAAAGGACCGGATTGTCCATGATCTATTTGCTAGAGGACGACGACTCCATCCGCAAGCTGGTCGTCTACGGCCTGCAGAGCCAGGGCTACGAGGCCGCCGGCTTTTGCCTGCCGTCCGAGTTCTGGAAGGCCATGGAGCAGCGGCAGCCCGAGCTTGTACTGCTCGACATCATGCTGCCGGAGGAGGACGGGCTGCATATTCTGCAGCGCCTGCGCGCCGGCAGCGCTACCAAACGCCTGCCAGTCATCATGCTCACGGCCAAAAACGCGGAATATGACCGTGTGATCGGGCTGGATAACGGCGCGGACGATTTTATTTCAAAGCCGTTCGGCATGCTCGAGCTGGTCGCGCGCGTGCGCGCGGTGCTGCGCCGGGCAGAGCCTGCGGCCGCCGCGGCAGCGGAATATCAGATCGGCTGTCTGTATGTCTGCCCGGCGCGCCACATCGTGCAGGTAAACGGCGAAGCTGTCTCGCTCACGCACAAGGAATTCGAGCTTCTGTGCCTGCTTCTGGAAAACCGGGGGATCGTGCTCACGCGCGACACGCTGATGGACCGCGTCTGGGGCTTTGAATTCGAACGCGAAAACCGCACGCTCGATGTACACATCCGCACGCTGCGCGTCAAGCTCGGCCAGGCGGGCGGCTATATCGAGACTGTGCGCGGCGTCGGCTATAAAATTGGGGGCGGCGTATGACCTTTAAAATTTTCCGCAATGCCTTTCTGATCGGCATCTGCGTACTGCTGGCATGCGGCGCGCTGTTCTTCGGCGTCATGTTCTCTTATTATGAGTCGCAGGCGTTTGACAAGCTGGCCATCGAAGCCGACTACATCGCCCACGCCGTGCAAAGCATCGGGCCGGCGTATCTTGACACGCTCACCGGCAGCGACCGCATCACGCTCATTGACGCCGACGGTACGGTTTTGTTTGACAACGCGGCCGACGCGCAGTCGCTCCCGAGCCATCTCGACCGCGAAGAGATCGTCCAGGCACGCCAAAGCGGCGTCGGGAAAAGCTCGCGCTACTCGCAGACGCTCCTCGAGCGCAACCATTACTACGCGCTGCTTTTGTCCGACGGCAGCGTCCTGCGCGTGGCCTGCACGCAGACCTCAGTGGCGGCGATGCTCCTGATGCTGCTCACGCCGTTTCTATGGGTCACGCTGCTGATCCTGATCTTGTGCGGCGTGATGACGTTCCGTCTGGCCAAGCAGATCACAAAGCCCATCAATGCCATCGATCTCGACCATCCTGAAATCGATAAGACCTACAGCGAGCTGCGCCCGCTCATCGACCGCATCAACCAGCAAAACCGCACCATCCGTGAGCAGATGAACGAGCTGCGCCTGCGCCAGCGCGAATTTTCCGCCATAACGGAAAACATGCGCGAAGGCTTCCTGCTCGTCGACAGCAAGGCCGCGATCTTGTCCAGCAATCACAGCGCCATGCATCTGCTGCAGCTTGACGGCGACAGCCCGGGCGGCAATCTCTATCAGTCCTGCCGGCGCGACGAGATCCTTCGCGTCGTCGATACTGCGCTCAGCGGCAGCCACGATGAGCTGCTGCTCGCCGCCGACGAAAGCAGCTGGCAGGTCGTGGCAAATCCCGTCATCTCCAGCGGTCAGGTCGTTGGCGCGGTCGTCATTTTCATCGACGTCACCGAGCGCGAGCAGCGCGAGGTGCTGCGGCGCGAATTCTCGGCCAATGTCTCGCACGAGCTGAAGACGCCGCTCACCTCCATCTCCGGCTTCGCAGAGCTGATGAAAGAAGGCCTTGTGCCAGTGGAGAAGATGCGGGAATTCTCCGGCGACATCTACCGCGAATCCAGGCGGCTCATCGATCTCATCGACGATATCATCAAGCTCTCGCGGCTCGACGAGAATTCGTCGTTGTTCACGCGGGAAACGACCGATCTGTACCAGCTCGCCGAGCAGGCGCTCGATCATCTGCGCGCCGCGGCGGAAAAGCAGCAGGTCACGCTTTCACTCACCGGTCAGCACGCCGAGATCGAGGGCGTGCCGCATCTTCTAAGCGAGATGATCTACAATCTCTGCGACAACGCCATCAAATATAACGTGCCCGGCGGCAAGGTCACCGTCAGCATCTGTAAAACCGGTACGCAGACGGTGCTGAGCGTCTGTGACACCGGCATCGGTATCCCCTATGCGCATCAAGGCCGCGTGTTCGAGCGCTTCTATCGCGTGGACAAGAGCCACTCGAAGGAGGTCGGCGGCACGGGTCTCGGCCTTTCCATCGTCAAGCACGCCGCGCAGTATCACGGCGCGCGGCTTGAGCTGAAGAGCGAGCCGGGCAAAGGCTCGACGTTTGCCGTCATTTTCTGATCCTTATGCTTACAGCGCCGCTTCGCCATCTGGCGAGACGGCGCTGATTTGCGCCGGCCGGATCGGATTTAACATTCGTATCCAAAACTTAAAAAACTTTTTACGATCGCATGTCTTTGGATTTAAAACGCATAAGATAGTCTTGATATTGTAAGCGTATATCAAGGAAAGGAAAAAGACAGATGGATCTTTTCAATGTACTCACGCTGATCGGCGGACTCAGCCTGTTTCTGTTCGGTATGAGCCTCATGGGGGCTGCGCTGGAAAAGCGCGCGGGCGACCAGCTCACCACGCTTTTGGGCAAGCTCACCAGCAGCAAGCTCATGGGCTTTTTGACCGGCCTTCTTGTCACGACCGTCATCCAGTCCTCATCGGCCACTACGGTTTTGGTCGTCGGCCTTGTCAACTCTGGCGTCATGACGCTGCGCCAGGCGATCAACGTCATCATGGGCGCGAACGTAGGCACCACGGTCACGGCGTGGCTGCTCAGTCTGACCGGCATCGAAAGCTCGAACTTTTTCATCCAGCTGCTCAAGCCCTCGTCCTTCACGCCGGTCCTAGCGCTCATCGGCATTTTCTGCTACATGACGGCCAAAACCGGCAAGCGCAAAGACACGGGCGTGATCCTGCTTGGTTTTTCCATCTTGATGTTCGGCATGCAGACGATGTCCAGCGCGGTCTCCGGCCTTCGCGATGTGCCGGCCTTCGCCAATATCCTTCTCATGTTCTCCAATCCCATCCTAGGCGTGCTGGCCGGCGCGGTGCTCACGGCGATCATCCAGTCCTCGTCGGCCTCGGTCGGTATTTTGCAGGCGCTGGCCTCTACCGGCCAGGTCACCTACGGCACGGCCATCCCCATCATCATGGGTCAGAATATCGGCACCTGCGTGACGGCGCTGCTCAGCTCCATCGGCGTCAGCCGCAACGCCAAGCGGGTGGCTATGGTGCATCTAAGCTTCAATATCATCGGCAGCGCCGTCTGGCTCGCGGTCTACTGCCTGCTCACCGCCGTATTCGATCTTGCGATCATCGCGCGGCCAATCGATCAGTTCGGCATCGCCGCGGTGCATACGGTCTTCAACGTGCTGTGCACAGCGCTGCTGCTGCCGATGTCACGGCTGCTGGAACGGCTCTCCATGCGCCTGATCCCAGACGGCTCCAATGAGCGCGAGCGTGCAGAGCAGCTCGACGAGCGCCTGCTCGCCACACCGTCTCTCGCCGTCGAGCGCTGCCGCAGGGTCTCTGAGCAGATGGCGCGCGCGGCCGAGCGCGCGCTGCAGGACGCGCTGGTCTCGTTGGATCACTACACCGGCCCGCTGGCCGACGGCATCCGTGAGATGGAGGACCAGACCGACCGCTATGAGGATATCCTCGGCACGTATCTGGTCAAGCTCGGTACACGCGCCATGTCCAACCGCGACAGTACGGAGGCGGCCAAGCTTTTACACATCATCGGCGATTTTGAACGCATCGCCGACCACGCCGTAAACCTGCTCGAATCCGCCGAGGAGATGCACACCAAGTCCATCCATTTCTCCCAAACCGCGCAACGCGAGCTTGGCACGCTCACCGCCGCCGTCAATGAGATCACCACGCTCTCCATCCGCTGCTTTCTTCTCGACGACCTTGCCGCCGCAGCGAAGGTCGAGCCGCTTGAACAGGTGGTTGGCGCGCTCAAAGAGCAGCTGCGCACGCGCCATATCCTGCGCCTGCAGCGCGGCGAATGTACGCTGGACGCCGGCTTTGTGTGGTCGGACCTTCTGACCAATCTTGAGCGCGTGGCCGACCACTGCTCAAACATTGCCGGCTGCGTCATCGAAATGCAGCATGCAAGCCTCGACCTGCATGAATATCTCGACAATTACCGCTCCGGCACGCCGGAATATATGGCCGACTTCAAAGCCTTCAGCCAGAAATACGCCCTGGTGCAGTAAAAGCTACGGCCGTCTGCCAGCTGCAGACGGCCGTAGCTTTATTCTTCTTTCAGTCCCTTGATCGCCACGACCAGTCCCACAATAGCCATGGCAAGGAACAACAGCGCGACCGCGCCGTCCGTCTCACCCAGATACGGCAGTACGCTGCTTCGCGCGCCCGGATTCACAAGATTCGTGCACGCATTGACCCAGAGGCCAAAGCCCACAACGCCGCACTCGAGCAGCACCGCGCCAAAAATCAACAATTTGAGCTTTTTCATAGCACTTCCTCCTGTTCCGGTCCCGGCAGATCGACAACGACCGGCGCATGATGGACATGGGGCAAAAACTTCTCTACGACGTCTTTCATCGAAAGCTGCAGCGTCGCACTGTTGACGCATGGGTGGCAGCAAAGGATCGTATCCTCGAACACCGGCCTGTCAATGACCAGCTGAACACGGTTTTCCGTGTCGTTCATCAGCCCCAGTACGCTCACAGATCCCGGCGTGATATCCAGATACTGCTGCATTTCCTCGCTGCCTGCGAACGACAGCCGCGCCACGCCCAGCTGTTTGGAAAGGTCCTTCGTCTTAAATACCTTGCTTCCCTCCAGCATCAGAAGATAGAACTGCGTCTTCTGGCGATTGCACAAAAATAGATTTTTGCAGATCTCATGCCCCAGTACTTGCTCCACCTGCGCACAGGCTTCAATGGTATCGGCAAAGTCATGCTCGGCGCGCCGATAGGAAATCCCCAGCGCATCGAGCACGTCGTAGCACCTGATTTCCTTCTCCAACCGGCCGAGGACCTGATCCGGTCTGCCGGTAAATACCGTCTCATTCACATACATGGCGTTTTCAGCCGACACGGATGTATAGATCCGACACGGCCACTCCTTGTTCATAGGGATTGCAGCATTCGTTGACCGTCTCTGCCACGCCCACCGCATCGAGGACATAGTATGACCCGCCCGCAATGGTTGCCGCCGCGCCGGGCAGCGTCCTTGTCTGGATGTTTGTGCGGTCGCACACAAGCGCGGCCTCGGCCAGCCAGATATAATTGGCGGATGAGAGATTGCTCTGCGTCGCCTGCATCAATAGCTTGAGCGCCGCCGGGACCTTGAATACGTTTTTGACCGACAGCCACTGCTCCAGCGCCGCCGAGACAAATTCTCGCTGCACGCTGACTCTGCCAAGATCCGCCGTGGCGTAGCCCGAGCGGAAGCGTACCAACTGCATAGCGGCGGCGCCATCCAGCGTCTGCTCGCCCGCGGAAAGATCGATATACAGATCCTGCGAAGGATCGGAGTAGTGCATATCCATCGGCACGTCGAACGTGACCCCGCCCATCAGATCGACCAGCTGCTCAAATCCCTCCAGATCCAGCACCACATAGCCGTCCGGCTCAAAGCCGATGATCTCGCCCACGCGCTTGAGAAGCTCCTGCATCCCCGCCTCGCCGCCGCCGGCAAAGCCGTAGGCGGAGTTGATCTTCGGCACCGAATATTCACAGTAGACAAGCGTGTCGCGCGGGATGGAAACCAGGCTGAGACTGCCCTTGGAACGGTCGACCGACAGCAGCATCATGGTATCCGTCCGGTAGCCGCCCTTGTCAGTGCCAGCGATCAAAATCGTGGAGCAGCCCTCTTTTCGCGCGCCAAGCCCGCGTTCCGACATGGGCTGCTTCGCCCACACAAAATGCACGCCGGCGCCCGCAGCTATCAGCAGCGCCAGCAGGACAATCAGGATCTTCCACCCCGCGCCCAGGCGCCGCCTCTGGCGCTTAGGCCGGCCGCCGCCCTCCTGCGCGGCAAAGCGCGCCGCCGCCTCGCGCTGCGCGCGCGTGATCTCGCCGTCGCCCTGCTCATAAAGCCACTCGGAATACGCCTTCTCGTCCATGGGCGGGCGCTTCCGGCCGCGGCTGCGCTTTCGCTCAGATTCCATGCGGTGCATGATGCGCTCCTCCTCTTGCTCGCGCGCCAGCCGCTCACGCTCACGCTGCAGCCGCTCCTGCTCGCGCGCACGCTCATATTCGGCGCGCTTGGCCGTCTGATAGGCAATCTTCGACTGCTCGTAGGCCGTCAGCGGCTGGAAGATCACATCCTCCTCGCTCAGCGCTTCTTCGCCGGGCGTCTCGGCATCGCCGGGCGTCTCGCCGTAGAATTTCTCATAATCGATGTGGATATCCTCCGCGCTCTTGACGCCCTCGTCCTGCTGCGGCAGCCCGTCAGGCGTCTCGGCCGGCAGAACGGATCCGTCCGGCTCCGCCGGCTCCCCGCCGCCTAGCAGGTCCTTGACGTCGGCCAGAAGATCGTCGACCTCATGATTGAGTTTTTTGAAGTCAAAGCCGTCCATCGATGGCTCCTTTCTTCCAAACCGGCGCGTTTCCGCCACCGATTCGATACACTTTCCACAACTTGTACACAATTTGACATTTTATTATAACCGATGTTCACCGTTTTGTAAATATCGCAATGCATATCTCCGCAAAACTCGGTGAGTAAAATAAAAAGCTGCCGGTTCCAGTGATTTTTCACCAAAACCGGCAGCTTTTTGGTCCGAGTGACTGGATTCGAACCAGCGGCCTCTTGAACCCCATTCAAGCGCGATACCAAACTTCGCCACACCCGGATATGCTCTTTTCAGCCCGATTATAATAGCACACCGCGAAAAAGAATGCAAGCATTATTTTTCCGCTTTTCCACCTCAGCCCGACACGGCCGGCGTGCAGTTGACAAAGCGGCGCACGTCTGTTATGATGCTGATACCTCGCTGAAAGGAGCAAGCACATGGAAAAATTCATCCCGTTTGAGAAGCTTTCCAAGAAAAAGCAGCGCGAGATCAGCGCGCAGCGGCGCGGCAGCTGGAACGGCGTTTGCCCGGTCAGCCGCAAAATCGAAAACGCAAAAGCCTACAACCGGCGAAAGGCGCGGAAATGGGAGGAGGACGCCCATGACCGCGCCGTTTGTTTTGTTTGACACTGCCGCAGGGATACCATATAATAGCCTTACTTGAAGGAGGCCGCGCTATGCCGAACGTCATCGAGATCACCGACTTTTCCGCGCCCGAGCTGGACGCGTTCGCCCGCCTGACCGAGCGCGAGCTTCTTCACTGCTGTGAGCCTGGCGCGGGCCTGTTCATTGCCGAAAGCCCAAACGTCATTCTGCGCGCGCTGGACGCCGGCTATGAGCCGGTATCCATGCTTATGGAGCGCAAACACATAGAAGGCCAGGCGAAGCAGGTCGTTGCACGCTGCGGCAGCATCCCTATATTTACAGCGGAGCTGCCGGTGCTTACACAGCTCACCGGCTTTCAGCTCACGCGCGGCGTGCTGTGCGCCATGCGCCGCAGGCCGCTGCCGGCGGCTGAGGAGATCTGCCGGACTGCGCGCCGCATCGCCGTGCTCGAGGATATCATGAACCCAACCAACCTCGGCGCGATCTTCCGCTCGGCGGCCGCGCTGGGCATGGACGCAGTACTGCTCACGCCCGCATGCTGCGATCCCCTCTACCGCCGCGCCGTGCGCGTGAGTATGGGCACGGTCTTCCAGATCCCGTGGGCCTATCTCGGCGAGGAACCGGCCGACTGGCCGCACCTGGGGCTTGCCAGGCTGCGCGCGCTCGGCTTCCAGACGGCCGCAATGGCGCTGTGCGCCGACGCCGTCACGATCGAGGACCCCCGCCTGATGCACACGGATAAGCTCGCCATCGTCCTTGGAACCGAGGGCGACGGTCTGGCCGCGCGCACCATCGCCGCCTGTGACTATACGGTCAAGATCCCCATGTCGCACGGCGTGGACTCGCTCAATGTCGCCGCCGCCAGCGCCGTGGCGTTCTATCAGCTGGCGGCAAAAGCCGCAAAAGCATAACGCCATGGACGCGCCATGCGCGCCCGTGGACCTGTTGTAAAGGAGGAGCACACTATGCTAGAAATTGGAACAAAAGCGCCCAGCTTTACCCTGCCTGATAAAAACGGCAAGCTCGTCTCGCTTTCAGATTTTGCAGGCAGACCCGTCGTACTCTATTTCTACCCCAAGGACAACACCCCCGGCTGCACACGCCAGGCATGCGCCTTTGCCGCCGCCTATGCCGATTTCAAGACCATGGATGCCGTCGTCATCGGCGTCAGCAAGGACTCGGTCGCCTCGCACCAGCGCTTTGCAGAAAAGTATGCGCTGCCGTTCATACTGTTGTCCGATCCAGAGCGCGCCGCCATCGAAAGCTATGGCGTCTGGCAGGAAAAGAAGAACTACGGCAAAGTGAGCATGGGCGTGGTGCGCACTACGTTTATCATCGACGAGGCCGGGAAGATCGAAAAGATCATGCCCAAGGTCAAGCCCGACACCAACGCCGCCGAGATTCTGGACTATCTGCGCGGCCGCGCATAACCCGCGCGCAAATTGCAGCCCATTTGTTAGATCCCCCCCCGCAAGGAGGTTGGCGTGCGAAAACGATCGTGTTATTGCGAGCAGCGATGCAATCATGAAGGAGGACGTTCCGTTTTGTTTGCATGAAAAGTTTGGCTTTTGTGATTCCGGAGAAATGGAATTATGGATATGATCTCTTTTCTGTAAATCGACCGATCGACGGGCAAATTCCCACTTATCGGGCAAACAGCAATGGTAAAAAGACGGGCAAAAAGCAATCGCTTCTTGCCCGTCTTTTTTATTACCCTGTATGACGGCCGCCCGATTTCCGCTTTCCAGCTGATCGCGCATCATGCGCCGCTATCCTCCGCAGCCGCCTTTTCTTTCAGGATACCGTGATGCCACCGTCAGCCACGATAATCGCGCCGTTGAGATAGCTGGCCTCGTCGCTGGCCAGAAACAGCGCGGTATTAGCAATATCCTCCGGCCTGCCCCAGCGGCGCAGCGGCGTACTGCCCCTCAGCCCCCGCTGCAAAAGCACCGCCAGCGCCGGCGCGATCAGCAGATAAAAGGTTTGTTTTGATCGTTTCATTTGCGTG
>CAZWKZ010000042.1:0-13329 GCA_964633935.1 uncultured Oscillospiraceae bacterium | reverse complement strand
GTGGGCCTTGACATGATCGCCGTGCCCGGCGATACGCCATCGGAGACGATCTCCGCCATCATTGCCGACGAGGCCGCCATCGGCATGGTCAATTCCAAGACCACCGCCGTGCGCCTGATCCCCGTACCGGGCAAGGGCGTGGGTGAGCGCGTGGAATTCGGCGGCCTGCTCGGCTCGGCCCCCATCATGCCGGTGCATCCTGAATCCTCGGCCGGTTTTATCGCGCGCGGCGGGCGTATTCCGGCGCCCATGCAGAGCTTGAAAAACTGACGCGCGGAATTTCCCGGATTTTTTGAAATACCACTGGAAAAACGCGCGTGCATGCTGTATGATAGGTGCAGAAATCCAACACAATGCAATAAGATTCCGGGCCTGATGCGGCGCGACCCAACATCATCGCAGGCCCCCAGGCCAAACTGAGCAAAGGAAGGGAATTCGTATGGAAACTTGTAAGAAGCAGCAGCTGCAGATCGCGGCTGCCAAGGCGCGCCTTTTGGGCGTGCAGATGGTCCATGACGCGGCCTCCGGCCACCCGGGCGGCTCGCTCTCGTGTATGGACGTGCTCACGGCGCTGTATAACGGCGTGATGCGTATCGACCCCGCCGACCCCAAAAATCCCGACCGTGACCGCTTCGTCATGTCCAAGGGGCACTGCTCGCCCGCCGTTTATCCGGTGCTGGCGCTGCGCGGCTTCTTCCCGGTGGAAAATCTCAAGATGTTCCGCCGCATCGACGGACACATGTCCGGCCACGTGGAAATGAAGTATAACCCCGGCGTGGACATGTCCACCGGCTCTCTGGGACAGGGTATCTCGGTCGCCGTCGGCATGGCCCTGGCGGGCAAGCAGTCCGGCAAGGACTACCGCGTCTACGCCATTCTGGGCGACGGCGAGCTGGCCGAGGGCCAGGTATGGGAGGCGTTCATGTCGGCTGCAAAATACCAGCTCGATAACCTGTGCGCCTGCGTCGACGTCAACGGCCTGCAGATCGACGGCGCGACCAAGGACGTCATGCCCACCGAGCCGCTGGACAAGAAGTTCGAGGCCTTCGGCTGCCACGTCATCAAGATCGACGGCCATGATTTTGACCAGATCGAAGCGGCCTATCAAGAGGCCGCCGAAACCAAGGGCCAGCCCACCGTCATCTTGGCCAAGACTGTCAAGGGCAAGGGCGTGAGCTTCATGGAAAACAACGCCGGCTGGCATGGCAAAGCGCCCAACGACGAGCAGTTTGCGCAGGCCAAGGCCGAGCTGGAAGCGCAGATCAAGGAACTGGAGGGTTAAAAAATGGCGGAAAAGATTGCAACTCGTGAAGCATATGGCCGCGCGCTGGCTGCGCTGGCCAGCAAATACCCCGAGCTTGTCTGCTTTGACGCGGACCTTGCAGGCGCTACCATGTCCAAGTTCTTTAAAGAGGCCGCGCCCGACCGCTTCTTCGACATGGGCATCGCCGAATCCAACATGGTCGGCGTTGCCGCCGGCATGTCGCTGTGCGGCTACAAGCCGTTCGTCAACACCTTCGCCATGTTCGCCGCCGGCCGCGCCTGGGAGCAGGTGCGCAACACCGTCTGCTATCCGAAGCTGAACGTCAAGGTCATCGGCAGCCACGGCGGCCTGTCCGTCGGCGAGGACGGCGCGACGCACCAGTGCATCGAAGACTTTGCCATCATGCGCGCCATCCCCGGCATGACGGTCCTTTGCCCGTGCGACGGCAATGAGATGCGTCTGGCCGTCGAGGCGCTGGTCAATTTTGAAGGCCCGGCGTATATGCGTCTCGGCCGGCTCGCGGTCGAGACTGTCACCGACGCCATCCCCGGCTACCAGTTCCAGATCGGCAAGGGCGCGGTGCTGAAAGACGGCTCCGACGTCACGATCATCGCCGTCGGCATGAACGTGCAGATGGCGCTGGCTGCGGCAGATACGCTCGCGGCGGATGGCATCAGCGCGCGCGTCATCGATATGCATACGATCAAGCCCATTGACCGCGAGCTGGTGCTCAAGGCCGCGAAAGAGACCGGTGCGATCGTCACCACCGAAGAGGCCAATATTCTCGGCGGTCTCGGCGCGGCGGTGGCAGAGCTGCTGGCAGAAGAATACCCCGTGCCCGTCGTGCGCCACGGCGTGAACGACGAATTTGGCCGCAGCGGCAAGGCGCCGGCCGTCCTCGACGCCTACGGCGTGAACGCCGCCGGTATCGTCGAGAAGGCCAAAAAGGCTCTCGCGCTCAAAAAGTAACTGCACAAAACGCCCGGGCAATGCCAAATGGCATTGCCCGGGATTTTGCTTTTCATTATGCGTTTTTTAGCGTTTGCAGCAGCTCTGTGCCCGCCGCAATGATGCGTTCAGCGACGCCGGCTTTGAAGATGGAGCTTCTCGCCTCGTAGCCGCCCTCGTCATACGCCTCACGCATGGGATAATACCCCTCTGCGCCGTTGGCGAGGCTGCACGGCAGCGTGAGCGCAAACGGCGAGCCGTCCTTGATCCCGCGGCCGATGCCGGTAAACGGTTCGCCGGGGATGGCGAGCAGCGCCACCTCGCCCAGCTGCAGCGCGCCGAGATAGAGGCCGAACGACGCCGGGCCGTTTTTGAGCTGCTGCATCCGCAGCGCCTCAGCCACGGCTGTGGTCAGCTCCATGCCCTCATACGGCAGATCCGCGTCGCGCCCGGCTTCATGCAGGCGGACGATCTGCTCCGCCCGCTCCAGCTCGTCCGCCGTCGGCATGTTTGACGGCGCGCGCATCACGATCTGCTTGAATTTGACGCAATCCGGCTCGGTGAAATGCACCTTCTCATATACCTGAAGCACCGCTCCGGCCAGCACCAGGCCCATGTGCCGGGCGTGGGCGTAGCCGCGGTCGACGTCGTCAAAGTCGCGCGCAAGGCCATTCTCCTCGCCCGGGCGCGGAAAGACGTTCACGTGGTTCACATCGCCCTCGGCGCCGTTCAGGAACACACAGCGCACATCATCCAGCGCTTTTTCCACCGCGCGGCGGAAAAAGCCCGGATAGTCGGCGGAAAGCTTGTCGCCGCCGATCACGTCGGGATGTACGCCGAAGTTTGCCACGATGATCTCGGGTCCCGTCTGGCGCACAAAGCGCAGCACGTTCACCCGCTCGTCCACATCGCCGATGGGCGCGAGCACGTCGGGGTTGTTGACGCCGGGATTGGTGCGGATCGAGCCGTCCTTCATGCGGAAGCGGCGGATAAACGAGATGCGCGGAGCCGTGCCCACCGCCCAGCCGAGCTTGGCCGGCTGCAGATCGTCCAGCGCCAGCGCAGCGCAGTCGCACAGCCTGCGGCCGAGATATTCGCCGTACTGCGCCTCGCCCTGCCGGCGCGCGTCGAGCGGATCTGGACCGACCAGCGGGCCGGTGTGCGTATGCGAGCAGCAGATGAACACCGCCTCATACGCTAGACCCGTCTTCTGCGCGATGGCGCGGCGATAGACGTCCATCTGCGTCTGATCGATCATCAGATTGTCCAGGCCGATGACGACCGCCCGGCTGCCGCCGCAGGCCACGGCCACGGCGCTTGCCTCGAGCGCGTCGAGTACGCCGGACGCGAAGCGGTCGATAAAATATCCGGAAATTTCAATGCCCAGCGGCGGCGTGACGTCCACCCGGGCAAAGCCTGCCAGAAAAGCTGCCATATTCCTACCCCTTTTCCGCGTTTTTGCAGCCGCGCCCGCAGGCGCATGCTCTCATGCCTATTATTGGCCTGCCCTTTTATTTTGTCAACAAAATAAATGCGGACAGGCGCAGCCGCGCCGCGCGCGGCATAGGATGGCAAAAATCCAGCGAAAGGCGGTATGCGTATGCCCTTTTTGTTTTTGAGTCCCTCGACCCAGGAATACAACCCCTACATCACGACCGGCAACGAAGAGCTTTGGATGAACGAGCTGGCCGACCGGATGGAGCCGTATCTGCACGCGAGCGGCATCAACGTCACGCGCAACGACCCGGAAGGAAGCGCCTCGGCCTCCATCCGGCAGTCGAACGCGGGAAACTACGACTTCCATCTGGCGCTGCACTCCAACGCCTCGCCCGAGTCTCTGGCCGGGCGGCAGCGCGGCGTGGATATCTACTACTACCCCACGAGCGAGGATGGGCTGCGGATGGCGAATATCATCGTCGACAATCTGCGCCCGATCTATCCCGATCCGGCGCGCGTGCGCGCGCTGAGCACCACCGTCATCGGCGAGGTTCGCCAGACGAACGCGCCGAGCGTACTGGCAGAGCTTGGCTATCACGACAACGTGGAGGACGCAAACTGGCTGACCGGCAACCTTGACGCGATCGCCGCAGCGCTCTCGCAGTCCGTGACCGAGTATTTCGGCGGCCCGTTTTTGACGCCTCAGCCGGCGCGCACGGGCGTGGTGAGCTTAAGCTCCGGCGCGCTCAATCTGCGCGGCCTGCCCAGCACGGACGCAAATATTTTCGCGCAGATCCCCAACGGCGCAAGCCTGCAGGTCCTGGGCGAATATAACGGCTGGTACTCGGTCGAATATAACGGCCTCTACGGCTTTGTCTCGTCGGAATACGTCCAGCTGAGCTGACGGCGGTCCAAGGCCGTCGGCGTTACGCCGACGGCAGCTTCTTTTCCTGCAGATGCCCCTCGACCCAGCCGCGGTCCTTGCTGCACACGGGGCAGACGCTCCACGGCTCGTTTGCCAGTGTCACATAGCCGCAGTTCATGCAGCGCCAGACGACGGGCTGTTCCTTTTTGTACAGACTCTGCGTCTGCAGCTCGTTGTACGCCTGCATGAAGACGTCGCGGTGCACCGCCTCGATGCGCGCGATGTTTTCCCACAAAACGGCCACATCGGTAAAGCCCTCGCGCCGGGCCTCGGCAGCAAAGGCCGGATAGGCCTGCTGGGCCTCGTCATCCTCGCCCTTCGCCGCTTCCAGCAGATTTTCCATCGTCACACCGAGCGAATACGGGTAGCCGGCTGAAATATCGATGTTTTCGATCGGCTGGCTGCCGTATTTTTGCAGCTTCTCTAAAAATTCCCGCGCGTGCGCAAGCTCGTTGTCGGCGGTCTTTTCAAAGATACGCGCAAGATATTCCTGCGATTCCTTGCGCGCCTGCTCGGCGTAGATGGTGTAGCGGTTTCTGGCCTGCGATTCGCCGGCAAAGCTGCGGGCCAGATTCTGACAGGTGTTGGTGTTCATGAAATCCATAGAGACAGCCTCCTTTTTTGCTTTCGTGGTAGCTTTTGCAAAATGAGGAAGGTTATTCGGGATCTTCCGCGCCGGCGCGCTTTGCTTTTTTGTCTCCTGCCGCGTTTTTTGAAAGCCTGCCTCTGCCGGTCCTCAGGGGCGGCAACGGCAGGGTCTCAGGCGCGGCGATCACGCATACAGCAAAATAAACTCCGCCGCCTGCGTATCACGCTTGACACACTTTATATAATAAAATATAGGAATTCAATTTAAGGAGAAATCGGCGTGAAAAAACTGCGCATAGGAATTTTATTGCTGATACTGGCTATGCTGGCCGGCTGCGCGGCCGGCGCGAAGACAAGCACAGCCGTTATTTTGGCCACGACCGCGCCGGTGGCGGAGATCGCCGGGGCGCTGGTGGAAAGCACCGGCCTCACGGTGGACACGCTCATTGCCGAGTCGGTCTCGTGCCTGCACGACTACTCGCTCTCGGTGCGGCAGATGCAGGCCGTGCAGCAGAGCAGTCTGGTGCTGCTGTCTGGCTGCGGCCTGGAAGCGTTTATGGCCGACGCGCTCTACGGCCGGGACGTGATCGAGATCGCAGACGGCGTAGACGTGCATGCGCTGGACGAGGACGAGCATGACGGGCAGGACGGCCACGACCACGAGCTTGACCCGCACATCTGGCTCGATCCGGACAACCTCGTCATCATGACGCACAACGCGGCCGAGGCGCTGCGCGGCCGCTGGCCGGAACACGCGGATACGATCACACAGAACGAGGCCGCCTTCTGCGACCAGCTCGACGCGCTCAAGGCCTACGGCCAACAGGCGCTGTCCGCGCTTTCGTGCCGGGAACTGGTGACGTTCCACGACGGCTTTTCCTACTTTGCCGCCGCGTTCGATCTTACGATCGCGGCCTCGATGGAGATCGAGGCCGGCAGCGAGCCTTCGGCTGCAGAGCTGGTCGGGATTGTAACGCTCGTACGCGAGCACAATATCCCCGTTATCTTTACCGAGATAAACGGCACGGCAGACGCGGCCGGGATCGTCTCGCGCGAGACGGGCGCGGAGATTTACACGCTGGACATGGGCATGCAGAGCGGCGCGTTGGCCGCGATCCGCCACAACATCGATACGATCCGGGAGGCGCTTGGATGAACGACTGCAAACATCTGCACGGCGGCGGCTGCGGCGACGCGTGCTGTCTGAAGATCGAAAATCTCACCGTCAAGATCGGCGGCGAGACGATCCTGGACAATATCAACCTGCACATGCACTGCGGGCAGCTGGTCGCGCTCATCGGGCCGAACGGCGCGGGCAAATCCACGCTGATCCGCGCGATTTTGGGCCAGCGCGAATACGAAGGCTCGATCGTCTTCCACACCGGCGGGCGCAAGCAAAAGCTGCGCATCGGCTATGTGCCGCAAAGCCCGGCCTTTGACCGGGCCGACCCCGTGAGCGTGCTGGATCTTTTCACCTGCTGCATCTATAAGCGTCCGGCGTTTCTGCCGCCGACGAAGCAGATGCGCGCGAAGATCACGGAATGTCTCACGCGCGTACATGCAGAAGCGCTCATCGACAAGCGCGTCGGCACGCTCTCGGGCGGCGAGCTGCAGCGGGTGCTGCTGGCGCTGGCGCTCGAGCCGATGCCGAATATGCTGATTTTGGACGAGCCGCTCTCTGGCGTGGACGTCGAGGGCATGGAGCTGCTTATGGACATGCTCGACGAGATCCGCAGCAAATACGATCTGTCGATTTTAATGACGACGCACGACTTTTCCACGCTCGAGGCGCACGTGGACCAGGTTGTGCTGCTGCAGAGCACGATCTTGCGCAAGGGCACGCCTTTAGACGTTTTGAACTCCGACGAGTTTGCCAAAGCATTTCACATGACGGGAGGCGGCGAAGCATGAGTATCTGGTATGCCATCTGCGAGGCCATCGGCGGAGAATTTTTCAGCATGAGCTTCATGCGAAACGCGCTTCTGGCCGTACTCATCATGGCACCGCTGTTCGGCGTTCTGTCGACGATGATCGTCACGGGCAGGATGAGCTTTTTTTCCGACGCGCTGGGTCACTCCGGCTTTACCGGCATCGCCATCGGAGTCCTTTGCGGCGTGATGCAGCCGATCTATTTCGCCGTGGCGCTGGCGGCGGTGTTCGCGCTGCTGTTCTGCTTTGTGCGCAGCCGGTCGAGCCAGTCGGCCGATACCATCATCGGCGTCTTTTCCTCCACGGCCGTGGCGCTGGGCATTTTCATCGCCACGCTCGGCGGCGGCAGCTTCACAAAATTCAACCGCTACCTCATCGGCGACATTCTCTCCGTCACGCCGGGCGAGATCGGCCTGATGGCGCTGGTGCTCGCTGCGGTGGCGCTTCTCTGGGTCTTGACCTCAAACCGGCTGATTTTGACCGCCGTCCACCCGCAGCTGGCCGCGTCGCGCAGCATCGCCACGGCAAGGACCGAAACCATTTTTACCGTCTGCGTCGCGGTGGTGGTCACGCTGGCCATGAGCTGGGTGGGATTGATGGTCATCAACTCTTTGCTGGTGCTGCCGGCCGCGTCGTCGCGCAACATCGCGCGCAACGTGCGCGAGTATCACCTGTACTCGGTGCTGGGCGCGCTGGGCTGCTCGGTGGCCGGACTTGTGAGCGCGTATTATCTTGGCTGCTCTGCAGGCGCGACGATCGCGCTGTATTTGGCGGCTTATTTCGCCGTCACCTTCTGCTTCCGCAACACCAGAAGCTGATTTTTTCGAAAGGAGGCGCCTATGGCCTACCGGGTCGCAATCTGCGACGACAGCGCGCAGGACGCCGCGTTTACACAAACGATCCTCAGCAGCTGGGCGGCGGCGCGGCAGCTCCGCGTCCAGACGCAGGTATTTTCCTCAGCCGAACAATTTTTGTTCTGCTATGCCGAGGATAAGACCTTCGACATCCTGCTTCTGGATATCGAGATGGGTGCGATGGACGGTGTGGCGCTTGCCCGGCGTGTCCGGCAGGAGAACGACTCAGTGCAGATCGTCTTTATCACCGGTTACAGCGATTACATCGCCGATGGCTACGACGTGGCGGCGCTGCACTATCTGATGAAGCCCGTGAAGCAGGACAAGCTCTGCGCAGTTCTTGACCGCGCGCTGGAAAAACGCAAGCAAGCCGAGCGCGTTCTCGATCTGGAGTTGCCGGGCGAGCTGGTGCGCGTGCCGCTGCGCGAGGTGCGCTACCTTGACGTGCGGCAGAACTATGTCACCGTGCATGCCAAACGCGAGTATACCATCAAGCGCACGCTGGCCGAGTTTGAAAAGGCGCTCGACGGCCGGTTTTTCCGCGCAGGCAGGTCTTTGATCGTAAATCTCGATTTTGTCAGGCGGGTGACGAAGGTGGAGACGGTTCTTTCCACCGGCGAGACGCTGCCGCTGCCGCGCGGGGCGTATGAGCCGCTCAACCGCGCCATCATCCAGCATACATAGGAGGTCGGCCATGTCTTTTTTTGAGCAGCAAATCGACAAGCGCATCGCTGCCTATCAGCGCGAGCTGATCCAGACGCACTATCAGGAGGTAGAAAACATGTACCGCCAGATCCGCGGCTGGCGGCACGATTACCGCAACCACATCCAGCTGATGAAGGTGCTGGCGGCAAACGGCGATCTGGACGCGCTGCGCGCATACTTAGACGAGCTTGAGACCGATCTTGCCACCGTCGACACCGTCGTCAAGACCGGAAACGCCATGGCCGACGCCATTTTTAACAGCAAAATTTCGCTCGCCCGCTCGAAGCAGATCGACGTGCACGTGGACGCGCATGTTCCGGTCCGGCTCAGCATGTCTGAGCTAGATCTGTGCTGCATTCTCGGCAACCTCTTTGACAACGCCATCGAGGCTAATCTCGCCCTCCCTGCGCCGCAGCGGATGATCCGCGTGTATATGGACATGAAAAACACGCAGCTGTATATCTCCTTCACCAATTTTACCGCCGGCAAAAAGCTTACAAAATCTGCCGGGCGCTTCAAAAGCACCAAGGCAGACGGACATGGCTTCGGCCTTGTGCGCATCGACACCATTGTTAAGCGGCTTGGCGGATATTTGAGCCGCAATAGCGAAGACGGCGCGTTTACCACTGAGATTTTGCTGCCGCAGGCGTAAGGGTTGTCTTGGACTTCCTGTCTTTCTGCCGCTCTTTTTGAAATTTGTTCGTTCCGGCTGCTTCCGGCGGTTCGTCGTAAGTCTGCTAAAAGCAAAAACCACAGGCAAAGAGGAACAAGAAACCGCCCGCTTTTGCAATTCGTCCCCCGATTAGAACGATTCGTCCCCCAAATCCCCCGGGGGACGATTTTTGTGCTATCCTATGCGCAAGAGGTGATCGCATTGAATAAAGCAAAAAAACCGGCCTACAGGGCCTGGCAGAACATAGCCTTTATGCTGCAAACCGCTTGGCGCGCCCGTAAAAGCGTAATCGCCGTTACGCTCGCGCTTGCGCTGGTCTCGGCTGGACGGGCAGTGGTAGAGCTGCTGGTTGCGCCGATGTTGCTGGAAAAGATTGAAACGGCCGCGCCGCTGTCAGAACTGCTGGGCACTGTGGCATTGTTCTCCGGGATGCTTCTGCTGCTCGCAGGACTCGGAGGCTATCTTGACACAAATAAAATCTTCGGCCGGATCGCGGTGCGAAGCGATATTATCCGGCAACTCAACGCCAAACTCACCGGAACCTCGTACCCGAATCTGTACAACGCGGATTTTCTCCGCTTGCGGCAAAGGGCGATCAGCGCAACCTCGTCGAACGCCGCGCCGACGGAGGCCGTTTGGACGGCGCTCACGGAGCTGCTGACAAATCTCATTGGCTTCGCAGTCTATTTAACGCTGCTTGCCGAGCTTCCTCTACCGCTGCTCCTCCTCGTCATACTCACCAGCGTCGCGGGCTTTTTTCTGACCCGCCGCATCAGCCAGTGGGAATTTCGTCACCGTGACGAAAAGGCCGAATATGAGAAAAAGCTGACCTATATCCGTCAAACATCCATCCAGCGCGAATACGCCAAGGACATCCATATCTTCGGCCTGCGGGGCTGGCTGGAAGACATGTGGCGCAGTGCAATACGGCTGTACGAGTCGTTTGTCGCCAGGCGCGAGCGCGCATACCTGTGGTCGAACGTGGCCGAGCTGCTGTTGAATCTGCTGCGCAACGGCGCATCTTACGCGTATCTGATCCATCTGTGCCTGACGCGCGCTTTGCCGGCTTCGCAGTTTCTTCTGTATTTCACAGCCGTAGGCGGCTTTACGCAGTGGGTCGCGGGCATCTGCGACAAATGTAGCGAGCTGCACCGGCAGAGCCTGGAGCTTTCCGACGTGCGAGAATTTTTAAACTATCCGGAGCCTTTTTTGCTTAGCGGCGGAACGCCGCTGGCAAAAGAGGACGCCTGCGCGTGCGAGCTTCGGCTGGAGCATGTGTCGTTCCGCTATCCTGAGGCCGAAAGCGATACGCTGCACGACGTCGACCTTACCATTCATCCCGGAGAAAAGCTCGCCGTCGTGGGCCTGAACGGCGCGGGCAAAACAACCCTTGTCAAGCTGCTGTGCGGCTTTCTCGACCCTACGCAGGGCCGCGTGCTGCTCAACGGCACAGATATCCGTCAGTTCAACCGCCGCGACTATTATGCGTTGTTTTCCTCCGTATTTCAGGACTTCTCCGTGCTGGAAGAAAGCATCGCCGTAAACGTGGCGCAGCGAGTGGACGGGATCGACCTTGATCGCGTCGGCATATGTCTGACCCAGGCAGGGCTTCTGGATACCGTTCAGGCGCTGCCGCAGGGCATCGAGACTCATCTGGGCCGTCGGTTATATGAAGACGGCGTGGAGCTTTCAGGCGGCCAATTGCAGCGGCTGATGATTGCGCGCGCGCTTTACAAAAACGGACCAATCCTAGCGCTTGACGAACCGACTGCCGCGCTCGACCCCATTGCGGAACATGATAACTACATGAAATACAGCGAGATGAGCGCAGGCAAAACCTCAATTTTCATTTCACACCGGCTGGCCTCGACTCGCTTCTGCGACCGGATCGTGTTCCTGGAAAACGGGCGCATCAAAGAAGAGGGCACGCACGAGCAGCTGCTTGCGCAGCGCCGCGGATACGCCGAGCTGTTCCATGTGCAAAGTCAATATTATCAGGAAGGAGGCACGCAAGTTGACGCATAAGGAAAACCGCCTGCCCGTCGGGTTGGCCTGGAAGCGGACGCTGCGCGCCTGGCGCATTTTTTGGAAGAAAAGCCCGGCAGAGCTTATTTCCCGTGTGCTGGCGGCGGCGCTGGCCGCGCTCAGTCCGTATGTAACCATCTATCTCTCGGCGCGCATCATCGACGAACTGGCCGGCGCGCGTGAGCCACAGCGGCTTGTACAGCTTGTGCTCTGGCAGCTTGGTTCTGCGGCGGTGTTGGCGCTGGCAAACGGCGCGCTGGACCGCTGGCAGCGCTATGCCGCAGATTGCGCCGACTGGTATGAAAACGAGCTTTATCTTCAGAAGTATCTCTCGCTTGATCTTGCCGCCGCCGAACGGCAGCAGACATACGACCTGTATTTCCAGCTAAAGCAGAATAAGGTTTGGGGCGGCTGGGGCCTTCATGAAGCCTATCGCGGCGTTACGCCGCTTATCACATCCGTTCTCCGGATTGCGGGCGGCGTCGGCCTTACCGTCAGCCTATTCCTAAACAATGCGACGCGGCCGGGCGCGCTGTCGGCTATCCTCAATCATCCGCTGTGCATCGCCGCGATCTGCGCGATGATGCTGGGCATTGCCATCTTCTCGTCCCTGTGCACCAACAAGGGGCAGGCGTATCAGACGCGTTACGCGCCTTTGGCGCGCTTCAGCAACCGAGTCTTCAACGTCTACGGCTACGATTCAGAATGGCAGAAAACTTCGCTCGACCGGCGCATGTATCTGCAGCAGGAAAATGTCGGCGCTGTTCTGTTGACGCGCCATAATAGCTTCGCCCCGGATTCGCAGATCGCCCAGTGGGCCAAAGGACCGATGGGCCTGTGGCACACCGCGGCGCAGATGCTCTCCGTTGTGCTGACGGGCGTGGTGTATCTGTTCGTATGTCTCAAATCCTGGGCCGGCGCATTCGGCGTAGGCACGGTAACGCAGTATGTCAGCGCAATTATGCAGCTGTTCCTTGGCGTTTCAACGCTGCTGCAGACGCTGGGTCATCTGCGCATCAACGCGGAATTTCTTGAGACCAACTTTGCCTTTCTCGATATCCCAAACGAGATGTACAAGGGCAGCCTGACGACGGAAAAGCGCAACGACCGGCAGTACGAGATCGAATTTCGCGACGTCTCCTTCCGTTACCCTGGAAGCGAGCAATATGCGCTGCGGCATGTCAGCCTCAAATTCAAGATCGGCAGCCGCCTGGCCGTAGTGGGCCGCAACGGCTCGGGCAAGACGACGTTCATCAAGCTTCTGTGTAGGCTCTATGACCCGACCGAGGGCGAAATCCTGCTCAACGGCATCGACATCCGAAAATATAACTATAACGACTACATCGGTGTCTTTTCCGTCGTGTTTCAGGATTTCCGACTGCTGGCCCTGCCGCTGGGCGAAAACGTGGCAGGCCGGAAGGATTACGACCGAGCGCGGGCGCTGGACTGCCTCAAAAATGCAGGCTTTCATGACCGGCTGAGCAGCATGCCAGGCGGCCTTGACACCGTGCTCTACAAGGATCTAAGCGACGAGGGCGTAGAGGTTTCGGGCGGCGAAGCACAGAAGATTGCCATTGCAAGAGCGCTTTACATAGACGCGCCGTTTATCATCCTTGACGAGCCAACCGCCGCGCTCGATCCCATTGCCGAGGCCGAGATCTACGAAAAACTCGACGCCATCGCGGGTGACAAGACCGCCGTGTACATCAGCCACCGCCTGTCGTCGTGCAAATTCTGCGACGAGATCGCGGTCTTCGACGCCGGGCGCATCGTCCAAACCGGCACGCACGACGCGCTCGTTTCTGACGAAGCGGGGCTTTACGCCCAGCTCTGGCGAGCGCAGGCGCAGTACTATGCCATCCAAAATCCGTAAACGCGTAAAAGGCTCTGTACCGTTCGGTACAGAGCCTTTTGCCTTAAAATATCACGCCGTTCTGCCGCCGGGCCTCGTCTATGACCTCCAGCGTCCAGATGCTGTCCT
>CAZWKZ010000041.1:0-13384 GCA_964633935.1 uncultured Oscillospiraceae bacterium | reverse complement strand
AGAAGGGGACTGACCGGAAGAAAAAGCAGGCGCAGCATCCGCTGCGCCTGCTTTGTGCTGTTTGAATGTGATTATTTGCCCGCTTTTGCGGCGGCTCTGGCGGCCTTGTTGCGCTCGAGCTTCGAGATGAACAGCGCGCAGGTCGCGTCGCCCGTGATATTGAGCGTGGTACGGCCCATGTCGAACAGCTTGTCGACGCCGGCGATGATGGCGATGCCCTCGACCGGGATGCCGATGGTGGTCAGGACCATGGCCAGCATGATCATGCCCGCGCCGGAGACGCCTGCGGTACCGATCGAGGCGAGCGTCGCAGTCAAAACGATCATTGCCATGTCGCCAATGGAAAGATCGATGCCGTAGCAGCAGGCGATGAACACGGCCGCAACGGCCTGATAGATGGCTGTGCCGTCCATATTGATCGTTGCGCCGAGCGGCAGAACGAACGAGCTGATCTCAGGCTCCGCGCCCAGGTTGTTGCAGCACTCGATGTTGAGCGGCAAGGTGGCGTTCGACGACGTGGTGGTGAACGCGCAGATCATAGCGGGGGCGATGCCCTTGAAGAACTTCAGCGGGTTCATACCGGCCAGGAAGCGGACGGAAAGGCCGTAGACGACGATGACGTGCACCAAATAGCCGAGATAAGCCACGCCAATGACGATGGCAAGCGTACCGACGATCGAAGCGCCGTTGACGGCAACAACGTTGATCATCAGGCAGAATACGCCGACTGGGGTAAACTTGATGATCATCATCATGATCTTCATGACGACCTCGTTCATGTCGTTGATGAAGGTAGCGATGCGCTGGCCCTTTTCGCCCGCAGCCAGAACGCCGGCGCCGAGGAAGATAGAGATGACGATGACCGGCAGCATGTCGGCGTTCACCATCGGCTTAAAGAGGTTATCCGGGAAGATGCCCACGATCACGCTCATGACCGACGGCGCTGCTTTCGCCTCGTATTCCAGAGCGCCAAGCTCCGCACTGGGAAGCGTCGGGAACGCGCCCTTGAAAATGTTCACCAGCACAAGACCGATCACAACGGCGAGGGCGGTGGTAAACATGTAATAGACGAAGGTCTTCAGACCCACGCTGCCGACGCGCTTGAGGTCTTTGAGCGAGACGACGCCGTCAGCGATGGAGAACAGCACCACGGGCACGACGAGGAACTTCAGAAGGTTGATGTAGATCGTACCGATGGGCTTGATCCAGTCTTCGGTGATCTGCGGATTCTTTGTGAAGAGCAGACCGATGAGGATACCGGCAACCATGCCGATAAAGATCCATGCGGGAAGACTGAGCTTTCTTTTCTTTTCCATAATTCTCTCCCTTTCTTTTTCGGGCGCGGCCCGTAATTACCTAGTTACAGTATCATGATTTTTCATCCTGGTAAAGTCATTGAGACGAATCTTAGCGGATTATTAACAGCGAAACTGTACAATATGCACAAAAATTTAGATACTCCCATGTTGTTTGGGATCCGTTAAGAATCGAACAAAATACCGTTAAGCCAGCGTTAAGCCGCGCGGGGCGATCGGGAGGATCCCTTCACTGCCGGGCTGAGGGCGCGATGTGTTTCTTGCCTAAAAAATGGAAAAACGGAGGCGCGCCGGAAAAGCGGCGCGCCTCTTTTGTCAATTTTTGCAATTTTTTACGTACTCAGTCTTTGATCTCGCGGATGGAAATGAACCGCAATTCGTTGAGCGGCTTTCCCATTTTATTTGCCACGATCGCCATCAGCATTGCGGCCGTGCGGTCGGGTACGTCATGGAGCTTGATCTGTCCTGCGCTGCCCGGCGCGAGCTTTGCCGGCGCAGTTGCGGCTGCGGGCGGCTGCTGTGCGGCTGGTGCGGCGGCCTGCTTCTTTTTACGGCCGGTCATGATCTTGCCCATGATCTGCGTGACCAGCATCAGTAAAATGAGGCCGAGGAAGACCACAAGCATGCCAAGCACAACGATGACGGCCGCCGTACCGATCGATACGTCCACCATCGCCTGATTTACCAAAAACATCGTATGCCTCCTTACAATGGCCGCCTCGCGGCCAATCTGCGCCTATTATAGCGCGCTGGCACGTTAATTTGCGTTAAGGAAGCGGCGGCGCATGGGTAGGCCGATACGTGCGGCGGCGCAGAAAGCCCGGAGCGGACGGGCCGCTCCGGGCATGCGTGCGAGTTATTTTTTGAGATCCTCCCAGGCTTCGGGCGATTCGATGATGGATACCGTGACGCTGTAGGTCTTGACCTCGCCTGGCTCAATGAATTTAAGCTTACCGGCCTTGCGCAGCACATCCCGGCCGTCGGGCGTGCAGTTGCCCGGCTCAAGGCCCAGCACATAGTCCTTGTAGCCCATCATCTTCCACTCGGTGAAGCTGTCCAGATTGGCTGTGTCAAAGCTGATCTTCAGACCAAACCCCAGCGCGGGATTGAAGATCGCGGCAAGGCCGGGGTTCGTGCCGAACACGTGGTAATAGCACTGCTCCTCAAAGCCGGGCGTGGGAGAGAGCACCTTGTGCCAGGTGTCGAGATCCTCGGCCGCGTGCGCGTTGCGCGGCACGACGCTTTGCGCAGGGATATACAGCTCCGCCGTCTCGCTGAGCAGAGGGTAGCCCATATTCATATGATAGAGGATCATCATCGGGCTTCTTTCGCCGCCGACATTTTCGACGCGGTCTGTGACGGTGAACGTGTTGCGCTGCCGCGAGCACGAGATGGTGCGCGTCATCAAGAGCTTATCGGAGAAGATCTGCGCCTCGCGCATCACGGCCTTGATGGTGATGGCGCTATCGTCCATGTCCCAGCCGATGCGCTCGGCGGGCGTATTGCCGATCGACCCGTGCAGGCCCAGAGGCTGACCCTCGTCGACGCAGGCCGCGCCCACCGCCGTAAGGCCGCAGGTGGTCATAAAGCCGGCTGTGAAGTTCTTGAGCCAGCCGGCCTGCTTATCGTCATAATACGCAGGCGCGACGTAGCCATTGGCGGAAAAGAAGCTGAGATTTTCTCCGCGGTAGCGCAGCCTTGCGATATCCGCGCAGCGATCGGCGCTGACGGTCAGCTCCAGACCCTTGCCGTTGCGAAGCTGCAGCAGGCGCATGCCGTCGCCCTTGCCGCCGCACAGCCGCAGCGCTTCTACGCCGCACAGCTGAGATTCGTGTCCAATGTAGGCGTTTTGGTTCATAGCGATCCATCCTTCTTTCGTTTTGTGTGGTTTCGCTTTGTATCGTATCACAAACCGTAAAAAATGACAAGCGCTGCCGCGCAAATCAGAAACAAATCCGCGCTGCGGCGTTGACTGACGGCCAATTTATGATAAAATAAAGGCAAGAAGATATCGGGGCGGGGATTGGAACATGGAGAGCAAAAAACTCGAAGCGCTGCTGATGGCCGTGGATCTTGGCAGCTTCACCAAGGCGGCGGAGGTACTGGGCTATACGCAGTCGGGGCTGACGCATATGATGAACAGTCTGGAAAAGGAGATCGGCTTTTCTGTGCTCGAGCGCGGGCGCAGCGGCGTGAGCCTGACGGCAGAGGGGCGGCGCATCGAACCGGCTGTGCGGGAATTTCTGCAGGCCAATACGCGCCTCAACCATGCCATCGCGCAGGCCGGCGCGAGCAGGGCAGAGGTGCTGCGCGTCTCAGCCTATGCCAGCATCGCCATGCACTGGCTGCCCGCCATCATCCAACAGTTTCGCGCTGAGTGCCCCAATGTAGATGTGGACATCCGCATGGCCGATCATGTCGACGGGCCGTATGAGCTGCTGGAAAACGGCTCGATGGATGCGATATTTGTCAGCCGGCAGGAAGAGGGCGCCTATGATTGGATCCACCTCAAGGACGACGCAATGTACGCAGTTCTGCCAAAGTACTATCCCATCGGCAAGCGGCGCAGCTTTCCGATGACGGAGTTTGACGGCAAAGAGTTCATCATGCCGTCGCAGGGCTTTGATAAGGACATCATGCGCATCTTCAACCGCCTGGGCGTCACGCCGGACGTCCGTCCCACGGCGGTCGACGACCAGACGGTCATCAGCATGGTAGCGCACGGGCTTGGCGTGAGCATGATGACAGAGCTGACGCTCAAGGGCAGGGCGGAGGCGGTGCTCATCCGGCCGGTCTCGCCGGCCGCCTCGCGTGAGCTTGGCGTGGCGGTGCGCTCGATGCAGGAGGCTTCGCCGGCACTGGTCCGGTTTATCGACTGTACGCAGCGGGTGCTGCGCCATATTTTAGCGAAATGATGCAAAATACCGCCTCCGGCATCGACCGGAGACGGTATTTTTTTGTCGGAGCGCCGCGCGGGAAGAAATCAGTTCGCGGCCAGCTCCTGGATTGCCTGACCGAGCGTGACGGACAGGCCCTTGGCGATCGTCTCCAGCTCCATCGCCGGCGTGCCGGCAGGCTTCTGCGCCGCCTGCGCCATACAATAGGGCACATGGACAAAGCCGCCCATGAGCGCGGGACGCTCTGTGGCGATCAGGTGCATCAGCGTGTAGAACACGTCGTTGCAGACAAAGCAGCCAGCCGAACAGGAGAGCTGCGCCGGGATGCTGGCTTCGCGCAGCGCGGCCGCAATGCGCTTGACGGGCAGCTTTGTGAAATAGGCCGTGGGGCCGCCGGGGACAACGGGGACGTCGCAGGGCTGGCTGCCCGCATTGTCGGCGATGCGCGCGTCCTGTAGGTTGACGGCTACGCGCTCAAGAAGCAGGCCGCTTGCGCCGCCGGCCTGCCCAACGCAGATCACAAGATCGGGCGCAGTTTCATCTATGGCAGCGCGCAGCGTCTGGCCCGCGCGGGTAAAGACGGTGGGCAGCTCCCGCTTATAGATCCGCGCGCCGCAGACTGTCTCAGGCAGCAGCTGCACGGCCTTGAACGCGGGATTAACCGCCTCGCCGCCGAAGGGATCAAAGCCCGTCACAAGCACGCGGTACGGCTGCGCGCCGGTGTCGCCGCGCCCGGCTTCAAACTGCGCGCGGCTGATACAGCCATAGTGAAGGACCTGCCTTCCGCTGGCCGCGAGCCAGCGCGTATCGTGCTCGGTGTGATGGTAGAAAAAGCCGCACTTTTCCTGTACGCGGCGCGATTTGTCGTTGCCGTCAAAGTGTGAACACCAGACGCGCTTCGCGCCGAGCTGGCAGAAGCAGCGCGCAAGCATGGCGTGCATCGCCTCTGGAATCAGGCCGCGGCCCCAGTATGGCCGGCCGATCCAATAGCCAAGCTCCGGCTCGCCGTTTGCGGCAAACTGTGCGTCAGAGGAGAATTCTCCAATGCTGCCCACGACCGCGCCTGTTTGCTTGAGTACCACAGCGTACGTCTCGGGCTTCGAGAGCACGGTGCGGATGATTTCCAGGCTGTTTTCCACGCTCGTGTGTACAGGCCAACCCGCAGCTGGGCCGACCTGTGGGTCGCTGGCAAGCGGGTAAAGCGCCTGCGCGTCGCTTTCCAGCCATGGGCGCAAAATGAGGCGTTTGGTTTCCAGCTGCATAGCGAATCGACTCCTTTCGTGCCTTTGGCCTATTCTAGCGTATTTTTGCGGATATGGCAAGGGTCTGCCGCGGCAAAGAAAAGTTCATAATTCGTTCAGGAATTTGCGGCCTGATCTGTGTATGATACTCGAAAGAATGGAAAGGGTAGGAAAGAAGATGGGATTTTGGCGTTGTCTGGCGTATATCGCGCTGCTCGGAGTGATGGGCTTTCTATTGGGACGGGCGCTGCCGAAAGCGTGGTTTTCGTATGAACGCGCGCCGTTTCGCGCGCTGTCATGGGAGAAGAACGGGCGCGTCTATACAAAGCTTGGCATCAGCCGCTGGCAAAGCCGCGTGCCGGATATGAGCAGGCTCTTTCTAAAGCTCATGCCGTCAAAATCGCTGGAAAAGTTGCCGGATCAGCCTGGCCTTCTTCTCATGATCCAGGAAACGTGCGTGGCCGAGACGGTACACGCGCTTTTGTGCGTGCTGGGGCTTTACTGCCTGCGTCTGTGGCGCGGCGTGGGCGGCGCTGTGTTTTATCTTGTCTACGCGGCGCTCGGCAATCTGCCGTTTATTCTGATCCAGCGCTATAACCGGCCCCGGCTTGTGCGGATGTACCGGCGCAGAGAGAAATAAAGAGAGGAAACGACATGAAGGTCTTGATTTTGAGCTGTAACACCGGCGGCGGACATAACGCCTGCGCGCAGGCGCTTGCGGCGCAGCTGGAAACGATGGGACACGAGAGCGCCGCCGTCGACGCGCTGGGCTATGTGTCCGACCGCGTCTCACGCTTTATCAGCAACTGGCACGTGCGCTTCTACCGCCATTTTCCCAAGCTGTACGGCAAGGGCTATCGCTTTGCCGAGGAGCATCCGGCCGCGTTCGACGAGGACTCCGCCGCATGCCGCATTTTGCGCAGCGGCTGCGAGCGGATGCGGCAGGATATCGAAAAGGGCGGCTACGGCGCGGTGATCTGCACGCATCTGTTCCCGGCGATGATGCTGAGCTTTATCCAGCATGCCGCGCCGCTGCAGGCGCGGACCTGCTTTCTCGCCACCGACTATACCGCCAGCCCCAGCTGCGGCAGCGTGGCGCTTGATATCTGCGTTATCCCGGATGCGTCGCTCGCAGATGAGTTTGCCCGCACAGGCATCCGCGCGCAGAAGATCGCGCCCTGCGGTATCCCGGTACGGGCCATGTTTGAAGGCCGTACCGACGCGGCGCAGGCAAAGCGCGTGTTTGACGTCGAGCCATCGCACCGGCATCTTGTCATCATGTCTGGCAGTATGGGCTGCGGCCCGATCGCCGAGATCGTTTCGCGTCTGGCGAAGGCCATGCCGCAGACGTGCGAGCTGAGCGTGGTGTGCAGCAGCAACAAACGGCTCCGCCGCCAGCTGCGCATGCGCTTTGGACACAAGAAGAACATCCATGTGCTGGGCTTTGTAAAAAATATATCGCGTCTGCTTGACAGTGCGGACGTGTTTCTTACCAAGCCCGGCGGCATCAGCGTCACTGAGGCTGCGGTCAAGGGCGTGCCGATGGTGCTCATCAACGCCGTGGGCGGCTGCGAGACGCACAATCTGGAGTTTTTTGTCAGCCATGGCGCGGCCTGTACGGCCGACACGCCGAAAGAGCTGGCGCGGCAGAGCCTGCAGCTGCTGCAGGATGAGACGCGCTGCGCGGACATGCGCCGCTCGATGCAGGCGCTGGGCTATGCCGGCGCGGCCAAGCGCATCTGCCAGCTTGTGTGTGTGGAATAGAAGAAGCAGGGCCTGTCCGCAGCTTGCGGGCAGGCCCTGTAGGTTTGTTAGAAAACGCCGGCAGATCCTTATTTTATTTCGCTTCCGAGAAAATGCGCATCAGCAGCAAAATACCCTCGCCCACCTGCACGCGGGCCGTCTTGCCGGGAAGGACCTCGTTGCTGACGCCGTACTGGTAATCGCAGCAGATCTCGGCGTCGCGCAGCGGGAATTTTGCATCCTCGATCGTAACATGCCGCGCCGGTCCGTCCACAGCCAGCAGAGAAAAGAAGCGGCAGCGGGCATCGATATGCGCGATCTTGCGCGAGACGATCTGCATATCGGAATAATCGTCCAGCAAAACGGCCCGCTTTTCAAGCCGGTCCAGCATGACAAGCAGCGATACGTTCGCCATTGTGTGGTCCAGCCGGCCGCCGGCTGCGCCCAGCAGCAAAAAATCGTCAAAGCCGCGCCGCAGCCCCTCTTTGACGGCAAAAACCGTGTCGGTGTCGTCCTTCTCGCGCGGCAGCGTGATGACCGGCGCGCCGGCGGCGGGCGCGGCAAAGGAGTCGAAGTCGCCAACGATAAGATCCGGCGCGGCGCCAAGCGCCGTCTGGTGGCGCAGGCCGCAGTCGCAATAGATGAAAAAATCGTCTGTGCGCAGCGCCGCGCGCACGCGCGCATAATCTTGAATCGGCGCGCCGCCGACGATCACGCAGCGTCTCATTTCAGCCATAATGCCCCTCCTGGATCCGCCGCGCGCGGCGGCAGGTGTCAAGCGTTATTTTACAGCGCCTCGGGCATAAAATCAAGCGCCGCGCCCACGCTCAGGCCCGTGGGGGCTTGAGATCGCTTGTCGCCGGATTGTCCAGGAGCTTGCCCGCGTCTGTAAAGCGCGAGCCGTGGCAGGCGCAGTCCCAGCTGTGCTCAGCCTCGTTCCAGTGCAGCGCGCAGCCCAGATGCGGACAGCGGGGCTTTGACAACCGCAGAAGATTTGTCACGGACTCGAGCGCATTCACGGCCAGCTGCGGACGCAGCATCGAGCGCTGCGGCGAGAAGACGGACGCATAAGCGTTTTTTCGGCCCTGCACCATATCGCTTAGGATGGCAGCCGCCGCCATCGACGACGTCATGCCCCATTTGTGAAAGCCTGTCGCCACATATAGTTCGTGCGTATTGGCGCTGTAGCGGCCAATATAGGGCACGCCGTCAAGACTCATGCAGTCCTGCGTCGCCCAGTGCCGGACGATGCGCGCGTCGGGGTAGTGCGCATGCGCGAAGCGTTCCAGCGCCTGCCAGCCGCCGCCGGGCTTGCCCGTGCGGTGCGACCCGCCGCCCAGCAGCAGCGTATCGCCATAGCTGCGAAAGGAAAGGCCGGTCTCGGCTTCATCGATATACATTGCGTGCAGCGTCTGCGCCTGCTCTAGCGCGAGCACATACGACCGGTGCTGGTAGAGCTTCAGAAAATACGCGCCGTGCTTGTTGAGGATCGGAAAGTGCGTGGCGATGATGATATGCCCGGCGCGGATGCGCCCGGCGTCTGTGATCGCGGTATTGCCCGCAAAGGCGCGTACACGCGTGTGCTCGCATATTTTAAGATCCTGCGCGATGGCTGCGGCAAATTTGAGCGGATGGAACTGCGCCTGACGGTCAAAGCGGATCGCGCCTGCGATCTTGACGGGCAGCGGCAGAGAATCGACGAACGCGGCAGGCGCGCCGATGCGCTGCAGCGCGCGCATTTCGCGCGTCAGCTGATCGGTATCGCCCGTGGCGTAGACATAGGCGGGCAGCTCTTGAAAGTCGCAGTCGATCGACTGCGAAAGCGCCCGGTAGCGCGCCAGCGCGGCCTCGTTCGCCTGATAATACGCGCGCGCGGCGTCCAGGCCGAAGCTGCGCAGCAGCTTGTCATAGATCAGCCCGTGCTGCGAGGTGATCTTTGCCGTGGTGTTGCGCGTCACACCGGCGCAGATGGTATCCGCTTCGACGAGAAGGTAGTCAGCGCCTGCCTGCTGCAGCTCGTATGCGCATAGAAGTCCGGCCAGCCCGCCGCCTACGATGAGCACGTCGGTTTGTGCATCCTGCGCCAGCGGCGCAAAGCGGGGCAGGGAGATCTGCGCCCAGATGGAGTTATTCATAAATCAATCACCGCAGATAGCATGCGCAGCGGAAAGAAAATTATGTAAACTTTAGAGGGATGCAAGCCACCGGCACGGCCGGCAGCTTGCATCTGAAAGAATCCGCCCGGAGCCAGCTTGGCTTCGGGCGGAATGATGTAGAAAAATCAGCTTTCGTCGGTCTGCGGCGGGGTGTAGGTGGGATTGTAATTGACGATGATTCCGATCTGCTGCAGCGCGTCGAGAGCTTCGGTATCCAGCGGGTTGTCCCAGACGTCGATCTGGATAAGCTTCCAGCAGCTCTGCAGGCAGGCGACGTCTGTAATCTGGTTGTAGTCGGCGTGCACGTAGTTGAGATGCTGCAGATTGGCCAGGCCGGAAACATCCGTGACGGCGTTGCTGTTGACCGAGAAATTCACAAGCTTGCATGTCTCGGCATCAAATACAGGGATGTCGGTGATTTGATTGTTGTCGGCGTAAAAGGAGGTCAGCTCCGGCAGTTCGCTCAGCACCGAGATATCTGCGATCTGGTTGTCGGACACGTCGAGCACCGAAAGCGCGCTGCAGCCGGATAAGACAGAGATATCGGAGATGGAATTATTCGAAGCGTACAGCTCGCGGATGGAGGTGTTGCCTGCGACGCTGCTCAGACGGGAAACGCCGCAGTTTTCGATATAGAGCGTCTCTAGTGCCAAACAGTTATTGAGATAGGTGATGGTGCCGATGGGATTGTTGGTCAAATGAAGCTCCCGCAGCTGTGTGAGCGCGGAGATGGCCGTGATATCGGAGATGGTGTTGTTCGTCAGATCCAGGCACGTGAGCTTGCCAAGACCGACCAGCGCGTTGATGCTGCTGATGGCGCAGCCGGACAAGTTCAGCGTTTCCAGATCCGGCAGCGTGCCGATCGTTTCCAGCGCGGCCGACGAAAGCGTGCAGCTCGACAGATCGAGCGTTTTCAGCGTGGTCAAAGACGATAAGACGGAAAAGTCCACAGGCGCGCCGTGAAAGCTCAGAGACTGCAGCCCTGCAAACAGCGTCAGGTCCTCTAGACTCTGCACATCATCCGGCAAAGCCAGCTCATGGATATCCCACAGCTCGTCGGACATGATGCTCGCGCCAGAGCTTTTTCCAAGAAGCTCGCGCACATAGCTGTCCAGCGCCGCGTCCTGGATCGTGACAGGCTCGACAACGCTGCCGACCGTGTACCCGGCGTAGGAGGCATCGCTTACCAGTCCGTTTTCCCCCACGGCGATGGCAACGATCCTGCTCTCGCCGCCCTCCAGCGTGACAGGGCCGGTATAGGCGTCGGCCGACATGGAGGGATAGTCTTCATTGAGGACCATATAGACTGCGTCGCTGCTTGTGACGCTGACCTCGATATATTCGCTGTAGTAGCCGCTTTCAGGCGAGATAACGGGCGCGGCCGGGCGCATGGCGTCAATGGCGGTGCGGACCTCGTCGTTGGTGATCCGGCTGAGCATCTGCTCGGCGTCGAGCAGCTTGTCCTGCGCCACGTATGTCTGCGACAGGGCAAGGTAAAGCTGCACGGAATCCGGGTTTTCCGTAATGGCGCCGACCAGCGTATATTCGGCCTTGGTGTAGTTGCCGCTCTGCACGTATGCGTCGGCCAGCAGTATGGGCAGCCTGCCGTTTTCAGGGGCGAGCTTTGCGGCGATCTTGTACATCGAGATCGCGCGGTTATAGCGCCCAGCGTCATAGTAGTGATCGCCCCAGTAGGCGAATACGCTCATCGTCAGGTCGGTGCGGTAGAACAAAAAGAACCAGCAGGCGGCCGCCAACAGCGCGATGACAAGCACCAGTGGAAGAATTACTTTTAAGGCGTGTTTCATGGCTACGCTCCAATCGTTTCAGAATCCAAATGGGTATTTTCTATTATACGACGTGCACAAAAATGTGTCAAGATTCGATATTATGTAAAGCGCATACTTGTCCGCCCCAGCGCATAGAATTGCCTGAAAAAACAACGGGAGGCATTGCCAATGAAAACGATCCTGATCGGGTGCGCGCTGTCGTTTCTCGCGATTTTGCTGATCCCCTCGGCCGGCGCGCAGGCGCAGGAACCGGCCCAGCAGGACGAAGCGCAGGTGCTGTTCATCGCGCAGCCGGAGCAGACAGAGACACAAAACGCGCCGCGTTCGGCTGCGCCGGAGGACGGCGGTATGGCGAATGCGGACGAGCTGCGCGCAAGCGATGCGTCGCAGCTGCGGCTCGACTGCGGCGGCGAGACGATCACCGTCGGCGTGCAGGAATACTTAACGAGCGTTGTGCTGTGCGAGATGCCCATTACGTTTGAACCGGAAGCGCTCAAGGCGCAGGCGGTGGCCGCGCGCACGTTTTTATGGAAGCAGGCGCAGTCCGGCAAGCACGACGCAGCCGATGTCTGCGCCGACAGCGCCTGCTGTCAGGCGTGGATGAGCGAGCAGGCGCTGCGCGAAAAATTCGGCAGCGCATACGATGCGGCGTGGGAAACGGCTTCGCAGGCCGTATCGCAGACGGCGGACGAGGTGCTGTGCTATGACGGCGCGCTCATCGACGCGACGTATTTTTCCTGCTCTGGCGGCAGCACCGAGGCGGCTGTGGCCGTATGGGGGACGGACGTGCCGTACTTGCAGTCGGTGCTCAGCCCGGGGGAAGAGGGCGCCGCGCGCTATGAAAGTGAAGTAAGCGTCAGTCTGGAAGATTTCCGCGCGGCCATCACGGGCGAAACCAGCGCAGCCGTGCTTGACGGCGCGCCGGAGCACTGGCTGGGGGAGATCACGTATACCGAGGGCGGCGGCGTGGATACGGCCGTGATCGGCGGCGCGGCGTTTTCCGGCGTATCGCTGCGGCAGCTGTTTGGTCTGAACTCAACGAAGTTTACGCTGACGCTCGACGGCAGCTGTGTGACGTTCCACGTGCTGGGCTTTGGCCACCGGGTGGGCATGAGCCAGTATGGCGCGGACAATCTGGCGAGAAACGGCTTTTCCTACCGCGTGATTCTGCAGTATTACTACCAGAACACGCGCATAAAAAAACTGTCCCGAACCGAGTCGGGACAGTATACGCTGTCAGATTAGAACAGGTTGAGCACCAGTGTCAGCACAAGAAACACGCCGCCGAACCACTTGGTCGCTTTGGCCAGCTTGGCGTCGAGCGATTTGCTCTTGCCCTTGGCAGCAAAGCCGTCGCCGCCGGCGATAGCGGAAGACAGGCCGGCGCTCTTGCCGGACTGAACGGTGACGATCACAACCAGCGCGAGCGCAAGGATCACCTGGATCACAGATAAGACGATATGCAGAACAGTCATAATTCCTCCCAATCATATATGCCGTTCTTGTACGGCAGACGGCAGGCCGTAATCACTTTCAAGCAACGCAGAAAATATATTATCACAAATCCCCGTGATGTGCAAGTGAAATTTCTATCATTTCCACAAAAAATGTAAAAAGCGCGGCAGGCTCAGGACTTGGTCGGCCACACGCCCGTAGCCGCGCAGGTGAGATAGGCGTTGATAAAGCCGTCGATATCGCCGTCCATGACGGCGCCGATGTTGGTCATTTCAAAGCCCGTGCGCGTATCCTTGGCCAGCGTATAGGGCATAAAGACATAGTTGCGGATCTGGCTGCCCCATTCGATCTTGAGCTGCGCGCCCTTGATATCCGAGATCTTGTCCAGGTGCTCGCGCTCTTTGATCTCGATGAGCTTTGAGCGCAGCATGCGCATGCACGTCTCGCGGTTCTGGAACTGATCGCGCTGCGTTTGGCACGAGACGACGATGCCCGTCGGCTTGTGGATCAGGCGCACGGCCGAGGAGGTCTTATTGATGTGCTGACCGCCCGCGCCGGACGAGCGATAGACCTGCATCTCGATATCCTCGGGGCGGATGTCGACGTCCTTGCTGTCGTCGGTGATCTCGGGAATAACCTCGACCGCAGCAAACGACGTCTGCCGTCTGGCGTTGGCGTCAAAGGGCGAGACGCGCACGAGCCGGTGCACGCCGTTTTCGCTTTTCAAAAAGCCGTAGGCGTTTGGCCCCTCGACCAGAATGCTGGCGGATTTGATGCCGGCCTCGT
>CAZWKZ010000040.1:0-13663 GCA_964633935.1 uncultured Oscillospiraceae bacterium | reverse complement strand
ACGTGCGAGTTGTTCGCCGCAGGCGGAAAACGAGTGCGCTGCAGCGGGCTGTGATCCTTTTGTCGAAAAAGGCGTATTGCCTTTTTCGACAGTCTCTGCGCCCGCGTGGAAAACCCACGCGGGCGCGGCCTATTTTTGTTTATGCCAGCGTCAGAAGGCCAAAGTAGGTCGGCAGATGGAAATCGGGCGCGGCAGTATCCACGCGGTTCCAGGAAATGTAGTGCGGCTGCACGGTCAGATCCCCGCACTTATAGAAGTTGCCGCGCAGCACGGCGCCGGGCTGAAGACTGAAGTCCGGGAAGAACAGGCGAATGAAGCTGAGCGGGATGCGGTAGAATACCTCCCAGCCGTCGTCTGTGCGCTGTGCGTGCGTGTGCAGAAGCGACTGTTCATTGGGCAGGATCAGGCGCGCATGGTCGGGGTTGCTGCGGCAAAGGCCGATATACATTCGTTCGTTGAGGTTGACCTCAAAATTGAAATAGCGCAGGTTCGCAGGATCCGGCGTAAAGAAAAACTCCATGCAGCTGTCCTCACAGACCGGGCTGAGCGGAGCGGTATGCTCGGCGCGGATATTCGCCTCGTTGGCGCGCAGGTGCACGTACAGCTGCGCTTCGTCATAGCACAGCTGCGCCGTCATGGCGATGGGGGCGGGCGCGAGCCAGAGATGCTCGTCCACGGATACGGATTCGATCTGCGCCCAATCGGGCGCGCCGCTTACGCGGGCAACGGTATAGTGCTTCATATGGGATTCCTCCTGTGCTGCGCCGGCGGTACAGGCAGCAAAAACTCGAACAAAACGGAATGATAAGATTTGTGTAGTTGTTATAAAATCGGAGAATTTGAAAACAATGCTGTCCGATATTATAAAACAAAAAACGGATTTTAGAAAGTGGAACACGCCGGGAAACCTTATAATGGACGTATCTAGTATACCGTTTTTCGCATGTTTTGTAAATAGCCGTCCGACAAAAAGCCGCTGTCGCGGAGAAAGCGTTGGGAAGGATATGAGAACAGGAGATTACGTGCCCCAAGGGCTGTTCAACTGCTGCCGCGATCCCTGAGCAGGTTTGCACCGGAGAAGGAAACTGTGCAAAAAATGCGAAAGGAGATTTAAAAAATGGCAGATACCGTGCAAACGAAAAAGAAAGCGTCCGACTTCCGGTACAATACCGGCGAGACGAAGGTGCCGTGGGCCGCAGTGGGCGAAAACTACAACGCCGAGGATCTGATGGCTATCATCCGGTTCATGATGAAAGGAAGCGGCGAGGCCTACGATGCGGCGATCAAGGCCGTGGAAAAAGAGGTCTATGCGCTGGATAAAGTGTCCGAGCCGCCGGCGAAGCTGTCTCTTGACAAGGAGGTTTCCCAGGCAGAGCAGATGTGCGATGCGTATCTCGGCACGGAGGGCTGCACGTTTTTGACCAACTGCACCGCTGGCTTTGAGATCGCCTGCAAGTATGCGGGACTGAAGCCCGGCGACGAGGTGATCGTCCCGGCGATCACCTTTGCCGCTACGATGGCGTATCCGCTGTCGATCGGCTGCAGGATCGTCTTTGCAGACGTCGACCCGCTGACGCTCAACATGGACCCGGCGGACGTGGCCAGAAAGATCACAGACAGGACGAAGATGATCGTGCCGGTGCATATCGGCGGCTATCCCGTCGATATGGATCCCATCATGGAGCTGGCAAAGCAGCATGACATCATCGTCCTTGAAGATGCCGCGCATGCGTTCGGCGGCGAATACAAGGGCCGGAAGCTTGGCACCATCGGCCACTTCGGCTCGTTCTCGTTCCACGAGGTCAAGAACATCACCTCCTTCGGCGAGGGCGGCATTCTGACCACGACGATCCAGGAATTTCGTCCCGAGATGAAGCGCGCCCGCTTCCTCGGCACGGACTTTACAAAGAAGATCAAAAACTGGCTCTATGACGTCACGCCCATTCAGGGCAAGGACGGCGGCAAATTTGTTGCCACCAACTTTTCTACCACCGAGATCCAGGGCCTTGGCCTGCAGCTGCAGATCGCGCGCATTGAGAAGATCATTGACGCGCGCCGCGCCGCCGCCGCGTACCTCAATCGCCGCTTGGCCTGCTGTGACGCGCTGCAATTACAGGATCTGGGCGGCGACGGCTGCAGGCCCACGTTCCATCTCTACCGGCTGCTGCTGGACCCCGAGAAGGCCGGCGGCGACGTACAGGTGCTCAAGAAAAAGCTGGCGGAAAAGGGCGTCACCGAGATCGCGCACTTTGGCCCGCTGTACCGCTTCCAGGTGCTCAAGGACCTCGGCTACGATGAGGCGGCCATCGCCGCCACGTGCCCGGTCACGGAGGAGGTCTTCGACCGCCGATTTACGCACTTCCCGATCTATGGTCTGACGAAGGAGCAGCTCGACTACATGGCCGACTCCATCCTCGCTTCCATTGACGAGATGAAGCGCGGCGTATAAGCGCATGAGAAAACGGGCGGCAGCGAAAGCTGCCGCCCGTAGAGATTGTCGAAAAAGGCAATGCGCCTTTTCCGGCAAAGGGATCACGGCCCGGCATGGAAACAGAAAAAAACGATCGGATCATGTATGGAACGTCTGGCAAATTTTTGCGTCTTTTTGGTAGAAGCATATTGCAGCAAAGGAGGACGCTGATATGAAAAAGCTGACGGGATTCATGTTTATCTTGTGCTGTGTGCTGGCGCTGACGGGGTGCTCTGCCGTGAGGGGGAGCATGCCCTATCAAGATATCAGCGCAGATGAGATCGTCGCTGCCGCCGTACAGTTGAGTCCGCCGGATAAAACGATTCAGATTGAGGACGTCGGTCCGCTGGCAGCGCTTTTGAAAGATGTGGTCATCTATGATGAGGACGATTCGTACACAGAGTATTCAGGGCAGGGGGTTATCTTTACGCTGACGATGGCGGACGGCAGGCAAACGAGCGTCATGGCGTACAATCCCTTCCTTGTGATCGACGGCGTGGGCTACAGAACAAAGTACGAGCCGTGCCAAGCGCTGAATGCGTATGCCAACAGATTATTAAGCGCAGAGGATGCCGTCGTCATTTTGACCGAGCCGCCGGCCTTGAGCGTGGTCAGCGATGAAACGGCGTTTGGCGCGTTACTGGGCGGCTATTCGTGGCAGAGCAGGAATGCAGATGGAACGGCTACGGGTGTGGTTGCCGACAGCGCGCATCCGCTCGACTGCAGAGAGCTGCTGCCGGTATTTGAAACGACAGAAAAAACGGCGCTATTGCGCTTTCAACAAGCGCCTGATTCGATTTTGGCCGTCCGATGCTGGAGCGACGCGCATTGGTCGGATCCGACGGCAGAGAGCGAAAGCGCCGATATCAGCGGCCTCGAGATCGCGCTGAAGCCCGGCGGATATATCTATGAGATCACGGCGCAGTGGGACGCCGAAAGCGGCTATGGCGGCACGGCGCATTATGCGGTCTATATAAGATACACGGATGAAGGAGCTTGATGCGCGGGGGACGCATAGGCGAAAAATAAAAGCGGATACGCAGCGCGTATCCGCTTTTATTTTCTGGATGCAGTTGCAGATCAGACCTTTTCCTTGACCTTGGCAGATTTGCCGAGGCGGTCGCGCAGATAGTACAGCTTGGCTCTGCGAACCTTGCCGCGGCGAACGGTCTCGACGTTCACAACGTTGGGCGCATGCACCGGGAAAACCTTCTCGCAGCCGACGCCGTAGGAAATGCGGCGAACGGTGATGGATTCCTCGATACCGCCGTGCTTCTTGGCGATAATGATGCCCTCGAAAACCTGAATTCTCTCGCGGCTGCCTTCTTTGATTTTGACATGAACGCGCACCGTGTCGCCGACGTTCATCTGCGGCAGTTCGGGCTTCATGTACTGGCTGGTCAAAGCCTTCATCAGATCCATATCTTGTGTCCTCCTTCAAATTAAGACGTTCATACCGCTTGGAAATGCCGCTGCGCCGTAGCGCCGGCTGCGGCAGAGGACCATCCTTTTCACAGACTAAGAAATTCTAGCATAAAAATTGTGGGAAATCAAGTACTATTTTGCCTGAACGCGAAGATTGTGCAAAACCGCCGGAAAATGGCCGCGCAGATTTGAAATGCGGCGGCATCTATGCTATAGTAAGAAAAATCAGCTGTTTGGAGGTCGCACATGCAAACCGACGTTTCTATCGTCCGCTGTGAAAGCTATGAGCCGTCCGAATGCCGCCGCGCGCTCGAGGCGGTTTTGCGCCCGCTGGGGGGACTTGAATGGGTCCAGCCCGGGATGCGCGTCGTAATCAAGGTCAACCTGGTCGCCGCCATGAAGCCCGAGCAGGCCGCGACCACGCATCCCGCGCTGCTGTGCGAGCTGGTCAAGATGCTCACCGCGCGCGGCGCGTCTGTGCTGCTGGGCGACAGCCCCGGCGGGCTTTATACTGCCGCGCATGTGAACCGCGTCTATGAAGCGGCGGGCCTTCATGCCTGCGAGCTGGCGGGCGCGGAGCTGAACCATGATTTTTCCCAGGCGTCGGCTGCCTATCCAGAGGCAAAGTGCGCCAGACAGTTTCAGTATACGGCGTATCTGGACCAGGCCGACGCGATCATTGACTTCTGCAAGCTCAAGACGCACGGCATGATGGGGATGACGAACGCGGTAAAAAATTTCTTCGGCGTCATCCCCGGCACGATGAAGCCGGAGTATCATTATAAATATCCCAAGATCGAGGATTTCGCGGACATGATCGTCGATCTGTGCGAATATTTTAAACCGCGTCTGGCGATCTGCGACGCTGTCGTCGGCATGGAGGGCAACGGCCCCACGCAGGGCAGCCCCCGGCATATCGGCGCTGTCGCCGCGTCGGCGTCGGCGCATCAGCTCGATCTTGCGTGCGCAAAGCTGCTGGGTTTTAGCGCGCAGCAGATCCCTACGCTCAAGGCGGCATGCGCGCGCGGGCTGATCCCGGAGACGCCGGAGGAGCTTCAGATCGCCGGCGAGCTTGACAGCTTTATCGTCCCGGACTTTAAGACGCTCCCGCCGCAAAAGAGCGTGGGCTTCCGCTATGGCGGCGACGGCGTGATGGGCAAGCTGATCGGCAGGTTTCTTTCCGCGTGCCTTACGCCGCGGCCGCAGCTCAGCCAAAGCGCGTGCGTGGGCTGTAAGAAATGCGCCGGCATCTGTCCGGCCAAGGCCATCACGATGACAGACGGCAAGCCGGTGATCGACCGCAGCCGCTGCATTCGCTGCTTCTGCTGTCAGGAGTTCTGCCCAAAGGGCGCGATGAAGGTCAGGCGTCCGTTTGTGGCCAGGATCCTCAGCCGGTGATGGATTTCGGCAAAAAATGTTGCGTTTTTTTGAATGCTGACGTATAATTTTGGAAGCGTGTATTGGACGCGCTAGGTGTGTAAAACATGAAAGGATGACAGCATATGAGCATTTCTTCCTCTGCGCCGTGGCTCAAATATTACGGCAATACGCCGCAGCATCTGAAATACCCGCAGAAGACCATCTATCAGATGGTTCGGGCCGCCGCAGACCAGTTCCCCAAAAACATCGCCTATGAGTTCATGGGCAAGAAGACCAGCTATGCCGCGTTTATGCGGCATATCGACGACACCGCCAGGGCGTATCTCGCGCTCGGCATCCAAAAGGGCGACCGCGTGACCATCTGCATGCCGAACTGCCCGCAGGCGCTCAACAGCTTCTACGCGCTCAACCGCATCGGCGCGGTGTCGAATATGATCCATCCGCTTTCTGCCGCGGGTGAGATCAAGTTCTACCTCAATTTCTCGCATTCCAAGGCGATTCTGACGCTCGATCAGTTCTATGGCAAGGTCTCGTCCATCATGGGCGAGCTTGACGACCCGCAGGTAACGCTGATCGTCGCCAAGATCCAGGACGAGCTGCCGCCTGCGCTGGCCGTCGGCTATTCGCTGACTGCGGCGCGCAAGTATCCGGCGCCGCCCAAAAAGGGCGGCTACATTTGGTGGAACGATTTCATGCGCGCGGGCAAGAAGCGCAATCCCGCGCTGCCGGCGTCGCTCGGCAAGGCCGAGGACGGCGCGTCGATCCTTTATTCCGGCGGCACCACGGGCACGACCAAGGGCATTCTTCTGAGCAACGCCAACTTCAACGCCCTGGGCCTGCAGACCATCGCGGCCAGCGGCTTTGCGCCCATCAACGGTATGAAGATGCTCTCCGTCATGCCGGTTTTCCACGGCTTCGGCCTTGGCATTGGCATCCATACGGCGCTCATCGGCGGCGCGACGTGTATCCTTGTGCCGCAGTTCAACGTCAAGACGTATGCAAACCTGCTCGTCAAAAAGCAGCCGAATATTATTCCGGGCGTGCCGACGCTGTTCGAGGCGCTGCTGCGCGCCGAGAATCTGGAAAACGCCGATCTCAGCTTCCTCAAGGGCGTGTTCTGCGGCGGCGACAGCTTGTCCATCGAGCTGAAAAAGAAGGTCGACGCATTTTTGGAGGCGCACCATGCCAGCGTCCAGATCCGCCAGGGCTACGGCCTGACCGAATGCGTCACGGCCAGCTGCCTCACGCCGAAGGATTATAACCGCACAGGCTCGATCGGCGTGCCGTTCCCCGATACTTATTATAAAATCGTAAAGCCCGGTACCACCGAGGAGCTGGATGCCGATCTCGAGGGCGAGATCTGCATCAGCGGTCCGTCCGTCATGGTCCGCTACGTGGACAATGAAGAGGAGACGAGAAATACGCTCCGCCGCCACGCCGACGGACGCGTCTGGCTGCATACGGGCGATCTTGGCAAGATGGACGAGGACGGCTTCGTCTACTTCAAGCAGCGTATCAAGCGCATGATCGTCACATCCGGCTACAATGTCTATCCCGGCCAGCTGGAGAACGTCATCGACGGCCATCCGAAGGTCCTGTTGTCCTGCGTCATCGGCGTGAAGGACCCGTACAAGATCCAGAAGGTCAAGGCGTTTGTCGTTTTGCGTCCGGGCGTCGAGCAGAGCGACGACGTCAAAAATGAGATCCTGGAGTACTGCCGCGGCCACATCGCAAAGTACGCCATGCCGTATGACATCGAGTTCCGCGCCGAGCTTCCCAAGACGCTGGTGGGCAAGGTGGCCTACCGCGTGCTCGAGGAGGAAGAGGCCGAGCGCCAGGCGGCAAGCGAGTCGTAATCGTGCAGATCCATTCTCGCCCGGGCGGTATTCGCCCGGGCGAAGCGTATAGCAGGAGGCAATGCCATGCAAAAGCAGGACCGTATCTGGGAGCTTGACGCGCTGCGCGGGCTGTGTATTTTGTGCGTCATCATCGTCCATTTTTTCTTCGATCTGGTATATTTTGCGCAGCTGCATATTTCATTTCCGCCTGTGTATAAATTCATTCAGCAGTATGGCGGCGTGATCTTTGTACTGCTGTCGGGCTGCTGCGCCACGCTCGGCTCGCGCAGCTTCCGCCGCGGCGTGATCGTGTTTGCCTGCGGGATGCTGATCTCCGCCGTCACGGCGGGGATGTATGCCCTGCACATGGCCGCGAGCGACGTGATCGTTTGGTTTGGCGTGCTGCATCTGCTGGGCGTGTGTATGATGCTCTATCCGGCGTACAAGAAGCTGCCCACACAGGCGCTGGCCGCAGTCGGCGTGGTGCTGGTCGTGACGGGCTATCTGATCTCCGGCACGACGGTGGAGGCGAAGTTTCTCTTCCCGCTGGGCCTTTGCTATCCGGGCTTTAAGTCCAGCGACTATTTTCCGCTGCTGCCGCATCTGGGCTGGTATATGCTTGGTACCGTGATCGGCAGGACGGTATATATGGATAAGAAAACGCGCCTGCCCGGCAGGGCGCAGAACTGGGCCGTCATGCGGTTTTTCCGCTTCTGCGGCCGGCAGTCGCTGTGGATCTATCTGCTGCATCAGCCGGTCGTCTACGGCCTGCTGCAGCTGGCGCTGATGCTGAGATAACAAAGCGGGGACATGGAGCATGTCCCCGCTTTGTCTGCCGCGCGCCGGCTATGGGTCGGTTTTCTGCGGAGCGGCAGTTGCGGGAAGCGGCCCGCGCGTGTTATAATGTAGAAAAATCACGAGAGGTAACCATCATGCCCTATCAAGCTGTTCTTATCGATATCGACGACACGCTGTTTGATTTCCGCGCCAGCTCATTTGACGCGCTCGTCGCTACGTTCGGCGCGTACGGTGTCAGCTTTGACGAGCGGGATATGCTGGCCTATGAGGTCTATAACGACGAGCTGTGGCGCGCATACGAGCGCGGCGAGGTGGAAAAGGCGGCGCTGTTCGTCGAGCGCTTCCGGCTGTATTTTCTTGAGCGCGGGCTGCAGCTGGACCCGGCGGCTGTCAACGAGATGTATCTGCGCCAGCTCGGCTTCGGCGCGCATCTGATGCCGCACGCGAAGGAGCTTTTGCAGTTTCTGCACGGCCGGTACAAGGTTTTTGTCGTGACCAACGGCGACACCAATACGCAGCGCTCGCGCATCCGGCTCAGCGGGGTGGGGCAGTACTTTGACGAGATCTTTATCTCCGAGCAGCTGGGCTGCCGCAAGCCCGAGGCGGCCTTTTTCGACAAGGTCTTTGCCGCCGTCGGAGAAGAGTACCGCGCCTGCTCTTTGCTCGTGGGAGACAGCTTAAGCTCTGACATGCAGGGCGGACGCAACGCGGGCATTGCGACCTGCTTTTACGGCGACCGGCAAAAAGCGGACGATCGCTGCGACTATATCATCACCGACCTTCTGCAGCTGCCGGATATCCTTGCGTCGGGCCAATAAAATGCCGCCGGAAGAGAAAGAGAAAGCGGCGAGCGCGCGGCAGGCAAATAAACGCACAGCTCCTGCGCAGGGCTATAGGGCCTGCGCAGGAGCTGGTTTGCTTCTTTGAAGACGGCTCAACAGGGGCGGCAGATCACGCCGCATGCGATTTTTTCCCCGGAGTCGCCCGACGGCTGGGTCGTAAAATCGTCTGGCTTGGCGTGGATGATCACGGTCTTGCCGATCACCTCATGTACGCGGAAGCGGCCGGTCAGCACCACGCTGAACGCGCGGCCGCAGGTTTCAAACAGCGGCGGCAGATCGCCCGCGTGCTGCGGATGCTCGCAGCCGTCAGGGTTGTAGTGCGCCATCGCGCCGGCGAAGGGATCGGTCATATCTGCCGAACAGCTGCCGCCTTCGTGGATATGAAAGCCGAATACGCGTCCGGCGCAGCGGCCCTCGGCGTGCGGCAGGCCCTGGATCTCGGATCGTACCAGCACGCCGCACGGCGTTTGGAAAAACTGTACGGCGCCGCAGACGTTGGGATAGTTTGCGCTTCCATGGATATGTGCCACCGCCTGCGGCTTGCCGCAGCAGGCTTTCTGCTTCATCATAACATCACCTCATACGGCATATTATGCCATGCGGGGCGTTTTTGCGACGGATTAAAGATGATTGACGACGATCATGACCACGCCCAGCACTGCCAGCACCACGCCCGTGGCGCGGTTGAGCGTGGCGGGCTTGGCCTTGTTGGCAAGGCGCGCGGCGATGCGCGCCCAGAGCAGCGTGCTCAGCACGCACAAAATCAAGCACGCGATATCGCCGACGCCGCCGATTGCGAAGTGACTGATCGAGCCGGTGAGGGCCGTAAAGCTCATGATGAACACGCTTGTACCAACGGCAGTCTTGAGATCATAGCCCAGAACGCTTGTCAAAACCAGCAGCATCATCATGCCGCCGCCGGCGCCAATGAAGCCGCAGATAAAGCCGACCACGCAGCCGCCGATGATCGAGCCGATCAGGCGTTTTTTAGGATCGGTGCTGTCGCTCAGCTCTTTGGTGGTCGTGATGGGGCGGACGATGAATTTGACGCCCATCAAAAGGGTCATGAACATCGAAAAGCCGCCCATGGTCTGGCTGGGCAGCAGACTGGAGACATAGCTGCCCACGAGCGTCATGGCCAGCACGCAGGCCATCATGACGGCGCCGTTGCGGATATCCAGGTTCTGATTCTTTCCGTAGGTCCAGGCCGAGACGGCGCTGGCGAGTACGTCGCTGGCCAGCGCGATGCCGACGGCCTGATATGCGTCCATGTGCAAAAAGGTGATGAGCATGGGGCTGATGACGGCCGCGGCGCTCATACCCGCAAAGCCTGTGCCGAGACCCGCGCCAAGTCCTGCAAAAAAGCAGACCAAAAGCTTCAAAAGCATGGTGATTCACGGCTCCTTTCTGTGTTCAGGCTTGACCGCAGCCGTGATATTTTCCTGCAGGCGGGAAAGATACTGGCGCAGCTGCGCTTGTTCGTCCTCGGTAAAGCCGGCAAAAAGCTGGGCAAAGCATGCCTGCTGGCATACGCGCAGCTCGCGCGCGATGCGCTCGCCCTCTGGCGTGAGAAAGATGCGCTGCAGCCGGCGGTTGTCCGGCTGCGTCTGCAGGCGCACCAGACCGCGCGTTCGCAGCTTTGCCAGCGAGATAGAGACGTTGGATTTTGATAATCCGCGCAGCGCCACAGCGTCTCGGGCGGTATTGAGCTTGGGATGGTTGCAGACGAACAGCAGCAGGTCAATATCGAGCATCTGCAGGGCATACTTTTCACTGAGCGGCTGAAAGCTCTGATTGTAAAAGAGCTTGAAGCGGTTTAGAAAGAGGATACAATCCATCTGGCGCCTCCGGTGCAAAAAAGTTATAAATAGAACAGTTATAAATATAACAAATTACCGCCGCGGCTGCAAGGGCTTTTCGCAGCTGCGGCGGTAAAATTGTGTAAATCTTTTGTGAACGGCTCAGTCGACCTCGGCCAGAAGGTCGGCATAGAACGCCTTCAGCTCTTCTTCGGTGTCGAAGTTCGCCACGTACATCTGATTCGCCATCGCGCCGGACAGCGCGTCGGGGATGCGGCCGTGCATTTTGATGTTGGGCGCGTATTTGGCCATGATCGCGTTGTGGTCCAGTACGAACTGCTTGCCGTCGCGCCGACCGCAGAAGCCGCAGAAGTGGTGCGGCCGGTCGGCGGGGACGGTCGAGCGGTCAAAACAGACCATGTCGGCCCAGATCTTATAGACGTCGGTTTCGTTGGAATAGTCGAACAGGTCGGTGGTATAGCCGCCTGCCGGGCGCATGTTGACCTCCAGGCCCAGGATATCGCCCTTCTTGCCAAGACCCGGCTGGTCGGCGTTCAGAATGAAAAATTCCAGATGCACAAAGCGGCTTCGGACACGGAAGGCCTCGACCGTCCGGCGGCCGATCTCGCGCATCTCGGGCGCGAGGTCCTTGACGATATAGTAGATGGAGTTGTCGTTTGAGTTGACGATGTCCATGATGGACTCGGGCGTGACGTTGCCGCTTTCAAACAGCGGCTCGCCCTTGGAGTTGATGATGGCGTCATAGGTGCGCACGTGGCCGTTGACGAACTCCTCCATGATGTAGACGTTGCTGTCCTTGGTGTCGATAAAGAACTGCAGCTCCTCGTCGTTCTGCAGCCGGTAGGTGTTGTTTGCGCCGACGCCGTTGTCGGGCTTGACGATGACGGGATAGCCGACCTCATGGGCAAATTCGCTCGCGTCCTCAAAGCCGCCCACCAGATGATAGCGCGCGGTCTTGATGCCGGCTCTGGCGTAGTAGCCTTTCATGGCGGATTTCAGCTTGATGCGCCGCATATCGCCGGAGTGGAAGCCCGTGGTGATGTGGAACTCAGTGCGCAGTAGCGCGTCGCGCTCGAGCCAGTATTCGTTATTCGATTCCAGCCAGTCGATCTTGCCATATTTGTACGTGAAAAACGCCACGGCGCGGAAGACCTCGTCATAATTTTCCAGATTCGAGACCTTGTAGTACTCGTCAAGCGACTCGCGCAGATGCTGTGAAAGCTCTGGGTACGGGCAGTCGCCGATGCCCAGCACGCGCATGCCGTTCTTCTTGAGTTCATAGCAGAATTTCCAGTAATTTGCCGGGAAGTTCGGGGAAATAAAAATAAAGTTTTTCATCATGCTCTCTCCTTTTCCTCGTGCCGCGCTCGTTCGGCACGTGATGTCCGCAGCGAGGCGCGCTTACAGAAACTGCGGCACATAGTGATCGCACTGGCGGAACCACCAGTCCCAGTCGTGGCTGACGTCATAGCCCCAGAAGTCCACCTGCGCGCCGATGCCCTTGCGCTCGAGGATCTGCTTTAAATGTGCGGTGCTGGCCTTCAGCGCATCCTCCCACGCGCCCTGGCCGACACAAAAGACCATTTTGCGGCGGTTGTACATGCCGATATACGGGTGATCCCACGGCATGTCGGACAGATACCGGCAGGGCGTGTTCTGATACAGCAGATCGTCCATATAATTGCCGAAGAAGCTTTCGGAGTCGTACATGCCGGACAGCGCCAGCACCGAGCCGAACAGATCCGGCCGGCGGAAGAAGAGGTTCGCCGCATGCATCGCGCCCATCGACGCGCCGAAGGTCATGATCGGCTCGTCGTGCCAGTTGCGCTCGCCGGCCAGATGGCGGATGTAGGGCACAAGCTCGTCGACGACGTAGTGATACCAGCCCTCGTGACGCTCGATGCGGCGGCGCGGATCGCCGTTTACGTCGGCATACGTCTCGCCGTCGATGACGTCGATGGAGAAGACCATGACCTGTCCGGCCTCGATCCATTTGGCCCAGGTGTCGATCATCTTGAAATTCTCAAAGTCGTAGAATCTGCCCGCCTGGCAGGGGATGAACATCACGGGCTTGCCGCGATGGCCGTAGACCTTGAACTCCATGTCCCGGCCAAGATGGCTGCTGTAGTGCTTAAAGTAGCGAATTTCCATCGGGTTTCCTCCTTACAGGCCCAGGCAGTCCATGAACACGGGGATCTGCTGCTCCCACGACGCTTCACAGTGCGTGCCGCCCGGCACGATGCGAAACGCCAGATTGACGTGCTTGGTCAAAAGCAGATGCGCCATGGAAATCAGCGATTCCGTACTGGCGGCGTGGTTGTAGATCTCCAAGCTTCCGTAGTCCATGTAGATGCAGGTGTCGTTTTGGATATTGGCTCTGGATACCATCTCAAAGATCTTGCTGGGCGAGATCCACAGGCTGGGGGACAGGCACGCCGCGCGCTGAAAGACGGCGTTGAAGACCGTCGCGCCATACAGCGCCATGAGTCCGCCCATGGACGAGCCGCAGATGATCGTGCTTTCCCGCTCGGGCAGTGTGCGGAACGTCTCGTCGATCCGGGGCTTGAGCGTGTGGATGAGCCAGTCCATGTAGATCGGGCCTTTGCCGCGGATCTTGCCGAAGGTGGCGTTGTTGATGTCCATGGGGGAATATTCCTCCAGCCGGCCGTTTCCCTCGTGGTTACATTCGACAGCCACGATGATGAGCGGCGTTCTCGTCCAGGACATATAGCTGTTCATGCCCCAGGATTTTCCATAGGTGGCGTCGGCGTCAAAAAAAACGTTGTGTCCGTCGAACATGTACATGACGGGATAGCGCCGGCTGGGATCGGCTTCGTAGTAGTCCGGCAGATAGATGTACGCCCGGCGGGGCTTTTCGCCCGTGAGCGCCGGAATGGTCACGGGCCAAACGGTAACCATAGGGGAGTCCTCCTGTGCTTTATGACGTTAAATTGCTGCATTACTGCAATACATCATACAAAAGATTCCGGAAAATGTCAATTTCCAGGATAGCCAATCTTCGGGGGAAAATGGCGCTCTGCTGATACAATTTCCCGAAAAAGAGAAAAAACATACGCTGCTTTGCAAAAT
>CAZWKZ010000039.1:0-13819 GCA_964633935.1 uncultured Oscillospiraceae bacterium | reverse complement strand
GTCAACGGCGTTATCCACGATCTCATAGACCAAATGGTGCAGACCTGACGCGCTGGTCGAGCCAATATACATGCCCGGCCGCTTGCGCACAGCCTCAAGCCCTTCGAGCACCTGGATCTGACTGGCGTCATATTCGGTCTCGACGATATCGTTTTTCAAAAGATCACTCATATGAGAACTCCTTTATGGATGAAAACTTGCTCTGGCGCGGTACGGTCAATCGTTTTTCCAGCACCGCCGCGTTATATTGGGTGAGATATACCCGGGAAATGCCGTATTCCTGCGTCACGACAAAGGATTTTGGAAGCGTGTCGGTCGCCTCGATCAGCTGCCCGGCAAGCTGCGCCTGCTGCAGAAACTGCCGCGTCCACTTTGACCACGACGTGTTGTCCAGATCGAAGATCCCGATGACCGTATCGGAGCGGACAGAAAGATTTCCGCCAATGTCTACATACATCGCTTGCCTCCGCGCTACAGTACGCTGCCGTTTTCCACGACAAAGCTTCTTCCCAGCTGGCTAACCCTGCCCGGCTCGCAGCAGGTGATGAACACCTGTCCGGATTTGATCTGGTTGAGCACAAAATCCTGCCGCTGCGCGTCAAGCTCAGACAGCACGTCGTCCAACAGCAGAACCGGCTCTTCCGCCGCGTCGCGGCGCAGCAGCTCCCGCTCGGCCAGCTTCAAGCTGATGGCCGCCGTGCGCGTCTGGCCCTGTGAGCCAAAGGCTTTGACCGGCATTTCGCCGAGCCTTGCGTCAAAATCGTCCTTGTGCGGACCGGTCAGACACTGTCCAGATTCCAGCTCGGCGCGGGAATGGCTCTGCTGGTGGTCCAGAATCTGCGAAAAAATGACCTTCTTATCTGCAAACGGATCTGTGACCGTGCTCACTGTGTGATATTCCAGCGTCAGCGTTTCCTTGCCGCCGGAAAATTCGTAGTGGTATGCGCCGGCCGCTTCGCTCAAAGCGCGCAGATATCGCACACGGTGCCAGATGAGCACCGCGCCGACCTGCGCCAGACGTGTATTGAATTCCGGCAGCGGCTCGAGCAGCGACGGATTTTCATGGTAATCCTTCAAGATCCGGCTCTTGCTCTCATATAGCCGCGTGTACTCGCTCAGCGCCTGCGCGTAGCTCGGCCGCAGCTGGCACAGGGCGGTATCGATGAGCTTTCTTCTCGGCGCCGCGCTGCCCTTTAAGATCATCAGATCCTCCGGGCAAAACAGCACGCTGGTCAAAACGCCCGAAAGGCCCGCAGCGCTCTTTTGCTTTACACTGCCGACGAACAACTGCCGCGGCCGGCGCGAAGCGAACAGCACCGCGCGGACCGACTGCTCGCGCCCCTGAGAGAACAGCTCGCACGACAGATCGGCAAATTCCGCGCCGAAGCGGATCAGATCCTGCGGCCGGCTGGTCCGAAAGCTCCGCCCGCACGACAGGTAATAGATCCCCTCGAGCAGATTGGTCTTTCCCTGTGCGTTGTCGCCCACGATCAGATTGACGCCCGGCACCAGCGATAGCTTGAGCGAGCCGTAATTTCTGAAGTCATAGAGCGTGAGCGTGGTGAGCTTCATGGAGTTTGCTCCGTCACGCGCCAGGTATTTTGCAGAAACGTCACCGTATCGCCCGGCCGCAGCTTTTTGCCGCGCTGCGTGCAGATCTCGCCGTTGACCTTCACTTCTTCATTCAAAATAAAATTTTTCGCCATGCCGCCGGATTCTACCGCATTGCAGAACTTCAAAAAATCCTGCAGCTTGATGAATTCCGTGTGGATGGGGACTTCCGTCACATCCTCCGGCAGCTTTTTCGTCACGCGTACCTTCATTTTATTCTCCCGCCTTCAGCCGCACCGGCAGCACCATATAGCTGTAGCGGCGGCTGCCGTCGCAGGGATTGAGCACGATGGGGCTGAGGCCGTTGATCAGCTCCAGCGAGCATTCGCTGTCCGGAACGGCGCGCAGCGCCTCGAGCAGATACCGGCAGTTGAAGCCGATCTCCAGCTCCTTGCCGTCGCCGGCGATGTCGCAGACGTCGTGCGCCTCGCCAATGGTCGACACCGTGCGCAGATCCGCGGTGTTGCTGCCAAACGTGCAGCGCACAGGGCTTTTGATCTTTTCCGAGATGATCAGGCCCACGCGTTCGATCGCGGCCATAAACGCCGCTACGTTCGCCGTCAGCTTCACGGGATTGTTTTCCGGCAGCACGCGCCGCCAGTCGAGGAATTCGCCCTCTAAGATCCGGCACACAAGCGTCGCTTCGCCGATCTCAAACAGGATGTGCTTACTGCCGAGAATAAAGCTGCACGGCTCGTCGGTGTCGCCCAGGATCTTTTCAACCTCTTTTAACGCCGCAGACGGCGCGACGAATTTGAGCGTCCTTCCGATCGGCTCTTCGCTCGTATACCGCCGCAGCGCCAGCCGATAGCCGTCGACGGCCACCATGGTGACGGTGTCGTTTTCCACCTCGAACAAGCAGCCCGTGTGGATGGGGCGGGCTTGATTCTCGCTAACCGAGAAGATCGTGCCGCCGATCATGGCTTTGAGCGCGTTCTGCGGGATCTGTACGCCCTTGTCCGACTCGACGTCCGGAAGCTCCGGATAATCCTCGGCCGTCATGGACGTGATGGTGAACGAGGCGATCCCGCTTTTGATCTGCACCTTGAACTTTTCATCGACCGCAATGCTCACATTTTCGCCGGGCAGCTTGCGGATGATATCGAAAAACAGTCTCGCCGGCATGATGCATTCGCCCGGCTCCTGCACGTCGGCCGGCACGCTGACAGTAATTCCCGTCTCGAGATTATACCCGGAAAGGATCAGCTTGACACCTGCCTTGACGTAGATTCCCTCAAGCGCGGCGATGGCGCTTTTCTGCGCGACGGTGCGCGAGGCCACGGAGATGGCGGTGACGAGCGTATTTTTTTCACAGACAACTTTCATTCAAAATACCTCCGTTTCTTCTTTCTAAAGAAAGAAAGGATAACTATAGTAGTAAACAGTAGTAGTACGATTTTATGTGGAAAAACGGCGTTTGGCCTTGTATTGCAACGAATTTTTCTCCACAGCCGGTTGTGAAAAAACGGTCTGGTTTTCAACATCCGTTTTTGTGAAACGGCCGTTTCACAGCCGTTCACAATTTGTTTTTCCACGCTCCACAGCTTGTTGTGGAAAACTGCTAGAGCTTACTGTTGATGTTGGCGGTAATATCGCGGATATTGGCGCCGATCTCGTTGGTTTGGTCGGACAGGGCGTTTTCTACCTTGCGGATGGCGTGGATGACCGTGGAGTGGTCCCGGCCAAATTCGCGTCCGATGTCGGGAAGCGACAGATTTGTAAGCTTGCGCACAAGATACATGGCGATCTGCCGCGCCTCGGCCGTGTTTTTATTTTTTAACGTCCCGCGCAGGACCTGCTCTTCGATGGAATAGAACCGGCAGACCTCGGCAATGATGAGACTGGGCGTCGGCAGACTGCTGCCGGCCTTGTCCTTATACATGTCCTTGATGGCGCGCGAGATATTCGGTACGTCCATCGTCATCTGCGACAGCTCGCGGTAGGCCAGAATCTTTTTGACGGTGCCTTCGATCTGACGGACGTTGGTGGTGATGTTTTCGGCGATATACGTACACACGTCGTCGGGAAAATCCATACCAAGGCTCATGGCTTTGTTTTTGATGATCGCCATGCGTGTTTCATAATCCGGGGGCTGCACGTCGGCGATCAGCCCTCCTTCAAAGCGGGTCTTCAGCCGGTCTTCCAGCCGCAGCATTTCATTCGGCGGTCGGTCGGAAGTCAGAACGATCTGCTTGTGGCCCTCGTAGAGATTATTGAAGGTATGAAAGAACTCCTCCTGCGTGGAGTCTTTGCCGGCGATGAACTGGATATCGTCGACGAGAAAAAGATCGGCGTTTCGGTATTTGTTGCGGAACTCGATGTTCCGGCCCTCCTGCAGCGCGGCAATCAGCTCGTTGGTGAACTGATCGCCCTTGATATAGACGATGCTGTAGGTAGGGTGCTGCTTGTGGATCTGGTTGGCGATGGCGTAAAGCAGATGCGTCTTTCCCACGCCCGACGGGCCATAGATGAACAACGGATTATAGGTCTCGGCAGGATTGTTGGCCACGGCCAGCGCGGCCGAATGCGCGAAGCGGTTGGACGAGCCGACGACGAAGCGGTCGAAGGTAAACTGCGGGTTGAATTCGATAAAGTCGAGCTTCTTCTCCTGATTTTTGAACTGCTTCATCTCTTCTTCGTCGAGCACGACAAGTTCGATCTCGCTGCCGAAAAGCTCGCGCATGGCGTCTTTGATATAGTCGCTGCAGCGCCGCAGGATGATATCCTTGCGAAACGGCGAAGGCGAGTAGAGCACCAGCCGCGATTCAGACAGCTCGACCACCTCGGCGTCGTCAAACCAGGTGGATACGACCGGCGCGGTAAGCCGGTTTTCCATGTGTCCGAGCACCTTGGCCCACACGTAGGCGGAGGAGTACATAAGCATCTCCTTTCTGACAGAGATCGGGGGCGGATTTTCCCCCATTTTTGCACAATAATACACCATAATTTTAACATGCTTCCTCCTTTATTTCAAGTCTGATACTATATTTAATAAAGAATATGGAGGAAGTTGTACGCACCGCGGCAACCGGCGCACAAAAAATACACAAAAGCTGCACAGACGGCCGAAGGACAATTTTACTCTTGCGCCTGGACGGGAAATGTTGTATGATATTTCTGCTCGTGTTTTGTCGAAGCGGCCTGCTGCGGCGAACGGGCTGATTTTTTGCGCGGGAGGCGGAATATGAAACAGATCGCGATCTGCGGCACGGTAGGCTCTGGCAAGACCACGCTGCTGCGCCATTTGATCAGCCGCCTTGGCGCGCGCGTCCGCTTCCATGAGGAGCGGCCGCAGGATAACCCTTATATCAACGACTACTACGCCGATACCAAGCGGTGGTCATTTCATTCTCAGGTGGCGTTTTTATCGCTGTACTTTGACGATCCCGGCCTATACACAGAAAAGGACGGGGCGGACTTTTTCCTGTGCGACCGCAGCTTTCTGGAAAATCTCGTCATTGCAAAATACCGCCTGCAGCAGCAGGATCTGACGCAGGAGGAGTATGAGATTTTGTGCAGGCTTGCAAACGGCGTGGCGGCGCTGATGCCGCCGGTCGACAAGTATATCTACCTCGATTGCTCGGTCGGCACGATTTTAGAGCATATGCGCGGCCGCGGCAGGGAGTATGAGGACGATCTGGATCTGATGTACATCGTCGATCTCAAGAAGCTCTATGACGAGTGGCTGCAGACGCTGCCGCAGGATCGGACGCTCATCGTCAATATGGACGAGGGATCGTACGATCTGGAACGGATCGTGGCGTTTCTGGAAAAGGATGCTTGACGAGAAAAGCCATTGCATCATGTCACAAGCAAAAGCGTTCTGTACCTTTTGGCACAGAACGCTTTTTGTGCGCGTGTTGGAAACGCGCGATTTATTGCTTTTTGAGAAGGTCCCGGATCTCGGTAAGAAGAAGCTCCTCTTTGCTCGGTTCCGGCTCCTTTTCCGGCTCGGGCGCCGGCTCCTCGGCCGGTTTTTCCAGTTTCTTTTTCGCCGTATTGAACGCCTTGACGACGAGGAACACCACAAACGCAACCAGGATAAAATCAATGATCGTGGTGAGGAATGTACCAATGCCGATCACGACGGCTTCTTTTACGACCTCTCCTGCCTCGTCGGTGACGGCGGGCGCGAGCGTGATATTGAGTTTCGCCAGGTCGACACCGCCGATAAGCCAGCCGATGAACGGCATGAACACATCGTTGACAAGACTGGTCGTGATTTTGCCGAACGCGCTTGCGATGATGACGCCAATGGCCATATCCATGACGTTGCCGCGGGAGATGAACTCTTTGAACTCATGGAAGAATTTTTTCATTGGTATCTCCTCCTGTTATTCTGCGTCCGTCGGCGTCTGGTCTGCATCCGGCGACGCGGCGGCGCTTTCTTCCGCCGCTTCGTCTGCCGCGCAGCTGCGCTTGACGCGCGCGGCGAGCTTCTTAAGCTCGGGCAGAGATGGGCCGATCGTCAGTTCCTTGACCATCTCGTTCTCATAGACCTCGCTCGGCTTCGTATGCAGCTGCCACAAAAGCGCGCATACGTTCTTTGTGCCGGCCGTTTCGTCGCTGTCGACGTGATAGGGGATCAAACTGGCCGCCAACGCAGAGACGCCCAGCACCTTCCAAAAAGTTTTCATTGCGCAGTCTCCTTTCTATTTCTTTTCAAGTTCATGCTTGGGGAGCAGAACGGCCTTGCCGCCCATGTACGGCCGCAAGACGGCGGGGATGGTAACGGAGCCGTCGGCCTGCAGATGGTTTTCCAAAAAAGCGATCAGCATTCTGGGCGGGGCCACGCAGGTATTGTTGAGCGTGTGGGCGAGATAGGTTTTGCCGTCCTCGCCGCGGATGCGGATGTTGAGCCGGCGCGCCTGCGCGTCGCCCAGATACGAGCACGAGCAGACCTCGGAATACTTTTTCTGCCGGGGACTCCAAGCCTCGATGTCGCAGGATTTGACCTTGAGATCCGCCAGATCGCCCGAACAGCAGATCAGCTGCCGTACCGGAATCTCTAGATTTTGGAACAGCTCCACCGAGTTGCGCCACAGCCGCTCGTACCACGCGTCAGCGTCCTCGGGCTTGCAGATGACGATCATCTCCTGCTTTTCAAACTGGTGCACGCGGTAGACGCCGCGCTCTTCCAGACCGTGGCTGCCGACCTCCTTGCGGAAGCAGGGGGAATACGACGTGAGCGTGAGCGGCATCTGGCGCTCGGGCAGGATCTGGTCAATGAAGCGGCCGATCATGGTATGCTCGCTCGTGCCGATGAGATAGAGGTCCTCTCCCTCGATTTTGTACATCATGGCCTCCATCTCCGGGAAGCTCATGACGCCCTTGACGACGTTGCCGTGCATCATGAAGGGGGGAATGACGAAGGTAAAGCCCTTCTCGTCGATCATGAAATCACGCGCGTAGGCCAAGACCGCCTCGTGCAGCCGCGCGATGTCGCCGAGCAGATAGTAAAAGCCCATGCCCGCGACCTTACCGGCCGCGTCCTTGTCGATGCCGTCAAGGCGCGACATGATATCGACATGGTGCGGGATCTCAAAGCTGGGCACGACCGGCTCGCCGAAGCGCGCGGCCTCGACATTATGGCTGTCGTCGGGACCGATGGGAACGGCGGGGTCGATGATATTGGGGATGGCGTAGAGGATCTCGCGGATGCGCGCTTCCAGCTTCGCCTGTTCTGCGTCAAGCTGCGCGCGGCGCTCGTCATCCTGCTTGACGGCGGCGTTATTGGCGTCGATCTGCGCCTGCAGCGCGGCGCTTTTGGCCGTATCGGTACATGCTTTCAGCTGGCCATAGAGCGGCCCGTTGGCCTTAGAGAGCTTGTTGCGCGCAGCCTTGAGCGCTTCAGCCTGCTGCTGCGTGGCGCGCTTTTTGGCGTCGAGCGAAATGACCTCGTCCACCAGCGGCAGCTTCGCATCTTGAAACTTCTTTTGGATATTTTCACGCACAAGGTCGGGATTTTCCCGGATGAATTTGATGTCTAACATACTTTCACCTCAAAATCATTCTTCCAGAAGCGCCTCGTATACGGCAAGCGCGCTCTCGGACAGGTATTGCTTGTTGGCCTCCACGGTGTCGATCGCGCGCGAGTAGGTGACGTTTCCTTCGCGGCTCTGGCAGCCGAGCGCGACGATGAGCGCGTCGTATGCCCGCTTCGCGCCCAGAAGCGCAGCCTGCGCCTCGCTCAGCGTTTGCTGCAGCTCGTCCGTCTGTGTCTGCGTGTCCGTCTGGCTATGCTGCAGCGCGTCGAGCTGCTGCTGCAGAGCCTGGATCGTATCTTGCTGCTCGGCGATGGTCTCGCGCTGCTCGCGCGACTCGTCCTGCAGCTGGCGGTTTTGCTCCTGCAGCTGCTCGGCGTTGGCAAGCGCGCTGGAGTTGTTCTTGTTCAGCTCTGAAATCGTGGTCTGCGTATTGTGCATCTGCAGCGCAAGCGAGACGGCTACAAACAAAAACGCCACGACAAGCATCACAGCCAAATACCGCAGCAGCGCCGTCTTGCGCTTCTCGCTCAGCGCGTCTGTGGGCTGCTGATTTTGTTCTTCGTTCATGGTTTCATTCCTTTCCGGCAAGGGCCTGCAGCGCCTCGTACAGCCGCTGCAGATCGTCCTCGCCGTAATATTCCAGCTCCACGCGGCCCTTGCGCCGCCCGGACACGATCTTTACGCCGCGTCCGAGGCGCTTGGAAAGTTCCTTTTCGCATTCGGCCAGATAGTCGACGGCAAGCGGGGCGGCAGGCGCAGGAGTGGAAATTTTTGACATTTTTTTGCACATGGCCTCGGTCTGCCTTACAGAGAGCTGCAGCTGAAGCACCTTCTGCGCCACGGCCAGCTGTTCGCCGGGCGACTTCAGCGCCAAAAGCGCGCGCGCATGGCCGGCGGAAAGTCTGCCGGTCTGGACCAGCTCCAAAACGGGCTGCGACAGCGCGAGCAGGCGCATGGCGTTGGCCACGGCCGGGCGCGATTTTCCCACGCGCGCGGCGGCCTGTTCCTGCGTCATGCCGTATTCCTGCATGAGCTGCTGGTAGCCCTGCGCCTCCTCGATGGGGTTGAGATCGGCGCGCTGCAGGTTTTCAATGAGCGCCAGCTCCATGGCCTTTTTATCGTCGGCTTCGATGATGACCACCGGCACCTCGTCCAGCCCGGCCAATCTCGCCGCGCGCCAGCGGCGCTCGCCGGCGATGATCTGATAGAAGCCGCTGGGCATTTTGCGCACCGTGAGCGGCTGGATCACGCCGTGCAGGCGGATCGACTCGGCCAGTTCGTCGAGCGCCTGCGGATCAAATGTTTTTCTTGGCTGTAGGGGATTCGGCTCGACCTTCTGCAGCGGCAATCGGACTGCGCCGTCCGCAGCAGGCTCCTGCAGCGCGCTCTCGCCCAGCAGCGCGCCCAGACCCTTGCCCAGACCACGTTGTGTTGGCATGGTGATACCTCCTGTATGCGTATCTGAAATCAGTTCGGGTATTTTTTGACGATCTCGTCGGCCAGCTGCAGGTATGCCGCCGCGCCGCGGCTGAAGCGGTCGTAGGCGAATACCGGCAGCCCATGGCTGGGCGCTTCGCTCAGACGGACGTTGCGCGGAATGACGGCCGCGAAGACCTTGCCCGGGAAATGGCGGCGCACCTCTTCGGCCACCTGCGCAGAGAAATTGGTCCTTCCGTCGAACATGGTCAGCAGCACCCCAAAAATCTCAAGCCCGGGATTGAGCCGCCGCTTGACCGCGCGCAGCGTGGTCATGAGGTCGGACAAGCCCTCAAGCGCATAATACTCGCACTGGACGGGGATCAAGATCGCGTCGGCCGCGCACAGCGCATTGAGCGTCAAAAGCTCTAAGGACGGCGGGCAGTCGATGAAAATATCGTCATACTCGCCGCGCAGCGGCGCGAGCGCCTCTTTGAGCCGGTACTCCCGCCGCTCCAGCGCGACCAGCTCCACCGCCGCGCCGGAAAGCGCGGGGCCGGACGCCAAAAGATCGCAGAAGCCGGTGTGGAGCACGGCCTTCGCCGCGTCCTCGCCGCCGATGATGACATCGTAGCTGGTGTGCTTGACGCGCGATTTTTCCACGCCGAGACCCGACGTGGCGTTGGCCTGCGGATCAAAATCGCACAGCAGCACCCGCCTGCCGGCGCGCTGCAGCGCTGCGGCGAGATTGACGGCCGTGGTCGTCTTGCCCACGCCGCCCTTTTGATTGACAACAGCAATGATCCTGCCCATCGCGCGCCCTCTTTCTGGTTTCTGTCTGAGTGCTATTATATCCGCTTGTGAGGGGAATTGCAATAGAAACTGGAGGGAATGTTTCACGTGAAACAGGAAAATGCGCGATACGCGGTTTGCTTTGCGGCGCGCCTGCTCAAGCGCGCAGGCGTTTTGCACGGCATAGAAACAAAAACCGCCCGGCACATGCCGGGCGGTACAGGCTGTCAAAAAAACTCGCAGCGTTCGCGGCGCGCACGCCGCAGCCTTTTAAGACGTGGCTTCGCCGTTGTTTCAACACGCAAAACTGCCCGGCATACGCCGGGCGGCTGCTCAATATTCCCGAATCACGGCCTTTACCTTGCCGAGAATGGTCGCCTGCGTGCCGTCGATCGGCGCATAGCTGGGATTCTCCGGCAGAAGCCAGACCTTGCCGCCCTTTTTTCGGTAGCGATTGACGGTGGCGGAATCGTCGAGCAGTGCAACTACGATCTCGCCGTTCTCGGCCGTGCTCTGCGGGCGGACAACGACCTTATCGCCGCTCAAGATCCCGGCGCCGATCATGGAATCGCCGCGCACGCGCAGGGCAAAGCAGTCGGGCTGGCCATCCCACGGCAGATAGCCCTCGATGTTTTCATCGGCCAAGATCGGCTGGCCGGCGGTGACCACGCCGACGACGGGGATGCGCCCGCCGCGCTGATTTTCCGGCAGGGTGATGGTCCTTTTTTTCATCTCATCCATGCTGATCAGCCCCGCGTCGCGCAGCGCGTTCAGGTGGTAATGGACCGTGGCCGTGGACTGCAGACCGACCGCCGCGCAGATCTCACGCACAGACGGCGCATAGCCGTTTTCCTGTGTGAACTGCCGCAGAAAGGTCAATATTTCCTCACGCTTGGTCGTAGTGCGCGCCATAGAATCGACTCCTTTTTGGTAGTAAGCTCAGTATAGCACACGCGCGCGAAAAAATCAAACGTTTGTTTCAAACTTTTTTATTCCAGGCCCGTGCCGTCAAAGACGGGGATATAGTCGCCGCTGGCGGCGGAAAAGTCCTGCGTATAGCCGCGTTCAATGCCCAACAGCGACAGGTATGACAGCGCGGCGTCGTACTGCGTCTGGCTGATGGGCCGGTCGAAGGGCGGCTCGCACGCCATGCGCGCGGTGGGCGTGTACTGACTCATCAGGCTGAAGAGGACGTCCTTGCGCGGAAAGGCCTCTGCAAACCAGTCCAGCACGCCCAGCGTGTTGTCCAGCTGATCCGGCAGGATCAGATGCCGCACAAGAAGCCCGCGCTGCATAACGCCGTCCTCGATCACCGCGCCGCCCACCTGGCGGTACATCTCGGCAATAGCGGCCGCCGCCGTCTCGGCATAATCCGGCGCGGCGGAGAGCCGCGCGGCCAATCGGTTATCCGAGTACTTCATGTCGGGCAGATAGATGTCGACAAGCCCCTCCAGCTGGCGCAGCGTCTCGACCGACTCGTATCCGCCGCAGTTGTACACGACCGGCACCGGCAGCTTTGGCGTCAGCGCGGGCAGGATCGAAGGCAGAAAGTGCGTCGGCGTGACGAGATTGATGTTCTGCACGCCATCGTCGATCAGCCGCGCAAAGACCTCGCGCAGACGCGCGGAGGAGAGCGCCTGCCCGCAGCCCTGGTGTGAGATCGCCTCGTTCTGGCAGAAGCGGCAGCCGAGCGTACAGCCGGAAAAGAACACCGCGCCGCTGCCATAGCTGCCGGAGATGACCGGTTCTTCCCAGTAATGCGCGGCCGCGCGCGCGGCGACGATGTGATCCGGCTGGCGGCAGAAGCCGCGTTCGCCCGCCGTGCGGTCGACGCCGCATCGCCGCGGACAGAGCGTACAGTTGGTATAGCAAAGCATGACGAACCTCCCCGCCGCTTGAACAGCGGCCGGTTCTATGATAGAATAGCGATGAAAGAAAAGCAAGAAAAAATCGCGCGCAGCTGCGCGTCCATGGATAGATACGAAAGGAGCGTTCGTTATGAGAACTTTTGCCGCCATACTCGCGGCGATTTTGTTGGCCTGCGCGCTCAGCGCCTGCAGGGCCAAAGACGCGCGGCCGGCCGAGCTGCCCGCGCGCGAGCTGGAGCCGTCGTTTACAGCAGAAAAAGAAGCCGATGGCGCAGCGTCCGGGCAGGAGCCTGACGCCGCGTCGGAGGAAACGGCCGTAAAGCGTCTCGAACCGGAGCTAGAGGCGCCCGCCGGCGAGGCTGGAGCGGACGAGAGCGTACAGTTTGATGACGAGCCGCTGACGCTTGCGGCCGATATCGAGGAGATCGTGAGCTACAGCATCCGCGTGCCGCAGGTGACGCTTGACAGCGCGGCCGCGGCGCAGCACATCAACGACGGCTTTGCCGAGCTGGCCGACAGCCTTGTGCGCTACGCGCAGGAGACAGTCTATAAGACCGCGCAGGAAAAGCAGACCATCGGCTTTTTTGACGCGGACTACTCCATTACGGCCGACGGCGGGCAGCTGCGCGTAAAGCTGACGCTGACCGAGCGCTACGCCGGCGAAGATACTGTCAGCACGAGCAGCAATACGTACCTGTTCGATGCGGCGACCGGCGAACGCATCATCACAGAATAAGCATTGTTTCACGTGAAACAGGAAAAAGTGAGGAACGCGAGTTGAAGACAAACGACGTGTTGGAGCTGCAAATCACCGGCTATACCGCAAGCGGCGAGGGCGTGGCCCGCGCGGATGGGCAGGTCGTGTTCGTCCCCGGCGCGATCGCGGGCGAGACGGTTCGCGCGCGCATCGTCAACGTGGGCAAGACCTGCGCGCACGGCAAGATCTTGCAGGTGCTGCGCGCCTCGCCGCACCGGACTGCGCCTGCGTGCGCCGATTTTCCCGATTGCGGCGGCTGCGACTTCTGGCATATGGACTATGCCGAGGAATGCCGGCTCAAACGCCGGCGCGTGATGGACGCGCTGACGCGCATCGGCGGCGTGGAGCTGGACGAGCTTGTCCTGCACGGCGCGCCGCGCTGTGAGAGCTACCGCAATAAGGTGCAGTTCCCCGTGGCCGAGCAGGCAGGCCGGCCGGCCGCAGGCTTTTTCCGCGCGCGCACGCATGCGGTGATCGCCGTTGCAGACTGCCGCATCCAGCCGCCGAGCGCCGGGCGCGTGCGCGCGGCAGTGCTTGCGTGGATGGAGCGCTATCATATCCGCGCCTATGACGAGCGGACGCACACGGGCTATATCCGGCACATCTACCTGCGCGCGGCGGAGAAAACGGGGCAGCTGCTCGTCTGCGTGGTGGCAAACTGCGAGAGTCTGCCGAAGAAAACGCAGCTATGCCAGGCGCTTTTGACCGCTGAGCCGGGGATCGCCACGATCGTCGCCAATTACAACCCAAAGCGCGGCAACACGATCCTCGGCCCGCGCGAAGAGATCCTGTTCGGTCCGGGCTATATCGAGGACGAGCTGCTGGGCCTGCGCTTCCGGCTCTCTGCGCGCTCATTTTATCAGGTAAATCACGACCAGGCCGAGCGGCTGTATGAAAAGGCGCTGGAATTTGCGGCGCTGGACAAGACGCAGACGGCGCTGGATCTGTACTGCGGCACGGGCACGATCACGCTGTGCCTTGCGCGGCAGGCCGGCAAGGCCGTCGGCGTGGAGGTCGTAGACGCGGCCATTGAGGACGCGCGGCAGAACGCCGTGCGAAATGGGATCGAAAACGCCGAATTTTTCTGTGCCGACGCGTCACTGGCGGCCAAAAAGCTGGCGGAGGAAGGGACAAAGCCAGACGTCATCGTCGTCGACCCGCCCAGAAAAGGTGTGAGTATCGATGTAATTGAGGCGATGGCCGCGATGCGCCCGGCGCGCATCGTGTATGTCTCGTGCGACCCGGCAACGCTCGCGCGCGATGTAAAGCTGCTGTGCCAGCGCGGGTACGCGTTTAAAAAGGCAGAGGCGTTTGATCTCTTCCCGCGCTGCGCGCATGTGGAAACGGTGTGTTCCTTAGTTCTGAGAAAACCGGTTACACATATCAAC
>CAZWKZ010000038.1:0-13828 GCA_964633935.1 uncultured Oscillospiraceae bacterium | reverse complement strand
GACGCCGGCAGCAGCGGAACGGCCTTGGCCAAGAAGCGGTCAAGCCGCTGGCCGGCGTCGTTTTTTCCGATTTGAAGCTCTTTCATGGCGGCCTCCGAAGCGTTCGTTGTTTTTCTGATTTTATCATGCCGCCGCCCGGCTGTAAAGGGCGGAGAAGGCGGAAAGAGCCGTCGGAATTTTTGCTTTTTTGTGAAAAAAGTATTTGACTTTCTACTGTTCTTCCGATATAATATCCATCGCACGATTATGGATTGGAGGGCGCTATGCTGCTAGATTTGTCTAAAATAATCGGCTGTCCAGGCGCTGTAGTTCCCTTTGAGACTAGTCTCGACCTGCATACCATGATGTTCGGCGGCAGCTGTCCCGCAGACGAGCCTGTGCTCGCGTCGGGTCAGGTACGCAATACTGCCGGCGTTCTGGAAATGACGGGTATCGTCAAGACCACGCTGCACGGTGTGTGCGATCGCTGTACGGCTGCGTTTACGCGCGCGGTAGAGTATCCGATTGAGGCTGTGCTGGTACCCAATCTGGAATCTGACGACATGGAAAACCCATGGGTTTTTGAGTTGGAGCATGATTGTGCCAACCTTGACGACATCGTCACAAGCATTTTTGTCCTGAATATGGACAGCAAGCTCCTGTGCAGGCAGGACTGTAAAGGACTGTGTTGCCGCTGTGGGGCGAACCTGAATCTCGGCCCGTGCAGCTGCAAACCAGAGCCTGATCCCCGTTTTGCTGCGCTGCAGCAGCTATTGGACAACATGTAGACAATGTGCCGTCAGGCATTTCAACCAAGGAGGTGTACCACATGGCAGTACCCAAGAGAAAAGTATCCCGCGCAAGAAGAGATAAAAGACGCAGCTCCCACTGGAAACTCGCGATTCCCGGCGTGGTTGCTTGTCCGAAGTGCGGCGAGGCCCGTCTGCCCCACAGAGCCTGCAAGGCTTGCGGCTACTACAACGGCCGTGAAGTCGTTGCGGTCGAAGCAAAGTAATTCGCCCGATACGAGAACGAGAGGGAGGCCTGCGCCTTCCTCTTTTCTTGTCTCAGACGCTATCTCACGACAGGAGGGGTTTGTATGGCAAAACCGATCGTTGCGATCGTAGGACGTCCAAACGTCGGAAAATCGATGCTCTTTAACAAGCTGACCGGCAGACGCATGGCGATCGTCGAGGATACCCCAGGCGTCACGCGCGACCGCATCTATGGCGAGTGCGAATGGAACGGCCGCTCGTTCGCGCTGGTCGACACGGGCGGCATTGAGCCGGGTACGAAGAACGATATGCTCAAATTTATGCGCCGCCAGGCGGAGATCGCCATCGAGACGGCGACAGTGATCGTCATGGTGGTCGACGTCACCGTCGGTCTTACCGCCGCCGACAGCGAGGTAGCGGCGATGCTCAAGCGGTCAAAAAAGCCGGTGGTACTGGCGGTCAACAAATGCGACCAGACCGGCGGCGTGAATCCGGAAAGCTATGAATTCTACGCGCTTGGCCTGGGAGAGCCGATTGAGGTCTCGGCCATCCACGGTCATGGCACGGGCGATCTGCTTGACGCGTGCGTCGAGAGCTTTCCAGAAGACGACGGCGAGGAATACGACGACGACGTCATCAAGGTCGCCATCATCGGCAAGCCGAACGTCGGAAAATCGAGCCTGCTCAACCGCATTCTCGGCGAGGAGCGCGTGATCGTATCCAGCGTCGCCGGCACCACGCGCGACGCGATCGACAGCTATTTTGAAAATGCGTCGGGCAAGTACCTGTTCATCGATACGGCCGGCATGCGCCGCAAGTCCAAGGTAGACGACGCGGTCGAGCGCTACAGCAATCTGCGCACGGTCTCGGCCATCGAGCGCGCCGACGTATGCCTGATCCTCATTGATGCCAATGAGGGCGTGAGCGAGCAGGACACAAAGGTGGCCGGACTTGCGCACGAAGCCGGAAAGGCGTGTATCATTGCCGTCAACAAATGGGACGCGGTGGAAAAAGACACCAATACCATGGACAAAATGACGCAGCAGGTACGGCTGGATCTGAGCTTTATGAGCTATGCGCCGGTGATGTTCATCTCGGCGCTCACGGGCCAGCGTGTGGATAAGCTGTTCGACACCATCAACGCCGTGTCGAACCAGAATGCCATGCGCATCACGACCGGCATGCTCAATAATATTCTAGAGGACGCGACGGCGCGTGTACAGCCGCCGTCAGACAAGGGAAGACGGCTGAAGATCTATTATATGACGCAGGTCGGCGTGAAGCCGCCGCACTTTGTCATTTTCTGCAATGACGCGAGGCTGTTCCATTTTTCGTACCAGCGGTATCTGGAAAATCAGATCCGCGCCGTGTTTGGCCTGACGGGCACGCCCATCAGGATCACCATTCGCCAGAAGGGTGATAAAGAGGAATAAGAAAGAGCGCCGCGAACGGGCAGGCAGTCCGTTTGCGGCGCTCTTTTAATGGCAGAGCAGTCCCAAAATCAGCAGGTGGACGGGATAGAAGACGTAGAAGCCCCATTTGCTGAGCGGCGTTTTGCGCCCAGGCTCGCCGTTATAGCCAAATTGTACGAGCGGCGGCACGAGCAGCATCCCAAGCTGGTACAGGTGTATCCATGCCGCGGTGTGCGTTGCCAGTATCAGCGCTGTGATCAGGCCGTAGGCGAGCCACATTTCTTTCGGCCGGTCATGCAGGCAGAAAAAGAACAGGACGAGCAGCACTTCATAAAACGACCAGTCTCCCGGCAGCGCAAGTACGCACAGCGCCAAGATCCCCAGCGCTTTGACGCACAGCGGACAACGGCCCTTGTCCCACAGCCATACAGCAATAAGGCCGAGCAGCAGCGTGTGCAGCACGCTGAAATGCGGGAAAAGTACCGGCGGAAAGCCCGTTTCAAACACAGCAAACGGGACCCAGGACAGTAGCGCGAACAGAAACAGCCGTAGCGCATAGCGCGTTACATTGTGGGTGTGCCGGTAGCCCTCGGCGACAAAATACGCCATGACCGGCGCGCTCACGCGCCCAAAAAAGCGCAGGATAACATACCACACGCCAGAAGCGGGCATAAACGCGGCCGCGATATGATCGAGCAGCATGGCCAGCGCCGCAAGCGTTTTGAGCTGATTCCGGTTCATCCGACGCCCCCTGAAGCCTTTGATAAGCACAGTCTAACACGCTTTTCAGGCGCTGGCAAGCCGTCAGTCGGGCTTTTTGTTCTTCACGAGCTTTTCATACAGCTCCTTGCCGATGCACTTTTCTGCGTATTGGCACCACTGGATGCAGCTCAGCTCGTCGTTGTAGGCGACAAAGCCGCACTTGTCGCATGCGACCTCGGTATCGACGGAGAAAAGCTCGATGATATTGCCGCACTGGGGGCATACTTTTTCCGTAATGGTGGGGTTGCGGAGCTTGTCTGAACCCGGGCAGCCGCTGAAGATCATACTATCACCTCGCTTACGATCCGGCCGTCGGTGGAGATGGTCGCCACGCGCAGCTGCGCGCGCATGCCGCTGCGCTCGATCGCGGCGCGCACGGCGTGGATCAGTCCGCCGCAGCAGGGGACCTCCATCCGCACGGCGGTGATAGAGCGGATCTCATGCAGCTGCAGAATCTGCGTCAGCTTTTCGGCGTAGTTCACGTTATCGAGCTTTGGGCAGCCAACCAGCGTGATGCGGCCGCGGATGAAGCGCTCATGGAAGCCTGCGTAGGCATAGGCGGTGCAGTCGGCAGCAACGAGCAGGTCCGCGCCTGCAAAATACGGCGCGTTCGGAGCCGCGAGCTTGATCTGCACCGGCCACTGGCGCAGCTGTGAGGGGCGCGACTCGTCAGGAAGGCCGTCCGCCGCTGGCCGGATGGCGCTCGCCTGGCTGCCCGGGCAGGCGCAGGCGGGCGGTTCGGCCTGCCGCTTTTTCTTGGCCTGCAAAACGGCGGCTTCATCATAGGCCGCTGCCTCGCGCATGGTAAAGGTGATCGCGTCCGCAGGACAGGCGGGCAGGCAGTCGCCCAGTCCGTCGCAGTAGTCCTCGCGCAGCAGCTTCGCTTTTCCGTTTACCATACCGATGGCCCCCTCGTGGCATGCAGCCGCGCACGCGCCGCAGCCGGTGCACCTGTCTTCCTCGATCTGGATGATTTTTCTGAACATATCGATTCCTCCGATTTGAGCGTCGCTTGTGTTTACGGACAAATTGTAGTATACTTCTTGGAAAACGTCTGTTGTTTCTACAACAAAATGGAGGTTCGCATGGATCTGGACAAGTTGACGGCTACGCGCCTTTTTCGCGGCATCAGTACAAAGCAGGCGGAGAGGATGCTCGGATGCCTGGCCGCCGTGCCGCGTGAATATGAAAAGGGACGGACGATCCTGCATGCCGGCGAGCAGATCCGCGCCATAGGCGTGGTGCTGCGCGGCGGCGTGACGGTCGAGACCGACGATTTTTGGGGCAACCGCACGATACTCGCCGCAGTCGGGCCTGGCGGCGTTTTTGGCGAGGTCTATGCATGCCTGCCTGCGCAGCCGCTTCTGGTAAGCGTCCGCGCGGCAGAGCCGTGTGAAATTTTGTTTCTGGATATTGGCCGCGTACTGCACGTGTGCGCAAGCGCCTGCGCGCAGCATGAACGCATGATACAGAACCTGCTGGCGCTCTGCGCGGAAAAGAATCTGCAGCTGTCGCAGCGGATGCTGCATACCGCGCCAAAGACCATCCGCGCGCGGCTGCTGTCCTACTTTCACGAGCAGTCGCAGCGTGCAGGCTCCAGCAGCTTTTCCATCGGCTTCGGCCGGCAGGCGCTCGCCGATTATCTGAACGTCGACCGCAGCGCCCTGTGCGCAGAGCTTTCCAAAATGAAGGCGGACGGCCTGATCGACTATTCCAAAAATACGTTCACGCTGCATCCGGAGCCTGCGCGTTAGAAAAAGCGGTGAGGAAAACCGCTTGACCTGCCGCGGCGGATCGCCAAAAAAGCCCATCTGCCGGTCTAGGCAGATGGGCTTTCGATCACGCATAGGTATGCTCGCAGACCTCTAGGATTTTGGCCTGCAAAGATTTTAAATCGAGGAACGTTTCCGGCCGCTTCGTCTCGTCGCGCAGCAGCGCCGACGGGTGATACAGCGCCGTAAACCAGATGCCGCCTTTCTGCGTCCATTTGCCGTGGGCGCGCGAAATATTAAATTCCGGGTCAATGAGCCGCATGGCCGCAATGCGTCCGCGGCATACGATGATCTTTGGCCGCAGCAGCTTCGTCTGCGCGCGAAGATAGCCGATGCACGCGTCCTGCTCGGTCTGCAGGGGGTCACGGTTGCGCGGCGGCCGGCATTTCACGATGTTTCCGATGTAATATTTTGTACGGTCAAGGTCGATGATGCAGAGCATTTCGTCCAAAAACCTGCCTGCAGGACCGACGAACGGCACGCCTGTACGGTCCTCCTGCTCGCCTGGGCCTTCGCCGACAAATAAAATCTCCGCGTCCTGCGCGCCGTCGCCGAAAACGACGTTTGTGCGCGTCTGGCACAGAGCGCACTGGGTGCACTGGCTGCAAAGCTGCCGAAGGGTGTTCCAATCATATGCCATCGTCGTCAAAGCCTCCATAGCGGTTTCTGCGCTCGCGCTGCTCCAGCGCGCGGCGACGCTGCTCCAGCTGGCGCAGGCGCTGCCGTCTGCGCCGCAGCTGCAAGATGATGAGCAGCACGACAAAGGCGGCGACCAGCAGCACGATCACGATCACGACCCATTTCCACCAGTTTTTCTGAATATAGGCGCCGGTATTGTCTGCCGCGGCGGAGATCTCAGAGCGCGCTACGTCCGCGATGGCAAGCAGCTCTGTTGAGCCAAGCTCCTCGCCGTCGTAGCTGACGCTGACGCTGCCGAGCACGTCGCCCGCGCGTACCGGCGCCTCCACCGTCTGCGCAGTGAGCTGGATATCCTGCGTCAGAAGCGCCTCATCGTAGTCGTTTGGAAGCAGCGCCTTGATATCCGCCGCCGGGGCGAGCGCAACGGACTCTGAGCCGGCGGAGTGACTGACCGTCACCTGCGCGATGGGGTAGAGCGGCGAGACTGCCGTCACATAGGAAAAGTTATCAAAGCCATAGTCGAACAGGCGGATACACTCGGGAAAGCTCTCCATCTGCAGCGTACCGTCCTCGAGAATGGTAGTATCGGCGCCGCAGACCAGGGCGAGAAAGTACATGCCGTCGTCCTTTGCACAGGAGATCACGCACCGTCCGGCAGGCGTGGTATAGCCGGTTTTGATGCCCATTGCCCTGGAATAATAAAACGAGTTATTGGAGTTTTTTGTGATGAGCAGGTTTGTGGTCTTCAGCGTTCGCTCGTCAGACAGGTTGGTGGCCGGCAGCGTATACTCAGGGGTATTGACGATCTGTTTGAAGTTTTCGCTCTTGAGCGCGGCCTGCGTGATCTTGACGAGATCGCGCGCGGTGGTGTAGTGCTCCTCGTCGTGCAGGCCGTGCGCGTTGCTGAAATGCGTATCCTCGCAGCCCAGCTCGTAGGCCCGCTCGTTCATCATGCGCACAAAGTCCGCCACCGAGCCTGCGATATGCTCGGCAATCACGTTGCACGCCTCGTTGCCGGACGGGACCATCATACAATAGAGCATATTTTCCAGCGTCATCTGTTCGCCCACCTGCAGTCCGGCCGTGGAGCTGCTGGGGTCGAGGTCCGCCATCGCCGCCTCGCTGACTGTGACGATGCTGGAAAGATTGCCGTTTTCCAGCGCGATCAGGCATGTCATGATCTTCGTCAGACTCGCGGGGTAGATGCGCGCATCAGCGTTCTGCTCGTAGATGACGCGGCCGGTGTTCAGATCGACGAGCATCGCGGCCTTGGCGTTGATGGAGAACGGCGCCGCGCCCGTCTGCGCCTGGCCGTCTGCTGCGCCGTCTGTTTCTGCGGCGAGCGCGGGCAGGCTGAGCAGACACGCCAGCACGCACACAAGCAGAAGAAGGGCGATCGGTTTTGTTTTCTTTTTCATATCCTCACCAAGCTTTACATGGGATCGTACAAATCATCTGCCTGCCTGAGTTTTCCTGTAAGCAAGTCTTGCTCTGGACACGGCATTTGTGTTACAATTATAGCAAAAAATGACGGTATGTCAATCTGGCAGGAGGCGGCGGCATGAAGCGCGTCTATCGGTATCTCATCCCGGCGGCGGCCGTGCTGGCGCTGGTATTCAGTCTGGGCTTTTTCTTCGGCAGGCGCTCGGTGCCGTATGAGGTCTCGGTCGACGCACAAAGGCAGGCTGCGATAGAGCCGGCGGCGCAGACGCAGGCGAGTTCGCCGCAGCAGGACGAGGCAGAAGCGGCGCCGTCCCAGCCGGATGCGCCAGATACGGCGGATACGACACAGGCGGCGCTTGTCGATATCAATACCGCCGCAAAAGAGGAGCTTATGACGCTGCCTGGCGTGGGCGAGGTGTTGGCGGAGCGGATCATTGAGTATCGCGAAACCTACGGCCGCTTTGTCGCCGCCGAGCAGCTGATGGACGTGTCCGGCATCGGCGAGCAGCGCTACGCCGATCTGGAAGATCGGATAACAGTAGGGGAGTAATATGAAAATTCTTGTTGTAGACGATGAAAATCTGCTTGTAAAGGGCATCAAATTCAATCTGGAAAACGACGGCTTTGAGGTCGTCACAGGCTCGGACGGCATGGAGGCTGTAGAAAAGGCCTCAAATCAGGACGTCGACCTGATCGTGCTTGATTTGATGATGCCGCGCCTTGACGGGCTGGAGGCATGCCGGAAGATCCGCGAATTTTCCGACGTACCCATCATCATGCTCACGGCCAAGGCCGACGATATGGACAAGCTCATGGGCTTTGAGCACGGCGCGGATGACTATCTGACCAAGCCCTTCAATATCTTGGAGCTGAAGGCCCGTATCCGCGCGCTGCTGCGCCGCGCAGGCTCCAGCCGCAAGGCGGAGCCGGAAAACCAGCTCGAGTGCGGCCATATCCTCATTGACCGCGACGCGCGCAACGCCTACCGCGAGGGCGAGCTGGTGCTTCTGACCGCGAAGGAATTCGATCTGATCGAGCTTTTGATGCGCAACCCGAACCGCGTCTATGCGCGCGAGTCGCTGCTCAACGCCATCTGGGGCTACGACAACAGCAGCGATATCCGCACGGTGGACGTGCACATCCGGCGCCTGCGCGAAAAGCTGGAGCTGAATCCCGCCGAGCCTGCGCACATTTTGACGAAGTGGGGGGTGGGCTACTATTTCAAGTACTGAGAAACGGGCGCAGCGCACGGCGCTTCTGCCAAGCAGCTCGCAGCTGCGGAACGCGCTGGCCTACATGCTTATCACGTCGCTCGTCTTGTTCTTTTTGAACGTCTATTCCGCCAGCACCACGCGCCGGATGATGTTTCAGGCCAAGCAGGCCTCGCAGCAGGATAAGCTGCAGCTGGTCGTTTCGTCGTTTGGCGGCGTGGATTCGCTTACAAGAGAAACTGCCGAGCAGGTGATGGCGGTATTGGGCGAGATGAATGTTTCGCGTATCATCATCACCAACGCCTACGCGCGCGTGCTGTATGACTCGTCACAGACACGCAACGCCGTGGGCCGCATCGTTTTATTTGAAGAGGTGGTGCAGGCGCTGCAGGCACAGGATGTTCTGCACTGCGTGTATTCCTCGGGCGCGCTCATCAGCAGCGGCGCCATGCCGGTCATGCTGCACGATAAGCCGGTCGGCTGCGTCTATATCGTAGAATACGACTCTGAGCAGGGACAGATCATCGCCAGTCTTGAGCTGAACATCCTGCGCTTTTCCGTAATTCTGCTTGCGGCCATCGTCCTTTGTTCGGCCGTCTTTTCCATCGTAGGCTCGGGGCGGATGCGCAAGATCTTGACCTCCATGCGCATGGTGCGCGAGGGAGAATACAGCCATAAAATCCAAATGCGCGGCTCGGACGAGCTGACGACCATCGCCAACGAGTTCAATAAGCTCACCGATCGCCTGCAGCAGTCTGAGGCGCTGCAGCGTCAGTTCGTCTCGGACGCGTCGCACGAGCTGAAAACGCCGCTGGCGTCGATCAAGCTGCTCACCGACTCCATTTTGCAAAATGACATGGACGCGGGCACGATGCGCGAATTTGTCGGCGATATCGGCAACGAGGCCGACAGGCTCACGCGTATGGCGCAGAAGCTGCTGCGGCTCAGCCGCGCGGAGGATCTCGCCCGGCAGGAGCACGAGGTCGTGGATATGAGCGAGAAGGTCTCAAGCGTGTTCCGCCTGCTTGTGCCGTTGGCCGACAGCATGCAGGTCGAGCTGACAGGAAGCTTGGAGCGCAAATGCACCGTGCTTTCCATCGAGGACGATATCTATCAAATCATTTTCAATCTGGTCGAAAACGGCATCAAATACAACCATGAAGGCGGCAGCGTCCATGTGACGGTCGGTCACACAGAGGATGAGGTCCTGCTCACTGTCGCCGACACCGGCGTCGGCATCCCGCCGGATGCGATCGGCCATATCTTCGAACGCTTTTACCGCGTGGACAAGGCGCGCTCGCGCCAGGCGGGCGGCTCGGGTCTCGGCCTTTCCATCGTGCACGAGCTGGTCGTGCGGAATTTCGGCTCCATCGAGGTCGAATCGAAAGAGCTTTCCGGTACGTGCTTTACCGTGCGCTTCCCGTACTTCGATCTGGGAAAGGAGGACGACGATGCGCAGGTATAAGCTTTGCGCCGCGGCGCTCGCGCTCATGCTGGCGCTTACCGGCTGCTCGGCGGCCGTCGTCCAGCGGCCGCAGTACGTCAATCCCATCGACTTCTACTACTGCCGGCAGGAGCCGGTTTTTGGCTCCGAGACCGGCGCGCTCGCCTATGAGACGGTCGAGCTGGGCCGCACGGACATCAGCGTCGAGGAGATCCTCGCGCTCTATTTTGCCGGACCCATCTCACAGACGCTGCGCTCGGTGTTTCCGGAAGGGCTGGCGTGCACGCGCGCCGAGCTGGACGGCGGCGTACTGACGCTGCATTTGAACGAGGCATACAGCACGCTTTCCGGTGTCGAGCTGACGCTTGCGGCGGCTTGCTTGAGCATGACTTTGACGCAGATCGAATTTGTCGACAGCGTGCGCGTCGAGACGCCGGGCGCGCTGCTTTCACAGCAGGCGGGCGATCTTTACGCGCCCGAGCGCTTTGTATTCTTTGACGACGCGGCCTACAACCCAGAGCAGACCGTTGCGCTCTATTTCTGCGGCCGGTCGGACGGCCTCCTGCACCGGGAATCGCGCGCCGTTTCGTATACCAGCGCAGATCAGCTGCCGCTTCTTGCGCTGCAGGCGCTTTTATCCGGACCGCAGGAATACGGCAATATCACCGGCATCCCTGAGCATACGCAGATCATCGATTTGAGCGTCTCCGACGGCACATGTATGCTTGTGCTGAGCGACGTGTTTGCCGACTGCGACGTCAGCGCCGAAGCAGCCGGGCGCGCTGTGAAGCAGATCGTGGCGACGCTGTGCGCGTTTGACGCGATAGAGGCGGTGCGGATCTCGCTGCTCGACGGCTCGTCGCTGAACTATTTTGATCTGGGCCAGAGCTACGCGCCCGCAGACGCCTGGTTCGCGGCAGAATAAAATCAGGACCATCCGGGCGGCGGGTGGTCCTGACTTGTGATTATAGGGAAAAGTCCTTCGCGTCATACCGCTCGAAATTCTGCGCCGCTTTGCGTCCAGGCACGCGCTTGAGCGGATCGTAGCGGAATTTCCGGCACCGGTGGCAGGCGGGCACCAGCCCATAATAACGGCAGATCATGGTCTCTTCATCCACCTTGCCTGCAAACTGGCAGTATGTACAGTAGCGGTCAATTTTTTTTCGGAACAGCATTGCAGCACCGCCTTTCAAAAACTGCTTCCATTATACACGATATGCGCGCCGATTGCCATAGCTCACTTTCCGGCAAATCAAACAAATAATACCACATATCAGCCAGACGAGGCCGAGCGCCGGCAAAAGCGCGCCGCGTGCCGGCGCGGCTGTCTGCAAAGCCGCCTGATCTACGCGCAGCGCGGCACAGAGCGCAAGCGTCAAAGCCGCGGACAGAAGTCCCTGCAGCAGCCGCGCGAACAAATACCCGCGCGGAAATAAGCCGTCGGGCGAGAGAATCGATGCCGTCTGCGCGCAGACGCTCAGCCCGGAGAAAGCCAGCAAAAAGGACGCGGCCGCGAGCTTCAGGCTCAAGGGCGCGGCGCAATCGCCGAGCGCGGCCACGCCGCTGGTCAGCTCCAAGCCGCCCGCGAGCAGGGCAAACGCAAAATCTGGCAGCAGGTCCTGCGTCAAAAACCGCAAAAGCCCTGCCAGGACGGAAAACACCGTAACGAACATGCACACATTCAGTACCGCCGCGCCGGAGGATTTTACACACTCGACAAACGCTTCGGAAAACGGCGGAGGCGGCGCGTTCTGCTGCGCGCAATCGGGCGCGGGCGCCGCATGCTGCGCCGCTTCCTGCGCGCGCAGCAAAATACCCGTGATCACGGCAGACGCCGCGTGCACGCCGCAGAGCAGCACGCCGAGGCGCAGGCTGCCGAAAAGGCCGTTTCCCACGACGCCAAAGATAAACGCCGGGCCTGCGTTATTGCAAAACAGCGCCAGCTGCCGCGCCTCTGCGGCGGAGATCTGCCGCGCGTCGTACAGATTTTTTGCCGTCTGCGCGCCCGTGGGATAGCCGCCGATCAAGCCGAGCACAAGCGCGGCGCTGCTTTGCCTGCTTGTGCCAAAGAGTTTTTGCATCACCGGCGCAAGCAGCTGCTCGAGCGGTCTTGCCGCGCGCAGCGTGACGATCAGTCTTGCGCATACGAAAAACGGAAACAGCGACGGGATCAAAACCTGCGCGCAAAGCCGCAGGCCCTCGCGCGCGGCCTGCGTTGTGATCTCAGGAAGGATCAACAGAGCCATGATACAGCCAAGCAGCAACAGCGCGGCCAGCGGCAGACGTCTTGCCATTTTCATGCCATCACCCCCAATGGAATCTATGCGCAGCCGGAAAGATTTAGTCTGTCCGGCATAAGATAGAAGCAGAAATGGGGGAACAGAACATGCCAAACGCGCGAAAATTTTTGGAAAAGGCGGCGCAGAAGCTCTCTTTGCCGGCAGACGTTGCGGCGGGCGTGCCGCGCCTTTCGATGAACGGCTTTTCCGAGTGCAGTCTGGACTGCCACAACGGGATCTTGGAATATGAGAAGGACGAGATCGTCATCAGCGTCAATACAGGCACCGTGACCATCCGCGGGCTGGGACTCGAGGTGCGGCTCATGCATCGCGACTGTCTTACCGTGTGCGGCAGGATCACCGGACTGGAGTTTCGCGAGAGGTAGCGGCGATGTGGAGAGTGATCTGGTTCTTCATGGGCTTCAGCCGCGCGCACATCACAGGAGCAAGCCCCCAGTGGGCGCTCAATAAGCTTTCTGATGCGCGCATCGCGTTCCGCGGGATGAAAAAAATCGACGATTTTACGATAGAATTGCTGCTGCCGACAAAAGATATCGTGCGCGCACAAAACGTCTGTGAGCGCGCGATGTGCCAGCTGCAGGAGCAGTCGCGCTATGGGTTTTTGCGCGTGTTCGGCGGCCTTTTGCGGCGGCCGGCACTGCTGGCGCTGCTGCTTTTGGCGGCGATCGCCGCGATCGTCGTGCCGAAATTCGTCTTTTTCTACACCGTAACGGGAAACGAGCGCGTACCGACGGAGGTGATCTTGCGCACGCTTGACGAGCTTGGCGTGGGCGTGGGGACATATGGACCGTCCATCAAGCCGCAGGCGGTCAAAAACAAGATCCTCTGCCGCATCCCGGAACTCAAGTGGATCACCATCCAGCAAAGCGGCATGCGCGCCGTCGTGGTCGTGCGCGAGCGCGAGCCGTCTGAAATCGTCTATGAGCGCAAGACGCCGCGCAACGTGATCGCCTCGCACGCGGGTGTGCTCACACGCGTGAGCGTCCTGTCCGGCAACAGCCTGTGTAAAACGGGCGATAGCGTCACGCAGGGACAGCTGCTTGTTTCCGCTTATACCGATCTGGGCTACAAGACGCAGGTATGCAGCGCGCTGGCAGAGATTTACGCCGAGACGTGGCGCAAAAGCAAGACCATCACACCGGCCGTACAGCTGGAAAAGCAGTCCACAGGCCACACGAGCAAGCAAATCAGCCTGCGCCTGGGCAGCCGCCGCATCACGCTTTTCGGCGGCGGCGTGAGCCGGATGGACGCAGATAAAACGACCGAATACCGCCAATTTACGCTCCCGGGCGGGATTTTCCTGCCGCTGGGTATTGAAATTACAGAGATTTCCGATTATGATACAATAGAAAAGGCTGCAGATGAGACGCAGGCGCGCGAGCTGCTGCGCACGTGCGCGCAGCAGCAGGCGTTACAGGACATGATTGCCGGTCAGATCCTGGACGAGAGTCTTGCGTATGCCTGCGTCGGCGGCGTATACACGCAGCACGCCGTGTTTACCTGCGAGGAAATGATTGCCCGCACCGTGGATGCGGAGATCTTTAAGGATGAAGAGTAGCATGACAGAACGAACCATCAATGCCGAGCGCGTCGAGCAGCTGATCGACGTCTTTGGCTCCTTCGACGAGAACGTCAAAAAAATCGAAGCGGACTTCCATGTCCGCATCACCAACCGCAATACCGAGCTGAAGGTCGCGGGCGAAGACGAAGAGGCTGTGTTTATGGCCTCGCGCGCGCTCGAGGCGCTGCTAGCGCTCGCGGCCAAGGGCGAGGAAATCGACGAGCAGAAGGTGCGCTATCTCATCGGGCTTGTCAACTCGGGCAACGACGACAAGGTCGGCGAGATGGCCAAGGACGTGGTATGCGTCACG
>CAZWKZ010000037.1:0-14032 GCA_964633935.1 uncultured Oscillospiraceae bacterium | reverse complement strand
CATTTCCCCAGAGGTTCCTAAACAAATTTGTATCCGTAAATAAATTACACAGAATTGGATTGTCCGCATTATATTCAAGATTATGAATACAAAGCAATCAGTGAAAGCATCATTTCCTTCTTGTCCGACCAGTGAAAAATTACTTCTTTGAATAACGCCGAGTAAACTTCCGGTTTGTAGAGGACTCGGTAGCTTGCAATTTGTGTAAGGGCATGGGATATTTCCAGCAAGCAAAAATCTCTCTTATTGTCGCAGACAAAAATGAGTGATTTTTATAGAAAGGGTGCCCCTTTCCATGCTTGCTACGGAACTTTTTCAAAGGAATGGAAGGGAAAGGACCTTCTAAATGCGTAACATAATGGCATAACAAGGCTGTTCCAAACGACTCTATATTGTTTACTTGTGGTGCTAAAATGGTGCCCAACTTTACAAAACCAGCTTATGCGGAGATATAAAGCGATACGGGCAGATATAAGGTAATACCATAATATGTGAAGGCAAAAGTGTTCGTTGCTTTTGTGCTCTTGTCTGCTATTGTTTTTGACAGAAGGTGCGATAAAAGTAGAAAATATGGATATTGGCTGTAGAACTTCAAAAGGTGATTTCTTTTTGTGTTCAGTAATGCGAAGAGTTTAAGAACATGGAAGATTTGAAGCAGACAATCTATGCTGGAGGATAATTTTATGATAAAATCAGCAGCGAAAAATGATGCAAGGGTATTAGCTGAACTGGCAATACAAATGTGGAATGATAACGCAGTATTAGATTTAGAAAAGGAGTTTGAAGAACTTATTGAAAATGATAAAGCAGCTTGTTTTATTAAATATATTGATAATATGGCGATAGGATTTGCGCAATGTCAGCTTAGAACAGATTATGTTGAAGGTACGGAAACTTCCCCTGTAGGATATTTAGAGGGTATATTCATTGTTGAAGCATATAGAAAAAAAGGATATGCCAAAGAACTTCTCAGTGCATGTGAAAGATGGGCAAAAAAACAGAATTGTTCTGAATTTGCCAGCGACTGTGAATTGGATAATACTGCCAGCTTAAAATTTCATCTAGCTACGGGATTTGAGGAAGCGAATCGAATTATTTGTTTTAGAAAAGAGATTTTAAACCCGTAAAATTTCAATTTACTAAAGGGTTTGAGAGGTTCTCAACAAGTAAAAATCGCTCTTATAGCCGCAGCCGGAAACGGGAAAAACATTGAGAATACTAGGCTTTTCCTTGCTTCTATAAACACTTGCAAAAAGTTATAAGACGATTTCCATCTATAAAATCAATAAAAATAGAAATCGCCCCCCCGCTGAAAAGGAGACTGCGCCATGAACCGTCTGTTTAATCTCGACTCGCCCGTCATGCAATTTTTGACCCGCCTGGCCGATCTTGTGATCCTGAACGTACTCTGGCTGGTGTTCAGCCTGCCGGTCATTACCATCGGCGCGTCCACCACGGCGCTCTACCGCGCCATTTTAACGCTGATGGACGGCGGCGGCACGTCTACCGTGCTGCTGTTCTGGCAGGCGTTTCGCCGCGAATTCAAAACCGCCACGCTGCTGTTTCTGATCCTGCTGCTGCCGTTTCTCACAGTGCTGCTCGATTTGTGGCTGCTGCTGGGCGGCGTGGTCGAGCTGCCCACGATTTTGTTCGGCGTTTGCCTTTTGCCGGCGCTGCTGTTTTTTATGGCGGCCAGTTATGTATTTCCGCTCACAGCGCAGTTTGAAAATACGATCAAGGGCACGCTCAAGAATGCCATTTTGCTTTGCCTGGCAAATCTTCCTACCAGCTTCGTCGTGCTCATTCTGAACCTGCTGCCGGCCCTCTTGTTCCTATTTGCCACCGAGGCGTTCTTAAAATCCTGCATCGTGTGGTTCCTGATCGGCTTTGCGCTGATCGCCAACTGCAACGCCTATCTGCTGCGCCGCGTCTTCCGGAAGTACTTCCCTGTTGATACGCCCGAATCGTCCGAGGTCTGAAAAAGCGCCGCCTGCATATGCAGGCGGCGCTTTTTATTTCGCATATAGAAGTCCGACCAGCCAGCTGAGCACGCGCACCGGCAGCAGCTTTTCCAGCAGGCAGAAAAACTTGTATGTAACGCCGATGGCGTACAGGGGCTTTACATGCCTTCTCATCGCCAGCGAGCAGATGTACCGCCCCGCCGTCTCCGGCGACATGCCGTGCTGCTCGTCGCGCTCCATGCCGGCGACGCTGCGGCCGATCCGGCCGCCGTAGACGTCGTCGCCCGCGTGCAGCTTCTCGCGCGCGCTCGTAAAGCCGGTGCGGATATCGCCGGGCATGACCGCGCAGACCGACACGCCGAACGGCCTTATCTCGTTGGCCAGCGCCATCGTATACGAGTTGATGGCAGCCTTGGACGCAGAATAATACGTCTGGAACGGAATGGCGATCGCGCCCGCGACCGAGCTGAGATTCACGATCCTTCCTCGTCCCGCTGCGCGCATGATGGGCAATACGGCCCGGTTCATGTTGACCATGCCGAAGAAGTTGACGTCAAACTGTCGCTTTGCGTCCGTCGTTTGCGTGAACTCCACCGCGCCGGAGATTCCGAAGCCGGCGTTATTGATAAGCACGTCGATGTGGTCCTCCTGCCGCATGATCTGCTCTACCGCGCGCTGAACGGCTGCTTCGTCGGTCACGTCGGCCGGAATGTGGCAGAAGCCCTCTGCGCCCTGTGCGCGGCGGCTAAGCTCGTAGACCGTGTAGCCCGCCGCGCGCATCGCCCCGGCCGTTGCAAGGCCGATGCCCGATGTGCCGCCGGTAATGACGCATACCTTTTCGCTCACAGATCATGCCTCCTTAACACTTCCGCGATCACGTCCACCGCCTCGTCGATCAGCGCACGCGTGTGCGTGGCCATCAGGCTCGTGCGCAGCAGGCACTCGTGCGGCGCGGCCGCTGGCGGCAGCGAGGAATTGACGTACACCCCTGCCTCATACAGCTCCTTGGCAATGGTGAGCGTGGGGAATTCTTCATATGTATAGATCGGAATGATGGGGATGCATTCGCCGTTTGACGGGCGCATCTTGATGCCGCGCGCGGTAAGCTGCGCGCGCATATACCGCGCGTTATCCTGCAGCGTAGAGACAAGCTCCGGGCGCGCCTTCAGCTGCCGCAGCGCCGCCAGCGCCGAGGCGCAGTTCGCCGGCGGGATCGAGGCCGAGAAGATAAACGGCCGAGAGGCGTGACGCACATAGTCGACCACGCGGCTTTTCCCCGCCATATACCCGCCCAGCGACGCCAGCGATTTGGAGAACGTGCCCATGTAGATATCGACCTCATCCTCCAGACCGTAATAGCTCGCCGTGCCTCGTCCGCCCTGGCCGATCACGCCCAGCCCATGCGCGTCGTCTACCATCACGCGCGCGCCGTACTGCTTTGCCAGACGGCAGATCTCCGGCAGATTCGCGATATCGCCCGCCATGGAAAATACGCCGTCGGTCACGATCAAGCAGCCGCAGTTCTGCGGCACCTTCTGCAGCTTCTTTTCCAGATCCTGCATGTCGTTGTGGCGGAAGCGCAGCATCTTTCCGTAGCTCAGCTTGCAGCCGTCATATAAGCTGGCATGGTTCTCACGGTCCATAATCACGTAGTCGTGCATGCCCACAATGGCGCTGATGATGCCGAGGTTCGACTGAAAGCCCGTGGAAAACGTCATGACCGCTTCCTTGCGCAAAAACGCCGCCAGCTCCCGTTCCAGCTCCAGATGCAGCAGCAGCGTGCCGTTTAAAAACCGTGAGCCAGAGCAGCCCGAGCCGTAGCGCTCAAACGCTTCCACGCCGGCCGCGATCACGGCCAGGTCCGTGGTCAGGCCCAGATAGTTGTTCGAGCCAAGCATGATCCGGCGCTTTCCCTCCATGATGACCTCGGTGTCCTGCCGCGACTCCAGCGCATGAAAATATGGGTAGACTCCCCTATTTCTGATCTCGTCGACAAGCGACGGCTGGTAGCATTTTTCAAAGATATCCATCCGGTTCCTCCTTCTGTTTCTCGATCTGCTCGAGCAGCGTGCCGAGTACGTCGGCCGTCAGCTGCAGCTGTTCAGCCGAATAGACCTCGGCCAGCGACGCGATCGCCCGCGTCACCCGCTCGCTTTGCTCTTCAAAATAGCTGTCATATTTTCCGCACGTCTGCAGCCGCACCTCGCGCCGGTCCGCCTCTGGCACGGTCTTTTTCACATAGCCCTTGCTGACAAGACAGTTTATCTTGTACGTCGCGTTCGGCTGTGAGATACCGAGAAACCCCGCAAACTGCGAAAGCGTCGGCGTGCCGAGCAGGTGGATGACGTCGGCGGAGAACGCCTCGGTCGCGCTGAGACTGCCGCTTTTTTCCCGGATCGCGCCGAACATCTTGCGGTAGCCCAAAAGACGCAGCTTGCGATAGAGCCGCAGGATCTGTTGTTCGAGCATGGTCTCCTCCTTTTATAAAAAATTTTATTTAAAATTTTTTATGTATTTATAGTATAGATACCCACCGCCTGTCTGTCAAGAAAAAGTTCTGCAAATTTCCGGCATATGTGATATGATATGGTCATAATCGATACGATCCGGAGGAAACCGCCATGAAGGTACTCGCTGTCATTGACATGCAGAACGATTTTATTTCCGGCGCGCTCGGCACGCCGGAGGCAGAATGCATCGTGCCGCGCGTACGGCAAAAAATCGAGGCCGCCCGCGCAAGCGGCGTGCGCGTGGTCTTTACGCGCGACACACACACATCCGATTATTTGAATACGCAGGAGGGCCGCAAGCTGCCTGTACCGCACTGTCTGCTCGGCTCAGACGGCTGGCAGATCGACGCGCGGCTCGACGTGGCGGACAGCGCCGTGTTTGACAAGCCCAGCTTCGGCTCGCCGGATCTGATCCGGTTCCTTTCCATGCTGCCCGCGCTGGAAGCGGTCGAATTCGTCGGCCTTTGCACCGACATCTGCGTCATCACGAACGCCATGATGCTCAAGGGCGCGCTGCCGGAGCTTTCCATCACGGTCGATTCCGCCTGCTGCGCCGGCGTGACGCCGCAAAGCCATGAGAACGCGCTTTCGGCCATGAAGATGTGCCAGATCGAAATCGTATAGCAACGAAGCAGCAGCCCTTCGCCATGGCGAAGGGCTGCTGCTATCCCTGTTATTTCAAGATTTCATATGGTATTGATATTGTATCTCGCGCAGCGGCTTGCCGCCGATGTTGGTCTTCAGAACATGCTCTGTCGGGACGAATCCCGCCTTTTCATAAAACCGCCTGGCACGGCGGTTTTCCTCGAGCACCCAGAGAAACAGACACGCAAAGCCCGCTTGGCCCAGCCGCTCGACCGCAGCCTGCAGCAGCAGTCCTCCATATCCCCTTCCCATGTATTCCGGCAGCAAATAGATCGAGACGATCTCACCGAAGCCCGCAAACTCTGGAAAGCGGGAGCCGCCATAGCTGCATGTGCCGACCATGGCGCCGCCGTCCAGCATGACGAGCGTACTTCTGCCCGGCTGGTCAAGGCGCGCCGCCCAGCGCCCGGGCGCAATGGCGTCAAGGTACGCCTGCGGAATGATGCCTCTGTACGCATACTTCCAGCTTTGCTCGTAGATCCGGCTGACACGCGCCCTGTCGTCTGTCTGCCGCAAGGATCTGATCTCCATGTTACAGCTCACCCCGTGCAATGCGCTTACCGGTACGCCCGCAGCGTTTTGACCAGCGCAGCGCGTTCGTCGTCCGGCAAAAAGGCCGCCTCAGCCGCATAGAGGTTCATCTGCACGAGATCTCGCTCGGTAAAGCCCATCTGCTGCACACAATGCGTATATTCTTCGTCCAGCGTCGTCGCCGCCAGCGTCATGTTGTCCGTGCTGATCGTCACGCGCACGCCCGCATCAAAGAGCTTTTTGGCCGGATGGGCGGCAAAGGACGGCTGCGTGTGGCATTGGATATTGCTCGTCGGGCAAATCTCCAGCGTCACGCCGTTTTCTATCAGCCGCGGCCACAGCTCAGGCGCGTCAAATACGCGATGCCCATGGCCGATGCGCCTGACCCCAAAATCCAGCGCGTCCTTGACCGTCTCCGGTCCCTGCGAATCGCCCGCGTGGCAGGTAAACGGCACGCCCAGCTCGCGCGCCAGATCAAATACCGGATGGAAGCTGCGCAGCGGCACGATGCCCTCCGCCCCGGCCAGATCAAGCCCCACGACGCCCTGCCCCAGATACTGCCTGCATAGCCGGACCGTCTCCAGGTTTTCCGCCATATTGACCGTCTCCGGTCCCACAGACATGGCGCAGAGCACAATGCCGGCTCTGCTCTGCGGATGCTCGGCCAGCGCCTGCGCGCGCCCTTCCAGCACGGCCTCGATCGCGCCGCGCTGCGAAAGCCGCTCGCGGCAATGCAGCTGCGGCGCGAAGCGAATCTCGTCGTAGACGTGTCCCTGCGCGCACAGCACGCCGATCAGCTCGCGCGTCACGCGCGCCAGGCTCTTACCGTCCTGCAGCAGCTGCAGCGGCAGTTCAAAGCGTTTTAAGTATTCATTCACGTCTCGGCAGTCAGCCGAGCGCACCAGATATTGTTTAAACTCTTCCAGCGTTGCGCCCGGCAGCGGAACATGCTTTTGCTCTGCAAGCGCCCACATCGTCTCAGGCGGCATGGCGCCGTCAAGGTGCAGATGCAGTTCGATCTTTGGAATGGAAAAAACAGCCATAGAAGCGCCCCCTGAACGTGATTGTTCTATTTTAGACGGTTGCCGCGTCTGCGTCAAGTCAATTTCTATCTATATGCACAAAAAAGTGCATTTTTTTCGGTCAGGCATTGACATTTTGCCAGGATCGGGCTACAATGACTGTGTATCTCTTGATACAAATTTTTTCAAAACTGTATGGAGGAATGGAAATGAAAAAAATTCTTGCCCTGCTTTTGGCGCTTGTGATGCTCCTGGGCCTTGTCGCCTGCGCATCTTCTACCGGCGCCGACGAACCGGCGGCCGACCCTGCCGAGTCTACGACAAACGACCCCGCCGAATCTACCGACGCGCCCGCTGAAGAAGGGAAAGTCTACAACGTTGTCTACATCGTCAACGGCAACCTCGGCGACAAGTCCTTCTTCGACTCTGCGCAGTCCGGCATTGACCAGCTGATAGACGACGGCCGCATCACCTGCACCACCATTGAGCTTGGCGGCACCGACGAAGATCAGCCGTCGTGGCTGTCCACGCTGTACGACGTCTCCGAGTCCGGCGAATATGACCTCGTTATCTGCGGCACCTTCCAGATGCCCGACTATCTGAAGGAGGTCGCCACCGCATATCCCGATCAGAAGTACTTTATCTTCGACGACAACACCTATGTAGGCGACAATGACAACGTCGTCAACGTCACCTACCGCCAGAATGACATGGGCTATCTGGTCGGCGTCTACGCAGCCTGCATGACCGCTGACACCAGCCTGCCCAACATCAACGAAGACGCAGTCGTCGGCTTTGTCGGCGGCGTCGACTCGCCCGTCATCAACGACTTCCTGGTCGGCTTCATCGAGGGCGCGCAGTCCGTCAACCCCGACATCAAGATCGACACCCGCTACACCAACGACTATGTTGACACCGCCATCGCCAAGGAGTTTGGCCTGTCCATGATCAACGACAACAAGTGCGACATCATCTGGGGCGTCGCCGGCAACGCCGGTAACGGCGCGGCCGAGGCAGCGCTTGACACCGGCAAGGCCTGGTTCATCGGCGTCGACTCTGACCAAGAGCTTACGCTCTCGCCCGATCTGGCCGCTCTGACGCTGACCTCCGGTCTGAAGAACATCGGCAACTCCATCATCTGGTTCTTTGACGAATGGGACGCCGGCCGCACGTACTGGGGCACCGAGGTCACGCTGGGCATCTCGGAAGGCGGCGTTGGCATCGTAACTGACAAGAACTATGCCACCTATGCCTCCGACGAGACCAAGGCTGCGGTCGCCGCCGCCGAAGAAGGCATCCTCAATGGCACCATCGTCGTCGACTCCGCGCTGTCCGGCTTCGACGTCTCCACGCTGAGAGAGGCTGTTCGTCCGTAATTCTCTGCAGAAACGAACAGATTCCCGAGCTTGACCTGCAAGGTGGCTCATTTTTGAGCCACCTGCTTCTTATTTGTGCGTTGCTTTCAAAGCGCGCCCGCTTTTGTGCGGTGGCTTTGAAGGCAGTGCAGATGTAAAAAGCATCTACCCCGGCAAATTCCAGAAAACAAGGAGGATCACAGCCATGCCAGACGAGAAAACTGTCCAATCCGGCGAGCAGTATGTCGTCCAGATGAAGGCGATCACCAAGGTCTATCCCAACGGCGTCGCCGCCAACCAAGGCGTGGATTTTAACCTTCGCAAGGGTGAGATTCATGCGCTCATGGGCGAAAACGGCGCCGGCAAGTCCACACTTATGAAAATGCTCTTCGGTCTGGAGCAGCCGACCAGCGGCGAAATCATTGTAAACGGTGAGAAATTGAACCTCGCCTCCCCTTCCGTTGCGATCAGCAAGGGCATCGGCATGGTGCACCAGCACTTTATGCTTGTGCCGAGCCTTTCCGTCGCCGAGAATATGGTGCTTGGCATGGTGCCGAAAAAGGGACTGTTCATCGATCAGGCGAAGGCCATCGAGATCACGCGCGAGTACGCAGAAAAATACAACCTGCACGTCGATCCGGAAGCCAAGGTCATGGATATCCCGGTCGGCATGAAGCAGAAGGTCGAAATTTTGAAGGCGCTTGTACGCGGCGCAAAAATCTTGATCCTTGACGAGCCGACGGCGGTCTTGACCACGCAGGAGACGGCCGAGCTGTTCAGAGAGCTGCTCAACCTCAAAGATCAGGGCTATACGATCGTCTTTATCTCGCACAAGCTCAACGAGATCATGCAGATCACCGACCGCCTCACCATCATGCGCAACGGCCGCAGCATGGGCGTATACAACACCAAGGACGTCACGAAAGAAGAGATCTCCCGCCTCATGGTCGGCCGCGACGTGGTGCTCAGCGTGCAGAAGGACAAGGCTCAGCCGTCTGATACCGTGCTTCGCGTGCGCGAGCTGGAGTATGTCAACGAGTGGAACAAGAAAATGCTCGACAAGATCAGCTTCGACGTGCGCAGGGGCGAGATCCTTGGCATCGCGGGCGTCGAGGGCAACGGCCAGAAGGAGCTGGTCGATATGCTCTTCGGCTTCGGCACGCCCAACGCCGGCGCGATCACGGTGAACGGTCAGAATATCATCGGGCTGTCGCAGCTCAAGCTCCGCCAGCTTGGCGTATCGCTCGTGCCGGAGGACCGGATGCTCTACGGCATCGCGTCGACCGCCTCGATCGAGGAAAACGTGATTTCCGACCGCTGCGCCGACAAGCGCTTCAACAAGGGTCCGCTGTTTGACATGAAGGCCATCCATGCCGAGGCCGACCGGCTGATCGAAGACTATACGGTCTTGTGCAAATCAAGAAGCCAGCAGGTCGGCATGCTCTCCGGCGGCAACATTCAAAAGGTCGTCGTTGCACGTGAGTTCTCCAACAATCCCGTGCTGATCCTGGCCGACCAGCCGACCCGCGGCATCGACGTCGGCGCGACCGAGTTCATCCGCAAAAAGCTCGTCGAGCTTTCGCGCTCCGGCATCGCGGTGCTTTTGATCTCCGCCGACCTCAACGAGGTCATGGAGCTTTCCGACAGCCTGATCGTCATGCACAACGGCCGCATCGCCGCTTACTTTGAAGACACTTCCGCGCTTTCTGACGACGTCATGGGCGAATACATGCTCGGGCTAAAGGTGCAGCCGGAAGAAGAAGTCAGGAGGGTATGTCATGACTAAAAAACGCGAAATTATGTTCTCGCTGGTGCGCGGCCTCGTCGCCATCTGCATTGCGCTTCTGGTCGCGATGCTTCTCATCTTCATCAGCGCCGGCGGCGACACCTTTTCTGAAAAGCTGGCGGCCACGGGCGACGCGCTGCGCCAGCTGCTGCTTGGTCCGCTGTTCCGCATGGGCAAAAACGGCACGGTCTTTGAATTCAAGCGTTTGACCGATATTCTGGCCTCGATGATCCCCATCATCTTCACCGGTCTTTCGGTGTGCATCATGTTCTCCGCCAACCAGTTCAACCTCGGCTCCGAGGGCGGCATCATGCTCGGCGCATTCACGACCGCGTTGATCGCCATCTATGTGCCGATGGCCGCGTTTCTCCATCCGCTCGTCGCAGTGCTGCTCGGCGGCATCGCCGTGGCGGCCATGATGCTGATACCGGCGCTTCTGAAAACAAAGCTGAACGTCAGTGAGATGGTCTGCTCGCTGATGCTCAACTACATCGTCATGTACCTCATCAAATTCCTGATGAATACATATCTGGCCGACAAGACCAAGGGCCAGATCCAGAGCTATGAATTTCTTGGCTCCTCCGCCATCGCGCCGCTCATCGACAACGGCTCAAAGCTCTCCTGGGGCTTTGTCGTAGCGCTGGTGGTCGTGGTGCTCTGCGGACTGTTCATGTTCCGCACCCGCTGGGGCTATGCCATCCGCATGATCGGTATCAACAAAGACTTCTCGCGCTATTCCGGCATGAAGGTCGCGTCCGTCATCGTGCTCTCGCAGCTCATTGGCGGCTTCTTGGCCGGCGTCGGCGGCGGCATCGAGATGCTCGGCCGCTACAAGACCTTCTCGTGGAGTTCGCTGCCCGGCTATGGCTGGACCGGCATCACCATCGCGATCTTGGCCGGGAATAATCCGTGGTTCGTCCCGCTGGCTGCGTTCTTTATGGCGTATCTCACCAAGGGCTGCGAGCTGATGGCCACGTACGCAAACGTCCCCTCGCAGCTGATCGATATCATCCAGGGCGTTATTTTCCTGTTCTTCGCAGCCGAGCAGTTCCTGTCCGGCTACCGGCAGAAGCTGGTCGTCAAATCGGCGCAGGAGGAAATTGCGCGCAAGAATGCCGAACATGCAAACGAAGGAGGCGCGCTCCATGCTTAACTTTTTAAAAATGCTGCTCACGCCGGAGTTCTTCTTCTCCATCATCCGCATCTCCGCGCCGATCCTGTTTGCCACGCTGGCAGCCATCGTGGTGGAAAAGGCCGGCTTCTGCAACATCGGTCTCGAGGGCCTGATGATGTTCTCGGCGCTGACCGGCTCTCTTGTGAGCTATTATGCCGGCAGCTGGGTCTGGGGCCTGCTCGCCGCGCTTGTGATCGGCGTGCTCATGAGCCTGATGATGGGTTTTTTCGCCTTCCAGCTCAAGACGGATATCACGCTTGTCGGTATCGCAGTCAATATGATGGGTTCCGGCGGTACGCTATTTTTGTGCAAGGTCATCACCAATCTCACCGAGGGCAAATCGATGGCCTCCACCACGGGCCTGATCACCAAGGCGCTCTGCATCCCGGATATCACCATTCCGCTCGTCAATAAGATTCCGTTTTTGGGCGGCGTTTTGTCGGGGCACAACCTGCTGACCTACTTTGCCTTTATCTGCTGCCTGTTGACGTCGATCCTGCTGTACAAGACAAGCCTTGGCCTCAATATCCGCGCAGTCGGCGAAAACCCGAACGCAGCGTCGTCCGTCGGTGTGTCAGTCCTGAAGATCAAATATGTCGCCATCGGCTTCTCGGGCCTCATGTGCGGTTTTGGCGGCGCGTTCATGTCGATGGCCTATGCGCAGGGCTGGTCGCTGGACATGGTCTCAGGACGCGGCTTTATCGCGCTGGCCGCGCAGGCCATGGGCAACGGCGAATGTCTGGGCGGCATGCTCTCATCGCTCGTCTTCGGCTTCGCGCAGGCGCTGGGCATCAAGTTCTCGGCCATTGGCCTGGATTCGAACCTGGCTTCGCCGATCCCCTACGCAGTGACGATCATCGGCCTTGTCATCTTTGCTGTTGTCCGCCGCAGCCGTGAGAAGAAGCGTCACTCGTCCGCAAACCTGGAAAAAGCAGCCGCTGCTGCAAAATAACCGTGTTTTCCGCCTCCCGCCCGCCCCGCTGGCGGGAGGCGCATACTTTGGAGGGAGCCATGTCTACATTTCAGAAAATTCCCGTCATTCTTGACGGCGACCCTGGCCACGACGACGCGATCGCCTGGACGCTGGCGCATGCCAGCGGAAGATTCGATATTCTGGCCGTCACGTCGTGCTGCGGCAACCAGACCATCGAAAAAACCACCTACAACGCGCAGCGTGTCTGCACGCTCATTGGCCTGAATGCCCCCATTGCCCGCGGCTGCCCGCATCCGCTCGTCACCGAGCCGATGAACGCCCCGTCGGTGCACGGCGAATCCGGGCTTGACGGCCCCGCGCTGCCTGAGCCGGCCTTCCCCGTGAGCGAGCTTGGCGCGGTCGATCTGATGGCAAAGACGCTGCGCGAAAGCGCCGAGCCTGTCACCATCGTGGCGACCGGACCTGAGACAAATGTCGCCGCCTTGCTGCTCGCGCATCCGGAACTAAAGCCCAAGATCATGCAGATCTCTATCATGGGCGGCGGCATCGGCTACGGCAACTGGACCCCTGCGGCCGAATTCAATATCCTCGTCGACCCCGAGGCTGCCAAAATCGTCTTTACCTCCGGCATCCCGATTCTCATGGCAGGGCTTGACGTGACGGAACAGGCGCTGATCTTGCCAAAGGATTTTACGCGCATCCGCGCCATCGGCGGCCCCGTCTGTACGATCGTGGCTGAATGGCTGGAGTTTTTCTACATTTTCCATCATAACCTCGGCTATGCCGGCGCGCCGATGCACGATCCCTGCGCCGTCATGGCGCTCATTCACCCCGAGATCTTCCAGATGCGGGATATGTATGTTGAGATTGAAACGGCCGGCGAATACTGCAAGGGCACGACCGTGGGCGACTGGTTCGGTACGACCGGCCGCGCGCCCAACGCTACCTGCATTCTTGGCGTCGACCGGCGCGCGTTTGCCGACCGGCTCGTCGAAGCCATGGAGTTTTACAAGGAGGCGAAAGCATGAATCACCCCGATCCCGTCTGGTTTGACTGCGATACCGGCGTTGACGACGCCATCGCGCTGATGCTGCTGCATAGTTGGCATATAGATGATTTTTTTCACCTCGTCGGTATCTCTGCCGTCTGCGGCAATGCGCTGCTTGACGATACGTTTGCCAACACGCACCGCGTCTGCGGCCTGCTTGGGGCCAGCTACCCGATCTACCGCGGGGCAGACAAGCCGCTCTGCGGCCAGCCGCAGATCTCCACTGCCTTCCACGGACAGAACGGCCTCGGCGACGTTGATCTTCCCATCCCCGACACAGCCGTAATGCGCGACGAGCCTGCATGGGACGCGCTGTATGCGGCGGCGCGTCAGTATCCAGGCGAGCTGCGTCTGATTGCAACAGGGCCTCTCACCAATCTTGCCATCGCGCTGACAAAATACCCCGACCTCGCCTCGCTTCTGCACACCATTCTCATCATGGGCGGTTCGGCGTCAAAGGGCAACGTCACACCTGCTGCCGAGTTCAATATCTACGTCGACCCACATGCGGCGCAGATCGTATTCAAATCCGGCGTACCCATCGTGATGTGCGGGCTGGACGTCACGCTCAAAGCCTTTCTCACGCCTGAAGATCTGGACGAGCTGGCCGCGATGGGCAATCGGGCGGGCAGATTTGTCAAAGACTGCCTGCAGCCGGCCTGGCGGATGCTCCAGCCCATGGGCTTTGCCGGTGTGCCGATGCACGACGCGTGCCCGGTTTTATATCTTCTCGATCCTGAGCTATTTTACGCCAAGCAGGCCGGCGTATACGTTGAGACGCAGGGCACCATCACGCAGGGCAAGACTGTCACCGACCTGTATAGCGATAAGCAATTTGAAAAGAAAAACGCCACAGTCGTGCTGGACATCAGCCGTGAGCGCGCTGTCTGGATTTTGAAAAGTTGCATCAAACTACTTCCCTGACTCTGTAGCCGCCCGCAGCAAATCGCCCGCGCGCGCCTGTCTACCGATCATAGAATGACCGGACCTGTCCTATGGACAGGTCCGGTCATTCGCGCTTTACAGCGTCTTTGCCAGCGCTTCTGCGCGTAGTATCGCGTCTGCA
>CAZWKZ010000036.1:0-14113 GCA_964633935.1 uncultured Oscillospiraceae bacterium | reverse complement strand
CTCAAAAAAGGAAACAGGCTTGCGCCTGTTTCCTTTTTGCATTTTAGAACGGTCCTATTTTGAAAGAAGGCTGTCGACAAGCTGCCGCGCCAGACGCGCCGAACGGCCGCCGCGCGCAAGCGCAAAGCGCTCGGCCAGCGCCTCAAGCTCCTGTTCCGGCAGGTCGATCCCGCTTTGCTGCGCCAGATGGCGGACGATATGCAAATAGGTCGCTTTGTCCGGCTTACTGAAGGTAACATGGACGCCGAACCGCTCGGAAAGCGAGACGATCTCCTGCATCGTATCGTTGCGGTGCACATCGTCGCCCTCGCGGTCGGAAAAGCGTTCCTTGATGATATGGCGGCGATTGCTTGTGGCATAGATCACGACGTTCTTTGACTTTGCCGTGACCGACCCTTCCAAAACGGCCTTGAGCGCGTTAAAGTTGTCGTCGTCCTTCAAAAACGAGAGGTCGTCGATGAACAAAATGAATTTGAGCGGATTTTCTGAAAGCGCATCCAGGATCTTCTGGATGGCGCGCAGCTGATCCTTTCGCACCTCGATGATGCGAAGCCCCTCGTCAAAGAGCGCGTTCGCCACCGCCTTCACAGTCGAGGATTTCCCCGTGCCCGCGTCGCCGGTCAGCAGCATATTTGCTGCGGGCCGCCCGGCGAGCAGCGAGCGCGTATTGTCAAGAACGATCTGCCGCTCGCGCGCGTAATCGATCAGGTCGGAAAGCTCGATCGGGTCGGGATTGCGCACGGGAACGATCGCATCGCGTTCATCCACGCAAAACATCCGGTTCTTCGCGTAAATGCCATAGCCATACCGGCCGATGTTCTGCGTCCTGTGGAGATAGCTCTGCGTAAGATCAAGCTCCGTTCGCGCGATCTCGGGCAAAAAGCCCTCATATTCCAGAAGCCCGCGGAGCGACCCAGTCGTGAGATCGGATACCATCTGCAGCGTCGCAAGCTCCGCCATCAGCGCCTCCAGCATGTGCTTTGGCGGCGTATCTCCCCTGCCGACGGTCTTGACGTATACATTCTCGCTGTCTTCACACAGCTGCTTGACGTACAGGCTGATATTCCCGCCGTTCGCGCCATAGAGCGCGGATACAAACGCGGCATAGCGGCCCGGCGCCGGCTCGTCCAGATACGCCGTCAAATTCGAAATCACGTCGTCTTCCAGAAGCTGCCTGAAGATCGTCAAGGTATGGAGCCGGACGCTCAGTTCACGCAAACTGCCCATATCAGTTCAAAATCGCGCCCGAAGCGCCGCCGGAGACCAGCGCGGCGTAGCGCTTCAAATAGCCTGTCAGTTCCTTCTGCTTCGGAACAAAGTGTTTCATCCGCTCAGCCAGCACGGCCTCGTCGACCTTCAGCTCGATCCGGTTCTCGGGGATATTGATGCTGATGATATCGCCCTCCTCCACCACGCCGATCAGGCCGCCCGAGGCCGCCTCGGGCGTGATATGACCGACGCAGGCGCCTCTTGTCGCGCCGCTGAATCTGCCGTCGGTGATGAGCGCGACGCTGTTTCCAAGCCCCATGCCCATGATGGCCGAGGTGGGATTGAGCATCTCGCGCATGCCCGGCCCGCCCTTGGGACCTTCATAGCGGATCACCACCACGTCGCCGGCGACGATCTTGCCCGCGTTGATGGCGGCCTGCGCATCCTCTTCACAGTCGAACACTCTCGCCCGGCCCTCGTGGACAAGCATCTCCGGCAGCACCGCCGAACGCTTGACCACGCTGCCCTCGGGCGCGAGATTGCCTCTGAGCACCGCAATGCCGCCCGTTTGGCTATAGGGGTTATCGATGGGGCGGATCACGTCGTGGTTCAGATTGACGCAGCCTTCGATGTTTTCGCCCACGGTCTTTCCCGTCACGGTGATGCAGCCGGTATGGATCAGGCCCTTTTTGCTTAGCTCATGCATGACGGCATAGACACCGCCCGCCTCATCCAGCTCTTCGATATAGGTCCTGCCCGCGGGCGCGAGATGGCAGAGGTTGGGCGTTCTTTCGCTGATCTGATTGGCAATATCCAGGTCGATCTCAATTCCGCACTCGTGGGCAATGGCCGGAAGATGCAGCATACTATTGGTCGAGCAGCCCAGCGCCATATCTACAGTCAGCGCGTTCATGATCGCTTCTCTCGTCATAATGTCGCGCGGACGGATATTTTTGCGCAGCATTTCCATGACCGCCATGCCCGCGTGCTTGGCAAGCTCGATCCTTGCGGAATACACGGCCGGGATCGTACCGTTTCCGCGAAGGCCCATGCCCAGCGCCTCTGTCAGACAGTTCATGGAGTTGGCCGTATACATGCCGGAGCAGGAGCCGCAGGTGGGACAGGTCTTGCACTCATATTCGCGCAGCTTTTCCGCCGTGATCTTGCCGGCGTTGTATTCGCCGACCGCCTCGGAAATGGAGGAAAAGCTGGTCTTTCCGCCGTCGACATGGCCGGCGAGCATCGGTCCGCCGCTGACAAACACGGTGGGGATGTTGACCCTCGCCGCGGCCATCAGAAGACCCGGTACGTTTTTATCGCAGTTGGGCACCATGACGAGCGCGTCAAAGCCGTGCGCCAGCGCCATCGCCTCGGTCGAATCGGCGATCAGATCGCGCGTGACGAGCGAATACTTCATTCCGGTATGTCCCATCGCGATGCCGTCGCAAACGGCGATCGCCGGGAACACGATGGGCGTGCCGCCCGCCATCGCAACGCCGAGCTTCACCGCGTCAACGATCTTGTCGATGTTCATGTGCCCCGGCACGATCTCATTATAAGAGCTGACGACGCCGACCAGCGGGCGCGCGATCTCCTCCTCGGTCAGTCCCAACGCATGATACAGCGCGCGGTGCGGCGCGTTCTGCATGCCCTTTTTTAGAGAATCACTCTTCATACCCATACTCCTTTCAGGCATACGCCATCGGCAAACTGCGTCTTGCCGATGGCGAGATGTTTTCTCCGGCGGCACGTGCGCCGGAGAAAACGGACCGCAAGCCGTTTCGCGGCGTGCGCGCCGCGAACGCTGCGGGGTTTTGCCGCCTTGGCGTCAGTTGTTGATCAGCTGCTCCTCGTCGCTCCAGCTGTACAGCTTGCGGATCTCTGCGCCCACAAGCTCGCTGGGATGCTCGCTGGCAAGCTTGCGCATGGCGTTGAAATGGACCTGCGCGCCGGCGGAGGACATATCCAGCAAAAATTCCTTGGCAAACGTGCCGTCCTGAATGTCCTTGAGGATCTTGCGCATCGTCTTTTTCGTCTCCTCGGTGATGATCTTCGGGCCGGTGATGTAGTCGCCGTATTCGGCCGTGTTGGAGACAGAATAGCGCATGCCGGCAAAGCCGCTCTGGTAAATCAGATCGACGATCAGCTTCATCTCATGGATGCACTCAAAGTACGCGTTTCTCGGATCATAGCCGGCCTCGACCAGCGTCTCATAGCCCGCCTGCATCAGCGCGCACACACCGCCGCACAAAACAGCCTGCTCGCCAAAGAGGTCGGTCTCGGTCTCGGTGCGGAACGTGGTTTCCAGCACGCCCGCTCTGGCGCCGCCGATGCCTAGGGCATAGGCAAGGCCCAGGTCCCACGCGTCGCCGGTGGCGTCCTGCTCAACAGCGATCAGGCACGGCACGCCCTTGCCCGCCAGATACTCGCTTCTGACGGTATGGCCGGGGCCTTTGGGCGCGATCATGATCACGTTGACGTTCTTGGGCGGCTTGATGCAGCCAAAGTGGATGTTGAAGCCATGCGCAAACGCAAGCGTTTTGCCCTCGGTCAGATTCGGCTCGATGCTCTCTTTATAAAGCGCAGCCTGCTTCTCGTCGTTGATGAGGATCATAATGATATCGCCCACCTTCGCGGCCTCGGCGGCGGTCATGACCTTCAAGCCCTGCGCCTCTGCCTTCGCCCAGCTCTTGGAGCCTTCGTACAGGCCGACGACGACCGAAACGCCGCTCTGCTTCAGATTCAGCGCGTGCGCATGTCCCTGTGAGCCATAGCCGATGATCGCGACGGTCTTGCCGCTCAGCTTCTGAAGATCACAATCCTGCTGGTAAAAAATTCTTGCCATGATGTTTCCCTCTTTCTTGGATTAAAAATTGATTGGTTGACGGATGGTCGTGCTGCCCTTTTCCAGCGACACGCTGCCGGTCCGGCAGATTTCCAGGATCTTATAGTCGCGCATCAGGTCGATAAAATCGTCGATCTTCTGCGATATATCTGCCAGGCGGAGCGTAAACGACTCCTTACAATAGTCCATGCTCACGGCCCCAAAGGCCTCCGCTGCGGCGCGGATATCGTCGCGCGTGGCCGGATCGTTCTGCATTTTGATGAGAAGCAGCTCACAGCTGACCGAGCTGTCCGGAGAGAACTGCTTGATGGAGCACACGTCCGGCAGCTTATAGAGCTGATTGACGAGCTGCTGCTTGTAGGTCTCTTCGCCGTCAAAGACGACGGTGATGCGCGAAAACTCGCTCGACTCCGTCTCGCTGACGGTCAGGGCGCTGATGTTGAACTGCCTTCTGCGGAACATGCTGGTCACGCGGTTGAGCACGCCGAACTGGTTCCGCACCAGCACCGCCACGGTATATCGGCTCATATCAGTCACCTACCTTTACAATGATGTCGTCCATGCTCCCGCCCGGCGGCAGCATGGGAAGCACAAACTCGTCTTTGTCGATCGCGCAGTCGATCACATACGGCCCGCTGCACGCGAACGCCGCCTGCAGGGCCTCGTCGAGCGCCTCCACCGTGGATACCGCCTGCCCATCCGCGCCGAACGCGCGGGCAAGCGAGACGAAATCCGTCTTCCGGTCCAGCACCGTGTTGGAATAATGCTTGTCAAAAAACAGCGTCTGCCACTGCCGCACCATGCCGAGCACGCCGTTGTTCAAAATCAGAATCACCACGGGCACATGGTACGATACGGCCGTCGCCAGCTCGTTCAGACACATGCCGAAGCTGCCGTCGCCGGTGATCAGCACGCTGCGCTCCTTGCTGCCGAACGCCGCGCCGATCGCCGCGCCAAGGCCGTAGCCCATCGTGCCAAGGCCGCCGCTTGATACGAAGCGCCGCGCCGTCCGGAAAGACAGGCTCTGCGCCGCCCACATCTGATGCTGGCCCACGTCGGTCGCCACAGCGGTATTTTCGCCCAGATGCCGGTTCAGCGTCAAGATCGCGTTTCTCGGCGTCATGCCCGCGCGATGATCCAGATAGCCGTCCTCCTCTTCCCGGAAGGCGGCGACCGTGCGGCTCCACTCCGGCTTTTTGCCCGCCTTGATCAGCGGCAGCAGGCGCTGCAGCGTCAGCTTCACGTCCCCTCTTAGGCCGCAGGCGGCGTTCACGTTCTTACAAAGCTCTGAGCCGTCGACGTCGATGTGGATGATCTTCGCGCCTGTTGCAAATTTGGCGCGGTTGCCGGTCACGCGATCATTGAAGCGGACGCCGAGCGAAATGATAAGATCGGCGTGGTGCATCGCCATGGACGAGGCGTAATGCCCGTGCATGCCCTGCATGCCGAGAAAGCGCGGATGGTCGGTCGGGATCGCCGAAAGGCCCATCAGCGAGCACCCGATGGGCGCGTCGATCGTCTCGGCGAGACTGAGCATTTCGCTCTGCGCGCCTGCAGTGATCAGGCCGCCGCCACAATAAAGATAGGGCCGTTTGGATGCGTTGATATAATCGGCCGCTTCCTGCACGCGGATCTGCTTAGCCGCATACGGCGTCTCGGCCTCGACCGGCAGCGCGGGCGTGTATTCGCACGCTGCGATCTGCACATCCTTCGGAATGTCGATCAGCACCGGTCCCGGCCTTCCGGATTTTGCCAGGCGGAACGCCTCGCGTACCGTATCGGCCAATTGATTCACGGAGCCGACAAAGAAATTGTGCTTCGTGATCGGCAGCGTGACGCCGGTGATGTCGATCTCCTGAAAGCTGTCTGTGCCGATCTGCGTGGTGGGCACGTTTCCGCAGATCGCGACCAGCGGCACGGAATCGAGATACGCCGTGGCGATGCCCGTGACAAGATTGGTCGCGCCCGGCCCCGACGTGGAGATGACGACGCCGACCTTCCCGGTCGTTCTGGCGTATCCGTCCGCGGCGTGGGCCGCGCCCTGCTCATGCGCCGTTAAAATATGTTGGATCTCATTCTGGTGGGTGTACAGGCTGTCGTATACGTTGAGGATCTGCCCGCCCGGATAGCCGAACACCGTATCGCAGCCCTGCTCGATCAGCGTCTTTACCAGAATATCTGCACCGCACAGAAGCATACGAATCACGCTCCTTTCAAGTTTTCCATCACAAGATCGCCGCACCGCCTGCAGCCGACCTGCGTCAAGCCCTCGCTCATGATATCGGCCGTGCGGTAGCCCGCGTCGAGGTAGGCGGACACCGCGCTTTCGATCGCGTCGGCCTCTCTGGGCATGTCAAAGCTGAACCGGAGCATCATCGCGGCGGAAAGGATCGTGCCGATGGGGTTGGCCAGATCCTTCCCTGCGATATCCGGCGCCGAGCCGTGGATCGGCTCATACAGCCCGCAGGCGCTCGCGCCGAGGCTGGACGACGGGATCATTCCGATCGAGCCGGTGATCATCGACGCCTCGTCGGACAAAATGTCGCCGAACATGTTTTCCGTGACGATCACATCGAATTGAGACGGGTCCTTGACGATCTGCATCGCGCAGTTGTCGACCAGCATGTCGGAAAGCTGCACATCGGGATATTCCTCGGCCAAGCGGTGCATGACCTTTTTCCACAGGCGGCTGCTGTCGAGCACATTGCTCTTTTCCACCGAGCAAAGCCGCCCGCCGCGCTTGCGCGCCGTTTCAAAGCCGATCCGGCCGATGCGCTCGATCTCGTCCTGCGTGTAGACCAGAACGTCTGTTGCGACCTGCTTGCCGCCGCGCTCGTCCGTCCTGTGCTCGCCGAAATAGATGCCGCCGATCAGCTCTCTTACAATGATAAAATCAATGCCCTTGTCCACGATGGACTTTTTCAGCGGAGACGCGTCCGCCAGCTGCGGCCAGATCTTCGCCGGGCGGTTGTTGCTGTACACGCCCATGCCCGCGCGCAGGCGAAGAAGGCCCTTCTCCGGCCGCATGTGGCCCGGAAGATCGTTCCACTTGCTGCCGCCCACAGCGCCCAGCAGCACGCTGTCGGCAGAGGTGCAAATATTTAAGCTCTGCTCGGGCAGCGGATCGCCCCATTTATCGATGGCGCAGCCGCCCATATCTGCCTCAGCATAGGTAAAGGTGTGTCCGTAAAGCGCGGCTACCTTGTCCAGCACGCGAAGCGCCTGCTCCACGATCTCGGGGCCGATGCCGTCGCCGCGGATGACCGCGATCGTTTTATTCATGGCGCATCTCCTCCTTCAGCGAGGCCAGCAGGCCGCCGCTTCGGATGATTTTCTGTATGAAATCCGGGAACGGCTGCGCCTTGTAGGACTTTCCTGTTGTGAGGTCGGTGATGAGGCCGGTATCAAAATCCACCCGCACCTCGTCGCCCGCGCGGATCTCGTCCGCCGCCTGCTCGCATTCGAGGATGGGCAGGCCGATATTGATCGCGTTGCGGTAGAAGATCCTGGCGAAACTTTTGGCGATCACGCAGCCCGTGCCGCAGGTCTTGATGACGAGCGGCGCATGCTCGCGCGACGAGCCGCAGCCAAAGTTCCATCCGGCGACGATCACGTCGCCCGGCTTGACGCTTCTTACAAAGCCGGCGTCGATATCCTCCATACAGTGCTGCGCCAGCTCTTTGGCGTCCGGCGTGTTCAGATAGCGCGCGGGGATGATCACATCGGTATCCACATTGTCGGGGTAAAGAAAAACCTTGCCTTGCGTATCCATGCTTACGCCTCCTTATACTCGGTGATGAAGCCGGCCAGCGCGCTTGCCGCCGCTGTGTGCGCAGAGGCCAGATAGACCTCGCTCTTAACATGGCCCATGCGGCCGACAAAGTTGCGGTTGGTCGTGGCGACGCAGCGCTCGCCTTCGGCCAGAATTCCCATATAGCCGCCAAGACATGGGCCGCAGGTCGGCGTGGATACGACGGCGCCGGCGTCGATAAAGGCGGTATACCAGCCGCGCTCGACACATTCGCGCAGGATCTGCATCGTGGCGGGAATGATGATGCAGCGGACGCCGCTTGCGATCTTTTTGCCCCTGAGGATGTTGTAGGCCGCCTGCATATCCTCCATCCGGCCGTTGGTGCAGCTGCCGATCACGACCTGATCGATCTTGATCTGGTGCAGTTCGCTCGCTGCGCGCGTGTTTTCCGGCAGATGCGGACAGCTGACGGTCGGCACGATCTGGGAAAGATCGATATCGATGGTCTTTTCATATTCCGCATCCTCATCGGCCTCGTAGACGGCGCCCTCGCGCTCACTGCGGCCGCGCAGGTACGCGCGCGTCACATCGTCGACCGGGAAGATCCCGTTTTTCGCGCCCGCCTCGATCGCCATGTTGCAGATGCACAGGCGGTCGTCCATAGAAAGGCCGGAGATCCCCTCGCCGGTAAACTCCATGCTCTTATAAAGCGCGCCGTCGACGCCGATCCTGCCGATGATGGTGAGGATAACGTCCTTGCCGCTGCAGTTTTGCGGCAGCTTGCCGCGCAGGTTGAAGCGGATCGCGGACGGGACCTTGAACCAGGCCATGCCCGTCGCCATGCCGGCCGCCATATCGGTAGAGCCGACGCCGGTGGAGAACGCGCCCAGCGCGCCGTACGTGCACGTGTGGCTGTCGGCGCCGATGATGCAGTCGCCGGCGGTCACAACGCCCTGCTCGGGCAAAAGCGCATGCTCGATGCCCATCCTGCCCACGTCGTAAAAATGGCTCACACAGTGGCTGCAGGCAAACTCGCGGCAGCTCTTCGACTGCTCCGCCGCCTTGATGTCCTTGTTGGGAACAAAGTGATCGAGCACGATGGCGATCCGGTCTTTGTCAAAGACGGTGTCAAAGCCCGCCTTTTTGAATTCGTTGATGGCGACGGGCGTAGTGATGTCGTTGCCAAGCACAAGATCAAGCTTGGCGCGGATCAGCTCGCCCGCGTGGACCTCGCTGCGCCCGGCATGCGCGGCCAGGATTTTTTGCGTCATGGTCATTCCCATGTCATTTGTCCCCTTCCGTCATATTGTGGAACGCGCTCAGAAGCGCCTTCGTGCTGGCCTTGATCACGTCGGTGTCGGTACCCGCGCCCCAGAACATCTCTCCGTTCTCCCTCTCAAGGCCGATATACGACGCGGCCACGCTCTGCGAGCCTTGTCCCTGCAGGCTGTGCTGCGTAAATACCTGCAGCGTATATTGCTCGCCGGTGTAGGCTTTGAGCGCGTTATTGATCGCGCTCAAAGAGCCGTTGCCCTCCGCCTCCAGCTGCGTCTGCACGCCGTCTTTCATGAAGGTGATGTCGATCTTCACCGTGTCGTTTTCCCGCATGAACTCAAAATCGGTCACGCTGATCTGGCACGGGACATTCAGATAATTCTCGGTGAAGATGCGCAGCACCTCGTTTGCCTTCAGCTCCTTATGCTCGTGGTCGGAGATATCCTTGCAGAGGTAGCTGAAATGCTCGCGCATCTTCATCGGCAGGTTATAGCCGAAGCTCTGCTCCAGCAGATAGCCGATGCCGCCCTTGCCCGACTGCGAGTTCACCCGGATGACGTCAGCGTCATATGTACGGCCGATGTCCGTCGGATCGATGGGGATGTACGGCACGGTCCATTCGTGCAGGCCGTTTTTGTTTCGGTACTTCATCCCCTTTGCGATCGCATCCTGATGACTGCCGGAGAAGGCCGCGAACACAAGCGCGCCGGCGTAGGGCGCCCGGTCGTACACATGCATCCGCGTACATTTTTCATACTCCTCCACAAGATAGGGCATGTTGGAAAAGTCCAGCTTCGGATCGACGCCGTGCGAGTACATGTTGAGCGCCAGCGTGACGATATCCACGTTGCCGGTCCGCTCGCCGTTTCCAAACAGCGTGCCCTCGACGCGGTCTGCGCCGGCGAGCAGCGCAAGCTCGGTATCGGCCACGCCCGTGCCGCGGTCGTTGTGCGGATGCAGCGACAGCGTCACATGCTCGCGGTATTTGAGGTTCTCGCTCATATACTCGATCTGCGAGGCGTAGACATGCGGCAGGCTCATCTCCACCGTGACCGGGAGATTGATGATCACGTTGTTGTTTTCGCTCGGCTCGAGCACGTCCAGCACCGCGTTGCACACCTCAAGGGCATATTCCGGCTCGGCACCCGTGAAGGACTCTGGCGAATATTCAAAGCGGAAATTGCCGTCATATTCGCCCGCCAGCTTCTTGACAAGCTGTGCGCCGTCGACGGCGATCTGCTTGATCTGCTCTTTCGATTTTTTGAACACCTGCTCGCGCTGCGCCACGCTTATCGAGTTATAGAAGTGGATGATGGCGCTGGGCGCGCCCTTGCACGCGTCAAAGGTCTTGCGGATGATGTGCTCGCGGCACTGCGTCAACACCTGCACGGTGACGTCGCCGGGGATCATATCGTTGTCGATCAGCGTTCTGAGAAATTCATATTCCGTCTCGCTCGCCGCCGGGAAGCCGACCTCGATCTCCCGAAAGCCCACCTCGAGAAGCACCTTGTAGAATTCAAGCTTTTCCTCCAGGCTCATGGGGATCACGAGACTCTGGTTTCCGTCCCGCATATCCACGCTGCACCAGATGGGCGGTTTCTCGATGTGGTCCTTCATGACCCACTTGTGATACGCGCTTGATACCGGGAAGTACCCTACATGGTATTTCGTCGAATCCATCATGCGGCTACTCCTTTTCTGCAATCACTTCTACTTCGACCAACACATCCTTCGGCAGCTGCTTGACCGCCACGCAGGAACGCGCGGGCTTATTGACAAAATATTCAGCGTAAACCGCGTTGAACGCGGCAAAATCCTCCATATTTTTCAGATAGCACGTCGTCTTCACCGCGCTCTTGAGCGACGCGCCGGCAGCTTCCAACACGGCCTGCAGGTTCTTGCAGACTCTGTGGGTCTGCTCCGTGATCGTGCTTCCGACCAGGCTCCCCGTCTCGGGATCCAGCGGAATTTGTCCGGAGGTAAAAACGAGTCCTCCCGCCACCATGGCCTGGGAATACGGCCCGATCGCGGCCGGGGCCTTTTGCGTCTGAACTTTGCTGCTCATAATATGCTCCTTTCCAATTTACACAATCTTAAAGCCTTCTTTACGCAGCGACTGCGTAATCATATGGACATGATCGTAATCTCTTGTCTCCATTTCGATCCGGAGGAAACATCCGTTGACATTTTCGGTATAGCCCTTTTCATAGTGCACGCCCGTGACGTTTCCGCCGCAGCCGGCAATGATGCTCGAGACGTGCTGCAGCTGGCCCGGCTTGTCGATCAGCTCGATCAGCAGGCTCGACGAGCGGCCGGAATTGAGAAGGCCACGGTCAATGACGCGCGAAAGGCTCGTCACGTCGATGTTGCCGCCCGAGACGATGCTCACCACGCGCTTGCCCTCCAGATGGAATTTATCGAACATCACGGCGGCGACTGCCGCGGCGCCCGCGCCCTCGGCGATCATCTTCTGCTTTTCGATCAGCGCCAGAATGGCGCTCGCCACCTCGTCGTCCTTGACAAGCGCGATATCGTCGACATACTCCTGGACCAGCGCGTAGGTGTTCTCGCCCGGCTGCTTGACGGCGATGCCGTCTGCGATGGTCTGTACCGACTGCAGGCATTTGATCTGTCCGCCGCGCACCGATTCATACATGCTCGGCGCGCCCGCCGCCTGCACGCCGTAGACCTTGATGGCGGGGCGGATCTGCTTGACCGTGTAGGCCACGCCCGAGATCAGGCCGCCGCCGCCCACGGGCACCACGATCGCGTCGATATTGTCAAGCTCATTCAAGATCTCCAGCGCGATCGTGCCCTGCCCCGCGATCACGTTCTCATCGTCAAACGGGTGCACGAAGGTATAGCCCTCGCTCTGTCTAAGCTCCAGCGCTTTTTTGTACGCGTCGTCGTAGCAGCCCTCTACCAAACAGACCTCGGCGCCGTAGCCCTTGGTCGCCTCCACCTTTGAGATCGGCGCCGAATCCGGCAGGCAGATCAAGGATTTGATCCCGTTTTTCGACGCGGCCAGCGCCACGCCCTGCGCGTGGTTTCCCGCCGAGCACGCGATCACGCCCTTGGCCTTTTCCTCCTCCGAGAGCATGGCGATCTTATACGCCGAGCCTCTGACCTTGAACGAGCCGGTGATCTGCAGGTTTTCCGGCTTCAGATACAGCTCGCACGCGGGCGCGATGCCGTAGGCTCTGACCACGTTCGTTTCGCGAATAATGCGTTTGAGCACGGTCTGTGCATTGAATACCTTGTCCAAAGATAACATATTTTTCCGCCTTTCTTCTGTCTGCTGCGCTGTTTCAGCAAAAAACCCGTCTCAAAGCGCTTGCTTTGAGACGGGTGTAAATCACATCATTTGCACTCGCGGTACCACTCAAATTGCGAATCTTTCATTCGCCACCTCTTCGAAGTCAAACAACTTCTACGCACTGACGCAGCGTTCGCGGGAAGCGCCTACTGGGCCGCGGCCGTTGGGGCTTCCGGCTCGGAAGGGATAGGAACCGCCACAGTCATTTATCAGGATCACACCATCCCTGACTCTCTGGGAAACTCGTTGTAGCTTCCGGCTTCGTCATCGCCTTTGTTTTCGAAGTCTGTCAACCTCTATGCACTTACGTAGCATGCACGGGACGCCCTACTTATTTTTTCTGTTCAAGCGTCCAGCTCGGAAGGGAGAAGTCTTGAGCGTACCCATACCGATTTGCATCGACCATCGGCTTTCTGTCATGTTTCGGCTCAGACGCGCTTCGTCATTGCTTTTGTCTATTCAGTTGTTAGCTATTCTATCGCTTTAAATCGACATTGTCAAGGCCTTTTTCATGAATTTCAAAAACGCCCGTCGCCGAGCGGCGCATCCGCCGGCAGATAGCGCAGCCGGCGCTATTGCATCTCGGACAAAATATGCAGCAGGATCGCCAAAAACTGCGCCGGCGTGGGCTTTGCGGAAAAGGGGCGTCCTGCGAGCCGCTCCAGCTCCCGCCGCGACTCGTTCCACGCGATGCGCAGCATCTGCCGGATATTCCGCTCCACCGCGCCCCAGCTTGTCCCGCACCGCCGCGCGGTCTCGGGATACAGCCACTTTGTCACCATGCACAGCGACTCCGGCCACTGCGCGGCGATCTCCAGCGCGGCCGCCAGCTGCTGGAAGCCCACATAATTTGCCGACAGCCCGACGGCATACAAAAGCGTCTCAGTTTTCTCCCGCATCATCCATCTCCCCCGCGAACAGCGCCACCAGCTTCAGAAACAGCTCCACGCCTTCTCTCTGCCGCTCGGTGGACAGCTCGCCGAACAGCCCCGCCGCGCGCAGGGCGGCGTCCGCCTCCGTTCGATCCTCCGGTATCTGGCAGATCAGCTCCGCCGGCGTCAGCCCGAGACGCTCGGCCAGCAGCTCTATCGTATCTGCGCGCGGGTTTGCCGCCGCACTTGCGTAATTCTTCATGGAGGACAAAGGGATATTCAGTTCTTCCGACAGCTCTGAAAGCGTCTTTTTGCGCTCACGCAGGATTCTTTTGACGGTTTTGGCAATATTGACTCGAATTTCCATGAATTTCGCCTCCCTGTCTCAAGCATATCGGCGCAGATCGCAGATGTAAAGGCCAGCATTCTGGCTTTTGCTGCGGTTTTCTGGCCTTATCCGGTGTGCTGGCAGAAACAGCGCGCCGAAGGCGGTGTATACCGCAGGCCGGCCGGTTTCCATTTCTTAAATAATTCTGAAAATTTTTCAAACCGCTTGCATCTGCATTTTCAAGCTGGTATAATTTACTTGTACCAGTGGGACGACGCGCAGCGCCGCTCCCAGGGCAAGGACTGATCGGGCGCTTTTGCGCCGCAAAAGCGCCTTGTCTTCGCGTCCGGGACGCGAAAATTTTCCGCGTACCCGCTTTGTTTCCCACTTCTATTTTTCGAACATAAAAAGGAGGAAATGAAATCATGAAGTTTTCATTGAAGCGCACCCTGAGCCTGCTGCTGGTGCTGGTCATGCTGGTCGGTCTGCTGCCGACGATCGCGTTGGCGGAGGGGGA
>CAZWKZ010000035.1:0-14422 GCA_964633935.1 uncultured Oscillospiraceae bacterium | reverse complement strand
TGACCTGATCGCGGTCCTGCACCTCATGGCCGTAGATGCCGAACGCGGGCAGGCCCTTCTGCGCGTGGGTCGCGAGCACCGACGCCAGATATACCGCGCCCGGGCGCTCGGTGCCGTTGAAGCCCCACACGCCCTTGATGGTCATGGGGTCAGAGTCCATGGTCTCTGCGCCGTAGCACCAGCACGGCGTGACCGAGAGCGTGATATCCACGCCGGCTTCTTTGAACTGCGCGGCGCACGCGGCCGTCTCGGGATAGCGGCCGATGGACTGGTTCGCGATGACGACCTTGACCGGCTCGCCGTTGGAGTAGGTCAGATTCTCCTCAAAGAGCTTCTTGGCGGCCTGGGCCATGGCCATGACCTGATCCTCCAGACTTTCGCGCAGCTTCATAGGTCCGCGGCGGCCGTCGATGATGGGGCGGATACCGATCACAGGGTAGTTGCCGATGTAACGATTGTTTGCCATAAAACAGACTCCTTTGCAGCATTGATTTTTTGGATCAAAAGACCATCTGGTCTGGTTTCACACGCTATTTTGCCAGCTTCGCCTTCAGCCGCAGCACCTTGCGCGGCGAAGTGTCGCCGGCAAGTCTGGCCGCGATCAGCTCGGCTGCGGCCCGGCCCATGGCGTCCATCGGCTGCTCGACGATCTCGAGCGCGGGATGCACGATCCGGCACAGGTCGATGTTGTCATAGCCGATCAGATCGACGTCCTTCGGCAGCGCCACGCCCCGCTCATGCGCGGCCGTGATCGCGCCGATGGTCATATCATAGTTGGTCACGCAGATCGCCGTCGGCGGGTCCGGCATATCCAGCAGCTGATGAAACAGCCGCGAGCCGGACTCCATATCATAATCGCCCATCACGATCAGCGATTCGTCCACGGCAAGCATATAGTCGCCCAGCACCCGCCGGTAGCCCGTCATGCGTTCGCGCGCGGTGGAAATCGACTGCGGTCCCGCGATCAGTCCGATCCTGCGGTGTCCGCGCGAGATCAGCTGCTCGACCGCCATGTACACGGCGTTGAGATTGTCCACCACGATCGTATCGCAGTCGGCGCCGTCGAGCGTGCGGTCAAGAAAGATCATCGGCGTTTGGCCCACGCGCGGGCGGATCTCGTCCATCGTCGCGTGCTCGGGCACATAGATCAGCCCGTCGACATGCCGCCGCGCTAAAAATTCCAGCTTCTCAAGCTCCAGCGCATGGTCAAAGTTGTAGCTGCACACCACGCTCTGATATCCGCTTTTGAGCAGCTGCGCATCCATCGCCGCCACCACGCGGCCAAAGAATGGGCTGGAGATCGTCGGCAGCAGGATGCCGATCGTCATCGAGCGGTTTGCCTTGAGGCTGCGGGCAAAGTAGTTGACCGAGTAGTCCAGCTCGCGGATCGCCTGCTCGATCCTCTGCCGGTTTTCCTCGCGCACATTGCCGCCGTTGAGATATTTAGAAATGGTAGACAGCGACAATCCCGTGCGCTTTGCAACATCCTTGATCGTAGACATGGGCCTGCTCCTCTGAAAGACATAACGTTTCGCTTTTTCTATTTTACACCCCCGTCTTTTCCGCTGTCAATCGGGCAAACCCACGAAAAGCAAGCCCGCGTTTTGTGATTTTATCCAATTCCGGCGTCCTTTTTCTCATTCCGCCGCCGGTCGCTGTGAAACGTTTCGCAGCGCTGCCGCGCCGGCTCCAGGCATGAAAAAACCGGCGCGCCCTGTTCGGGCGGCCGGTCTGCAGTCCTTTACGATTCCTTTTCCAGCGCCATTACCTTATCGATCCGCCGCTGATGCCGCTCCGCGTGCGAGAACGCGGTATCCAGCCACACGTCTACGATCTCCAGCGCCAGCATCGGACCGACGAAGCCCGCGCCCAGCGCCATCATGTTCGTGTCGTTGTGCTCGCGCGTGAGCCGCGCGCTGACCGGGTCGCTCAAAAGCGCGCAGCGCACGCCGTCTACCTTGTTGGCCGCGATGGACACGCCGATGCCGGTCGTGCACAGCACAATGCCGCGCTCACATTCTCCGTTGGCGACTGCGCGCGCCGCCGCGGCGGCAAAATCGGCATAGTCGCAGCTGCTCGTGTCGTAGCAGCCAAAGTCCCTGCATTCCAGGCCGCGCTCGGCCAGATGCTGTTTCACGCGCTGCTTCAGTTCAAACGCGCCATGGTCACAAGCCAATGCAATCATTATCGTTCCTCCTAACTATCAATCGGGTCACCCCGTCGTTCCTATTTCAGTGGACGCTCCACAGGGCAAAAAGGTCAACCAGCACGCACAGCGCCAGCAGCATCCCGCCGCCAAGCAGCACCTGTGTCTTTCCGCCGCGCGCAGCCCACCGGCCCCAGAGATAGCCCGCCGCAAGCAGGCTTCCCACCGGCGCGAGCCAGAATTCGCCAAACGCCAGCGCCAGCGCAGAGATCAGCGCCGCGCCGCCTGCAATCAGCGCACGCCGGTCGCGCTCTTTCCCGAACGTCCACAGCGCAAGCCCCGCGCACACCGCGCCGTAGAGCATACACACAAGGCCGTCCGGCAAGATCCCCCACGCCGCGCGCATACTGATCAAGCTGCCCGAACCGAGTCTCCAGTTCGACAGCGGCACAATCAGCCCCGCGAACGTATCGCGCAGCCGAAGCAACAGCCACGGGCCAAGCTCTGAACTCGCCGCGCAGTGCACCGCCGCGCCCGGCAGCTGCATCACAAGATATGCCGCCGCCAGCGTCAGGGGAAACAGCAGCGCGGTGTAAACGAGCTTCTCCAGCGCCGTCTCATGCTCTGCGCGCGGTCTCTTTATCCCGTCTGCGGCCACGATCAGCCACAGTCCTGCGGCAAACAGCGCTACCGACGCGTCCAAATATATGCCGAACGCCGCAAAGACCGCCGCGGCGGCCTGATTTGCCGCACGCGGGCGTCCGTCGTCCATGCTTCTGAGCACGAATACCAGCGCCAGCAGGGCAAACGGCACGCCCAGCGCGCGCCACGTGATATTTACCGCCGCGATCAGCGTGCACAGCACGCACACCATCCGTCCGCCGCCCAGGCGCCGGACAAGCGCGTAGCACGCCCCGATCAGCACATACGGACCGACCAGCACATGCATGATAAGCGCCGGGTAGCTCTGCGTGCTCTGCCACGGCAGGCCGAGATACGCCATGACGGCCCGTATCATCCCTGCAGCCAGCGCCACGGCCGCGATCGCGCACACGTCCCAGCCGTCAAGCCCGGCCGTCGCGCGCTTTACAGCGCCGCGCGCTGATCGTGGGGCCGGTTCGTCCAGCGAAGGCGCCGCCGCGCGCAGCTCCGGCGGACACGATTCTGCCTCCTGCCCCGCCGCATCGCTGGTACGCGGACGCGCCGCGCGCAGATACAGCGCAAAATGCCACAGGCCCAGCGCCAGCATCGCCGCCAAAAACACATAGCCCGCCGCGCCGTCCATGAGCCGCCACATCATATCCGCCGCCCCCTTTCGTCCTTTTTGATTATACACCCTTTCCGCGCCCCGGGCAAGCGTCAGTTCACGGTAAATCCTGCTTTGTGCGCCGCCGACTCAAATTTTCGTTGTTTTTGTTGTTTTGCTTGCTATGAAAATGCAGGTGTGCTATAGTAAATACGAAACAAAACAACCGGACATTCCGCTTTGTGCGGCGTGTCGGAAAAGAAAGGCTGAACGTATGAAAAATCTTCTTGCATTCGACCTTGGCGCCAGCAACGGCCGCGCGATCCTTGGTCAGCTCGATGGCGGCAAGCTCCACCTGCGCGAGCTGCACCGCTTCGAGAACAACTACATTGAAATGAACGGCGTATTCTACTGGGACCTTCCGTATCTGTTCGGTCAGCTCAAGCAGGGCCTGCTTGCGTTCCGGCAGGCGAACGTCGGCCCGCTCGATTGCTTCGGCATCGACACCTGGGGCGTAGACTACGGCCTGCTCGACCGCAACGGGCATCTGCTCGGCAATCCGCGCGCCTACCGCTACGCGGTCGACGCCGACGCAGAGGCCGTGTGGAAAACGGTCGACTTTGCCACGCTCTTCGCCCGCACCGGGATCGCCACCAACAATTTCAATACCCTGTACCAGCTCTACCGCCGCAAGCGCGAGCGCGACGTGGCGCTGGAAAACGCCGAGACGCTGCTGCTGCTGCCCGATCTGCTCGCCTACTTTTTGACGGGCGAAAAGAAAACCGAGTATACCGAACTCACCACCGCCATGCTCTATAACCCCACCACGCGCGACTGGGATTGGCAGACCATCCGCGAGCTGGGCCTGCCTGAAAAGATCTTCACCGAGATCGACCGCGCGGGCACGCTGCGCGGCCGCCTGCGGCCCGAGCTTGCGGCCGAGCTGGGGCTGAATCAGGCCAATTTTGCCGCCGTCGGCACGCACGACACGGCCTCGGCCGTGGCCGCCATCCCTGGCAGCGGCAGCTTCGCGTTCTGCTCGTCGGGCACGTGGTCGCTGTTCGGCGTCGAAACTGAGCGGCCCATTCTGACTGACTCTGTGCGCGAAGCCAACTTCACCAACGAGGGCACCATCCAGGGCGGCTTCCGCCCGCTCAAGAACATCATGGGCCTGTGGCTGATCCAAGAGTGCCGCCGCGACTGGCTCAAGCAGGGCCAGCGCTACAGCTGGGACGAGATCGTCATCGAAGCGGAAAAGGCCGAGCCGTTCCGCTCCATTCTCGATCCCGACTACGGCGAGTTCTTTGCCGGCGGCGACATGGTGAAAAAAATCCAGGCGTTTTGCCGCGCAACGGGCCAGCCTGTTCCGCAGAGCGTGGGCCAGATCGCACGCTGCATCTACGAATCGCTGGCGCTCAAGTACCGTTGGGCGCTTGAACGGCTCGAGCAGATCAAGGGCGCGCGCATCGATCAGCTCAACATCGTCGGCGGCGGCATCCAGAACAAGCTTCTGAACCAGATGGCGGCCGACGCCATCGACCGGCCCGTCGTCACAGGACCCATCGAGGGCGCGGCCATCGGCAACCTGCTGGCGCAGGCCATGGCGCTGGGCGAGATCCAGACGATGGACGAGCTGCGCGACGTCGTCCGCGCCTCCGAGCCGCTCTGCCGCTACGAGCCGAACCACACCCCCGCCTGGCAGGCCGCATATGAACGGCTGCTGTCGCTGCTGTAAGAAATTTTTCGGCAGGCCCGCCGGGCCTCCGATATAAAACAGAAAGGAAGAAATCACTATGTCTGTTGATATGAGCAAATGGTGCGCGCTGGCCAAGGCCAACATCCACAACCGCCCGGCAGGGCACGGCCGGCTCGCCGGCAAGATCTGCATCGTGACCGGCGCGGCACAGGGCTTCGGCAAGGGCATCGCCGAGGAGCTGCACAAGCAGGGCGCGACGATCGTCATCGCCGACATGAACGAGCCTCTTGCAAAGCAGGTCGCGCAGGAGCTTGGCGAGCGCGCCGCAGCCATCGCCGTCAACGTCTCGGATGAAGAGAGCGTCGCGAGCATGGTCGCGCAGACGGTCGAGCTGTACGGAGGACTCGATCTCATGCTCTCCAACGCCGGCGTCGTCCGCTCGGGTCCCATCGCGCAGATGGAGCGCAAGGATTTTGATTTTGTCACCAACGTCAATTACACGGGCTATTTCCTGTGCGCCAAGTACGCGGCCATCATCATGCAGGCCCAGCACGAGGCCGACCCCGAGGCCACGTTCGATATCGTCACGCTCAACTCCAAGTCGGGCCTGGAGGGCTCGAACAAGAACTTTGCCTACGCGGGTTCAAAATTCGGCGGTATCGGTCTGACGCAGTCGTTCGCGCTGGAGCTGTGCGCATATAACATCAAGGTCAACGCCGTCTGCCCGGGCAACTTCCTCGACGGTCCGCTGTGGTCCGATCCTGTGCGCGGCCTGTTCGTGCAGTACCTGCAGGCCGGCAAGGTCCCCGGGGCCAAGACCGTGGACGACGTGCGCCGCTATTATGAGGCCAAGGTACCCATGAACCGCGGCTGCCTGCCCGTCGACGTCGCCCGCGCCGTCATGTACTGCGTCGAGCAGCAGTACGAGACCGGTCAGGCGATCCCCGTCACCGGCGGACAGGTCATGCTGAATTAAGCAAACCCACGCGTGCTTTTCCTGCCGGGCGCCCGCCGTCCGGCAGGAAAAAGCGGCTCTTCCGAGGGCATTTTCAACCATTTAGAAAGGGACGACATCATGATTGATCTTTCCATTCTGGCCCAATTGAACGCGCCGACGAAGGAAGAACGTCTGGAAAATCTGAGACAGATCGTAAAAACCGCCGTCTTCCCGCCCATGTCGCCGCAGTATATCAACAACCACATCCACACCACCTATTCTTTTTCTCCGTATTCGCCCACGGCCGCAGTATTTGCCGCGCGGATGGAGGGTCTGTGCACCGCCGGCATCATCGACCACGACTCCATTTCCGGCGCGCGCGAGTTTTTACAGGCTGCCGAGATCGTCGGCATGCCCGCCACGATCGGCATGGAGTGCCGCGCATCGATGGACGGCACCGCGCTGGCGGGCAGACGCACCAATAACCCCGATCAGCTCGGCGTGAGCTACATGACCATCCAGTCTGTGCCGCACGACAAGATCGACGAACTGAACGCGTTCTTCGCCCCCTATCGCCAGGCGCGCCACCGCCGCAACCGGCGCATGGTGGACAACATCAACGCGCTGCTGCCCGGCGTCGAGCTGGACTATGACCGCGACGTGCTGCCGCTGTCTGAGGCGGCCGAGGGCGGCAGCGTGACCGAGCGGCATCTCATGTATGCGCTGGCAAAGAAGATGGTGTCGCTCGCCGGTATGGGCCAGCCGATGGTCGACTATCTCACGTCCATCGGCCTGACGCTGTCCGGCAAGCAGACGCAGCAGATGCTCGATACCGGATATTTCTTCTATGAATATGATCTGCTCGGCATTCTGAAATCCGCCTTCGTCCCGCGCATCTATATTGACGCCGGCGAGGAATGCCCCAACGTGCGCGACGTGTCCGCGCTGTGCGACCGTATAGACGCGCTGCTGTGCTACGCCTACCTCGGCGATGTGACGGCCAGCGTCACGGGCGACAAAAAGGCGCAGAAGTTTGAAGACAGCTATCTGGACGAGGTCATCGCCTGCATCAAGGACTGCGGCATCCGCGCCGTGACCTATATGCCGACGCGCAACACGCCCGAGCAGCTGACAAGACTGCGCCGCCTGTGCGACGAGAACGGTCTGTTCCAGGTCTCGGGCGAGGACATCAACTCCCCGCGCCAGTCGTTCATCATCCACGCGATGGAAAATCCCCTGTTCTCCAATCTCATCGACGCGACCTGGCGGCTCATTGAGCACGAAAAAACAGGCGCAAGGATCTGATCGGGCGGCGAGAAAAAACAGCAAAGCATCCGTATGCGCGTCATACGGATGCTTGTTTTCTATTTTCCGGGATTTGCCTGCGCGCCGCCTTGCTTCGCTTCCTGCAGCCTGACGCCTGCGCGGGCAAGCAGGCCGCTTCAGCGCCACAAAAGCCAGATCAGCACATACCCCACCGTGACCGCGCACAGCGTAAACGGCACGCCGAGCTTGACAAAGTCCTTCGTCGTGACCGCATATCCCGCCTTTTTGAGGATCCCGATGCCTGTGATATTGGCCGAAGCGCCGATGGGTGTGAGATTGCCGCCCAGCGTCGCGCCGGTCAGCAGGCCAAAATACAGCAGATACGGCTCGATCCCCAAAAGCTGCGCGACATTTGCCGCGACCGGCAGCATCGTGGCCACGTAGGGAATGTTGTCAATGAACGCCGACAGCGCCACCGAACCCCACACGATGAGCGTATACACGACGAACACATTTCCTCCGCCCACGCGCACAAACAGCTGCGCAATGGCGTCGATCACGCCCGCCGCGCGCACGCCCGCGATCACGACGAACAGTCCCGCGAGCAGCAAAAGCGTCTGCCAGTCCAGCTGCTTCAGTGCGCTTATCAGTGGCCGAGCGCGCTTTTCCTGCGCGCAGCGCCGCACGACGCCAATCAAAAACAGCGCCATGCAGATCAGTCCGTTCGCTGCCGCCGGCTTTTCGGGCAAAAAGGACGCCGCGATCAAAAGCGCCACCGTACCCAGCATCAGCCACGTCGGCACATAGTCCGTCACCTGTGTGCAGTCCTGCCGCGCCACGGGCTGCGTCAGCCGGCGCAGATACAGATACAGCGCCGCCATGGCTGCCAGCGCGCCGAGCTGCACGACAAAAAACATGCCCAGCCTGCCATGGAAGACAAAAAAATCAGAAAAGCTCATACCCGCATAGCCGCCGAGCAAGATCGACGTCGTATCGCCCACCAGCGTGGCCGCGCCCTGCAGATTCGACGACACCGCGATGGCGATCACCGCCGGCACGGGCGAGATCCTCTGCTTCTGCGCGATGGCCAGCGCCACCGGCGCGAGCATCAAAACCGTCGCGACATTGTCCACGAACGCCGACACGATCCCCGCAAACGCCGCCAGCGCCACGATCGCGCACCGCACATCCGGCACATGTGCAAGCAGCAGATCCGCCAGTCTCGACGGCATCTTCGATTCAATAAAGAGCGCCACCGTGCCCATCGTGCCCGCGATCATCAAAAGCACGTTCCAATCGATGGCGCCCGGCGCCTCGCCCAGCGGCAAGATCCCCAGCAGCACAAACAGCGCCGCCGATCCCATCGCTATATACGCCCGCACGTTCGGCAGCGCCAGCAGCAGCACATATGTCAGCGCAAACAGTCCCAGAGCCAACTCCATCCAAAAAACCTCCCCTTTTCCCGGCAGGGCGCAAAAAGACCCCTGCCATTGCAAAAAACAATGACAAAGGTCTTGCCCTTACCCTGCGCGCCGGGGAAATTCCCGTGCTGACGGCGCTGCATAGCGCGTTTCGCGCCGGCTACTCCCCTTTATCCCACGCCGTATTCTATGTTTGAACGCTGCAAAAAGCAAGTCAAGCGCGCGTTAAGAATTGAAACTGTGCGCCGGACATGATATCATGGAAAAAACGCGCGGCGGCGCGTAAAAAAGGAGCGCGCGTATGCTGAAGTATCCCATCAAAGAGCTGCTCGCCCGGCTTGTGATCCTGCTGCTGGGCCTTAGTGTGGCGCATTTCGGCGTGACACTGTTTCTGCTGGCCGATCTGGGCGCGGACCCGTTCAACGTGCTGGTGCAGGGCGTGTTTCAGAGCCTGCAGAAGCTGACCGGCTGGGCGTTTCTGACCCATGGCCGCACGCACATCGCGCTCTGCTTTGTGATCATCCTTGTCCTGCTGCTGGTCGACCGGACGTACATCATGCCCGGCACGCTGGTGTGCATGGTCTGCGGCGGGCCGATCATCGACCTGTTCACCATGCTCCTGTCCGCGCCCTTCGCCGCGTATATCACGAACTTCTGGCTGAAGCTGACCGTGCTGGCCGTCGGCTGCGTGATCCTGGCGCTCGGCATGAGCATCGTCATCCAATCCGACGCAGGCACAGGCCCGAACGATCTGGTCGGACTTGTCATCAGCGATAAGCTGCACAAAAAATTCGGCGTCGTGCGTGTTCTGTGTGACCTCGGCTTTGTCCTGCTCGGCTGGCTGCTCGGCGGACAGGTCGGTATCGGCACGGTGGTATGCGCGGTGCTGGTCGGCTTCGTGGCGGACTTCTTTCTGCCGCGCAGTCAGAAGCTTGTAAGCGTGCTGCTTGGCAAACGAGACCAGGCCGGCGTCTGATCCAAGCCCGCAAAATGCGTTTTTCCGGCGCGTACGCCGCCGGAAAAACGCACCGATCCTCGCTCGCGGCGCGCGTCGCGAGATCCTTGACCGGCGGGGCCGGCGGCCTGCCCAATGGGCGGGCCGCCGGCCTTTATCATGATAGGCAAAAATTTTGAAGCGGCGGCAAAACGCAGACATTTTCCGCTTAACAAGCGGCAGCATTTTGTATATACTCATATTTAGTAATACAAAGTACTTTTAAATCGCGAGGTGAACCATGGACGATCGTTTTTTGCAGCAGCTGAAAAAAGGCGTGCTGGAAATGCTGGTGCTCGAGCTTCTGTGCGCCGCGCCCGGCTATGGCTATGAGCTGCTCTCGCAGCTCAAAACGCGCTCCGGCGGGCTGTTCGCGCTGAAAGAGGGGACGCTGTACCCCATCTTGTACCGGCTGGAGGACGGCGGGCTGATCGAGGCCGCCTGGACCCCGGGCGACGGCCGCAGTACGCCCAAGAAGATCTACGCGCCCACGGCGCGCGGCCGGGAGGAATGTATCCGCCGGCGGCAGCTGTGGCACAACTTTTCCGCCTGTGTGGACGGATTTTTGAAGGAGGAATCTTAACGATGCAGCATACCCCTGAATTTACGCCGCGCGTGAAGCGCTATCTTCGCGCCGTTTCGCGCCGCCTTCGCTTACCGCGCGCGGTCCGGTCGCGCGTTGTCAGCGATCTAAGCACCTCCATCGCCGCGCGGCTGGAGGCCGGCGAGTCCGAAGACGCCGTCCTGCTTGCGTTGGGCGCGCCCGCCGCGGCCGCAGCCGAGCTGAACGAGCAGATGCAGGAGTTCGCCTTCCGCAAAAGCCCGTGGCGCTTCGTCTGCCTGGCTCTGGCGATTCTCGCGGGCCTGTGGCTGATCGGCTTCTGCGCGCTGCCCGCGCTGGTGCTCGCGCCTGGGCGCAGCGTCGGCGTGATCGGCAGCGCGGACGGCCCGACCGCCATTTTCCTCACCGGGCCAAACGCGCCCGGCGCAGCGCTGTATCTTGCGCTGGCGCTGGCGGCGCTCGGCGCGGCGGGCTTTTTCTATCTGGGTCATTTAAAGCGGAAATAGCGCCAAAAAGCGCATAAAAATCTCGCAGCGCAGGCTGCGAGATTTTTTTCTAAATGCCCGTGCGGACATAGTGCTTTTCTTTCTTTTCCTCGACCTTTCGCTCGACCGTGTCGGCCACGCTCCGGCGCAGCTTGCCCCAGAGCTTACGCAGCCAATGCACGGCCCAGTAGCCCGCCACGCCCGCAGGGCACAGCGAAAACAGCGCGCCCAGCAGCAGCGCCAGCGCCGCATGATCCTCGGTCAGCCGCGCGGCGTTCTCCCAATACGGCAAAATGACCGCGTAGGTCTGCATCGACCGCTCGCCAAAATCGCCCAGCACGCCGATCAGGTTGATCAGCTTGTAGCGCGCCGAATTTTCCACGATCACGTCCGTCTCGGGCGAGAAGCTCTTTTCCACGACCGACCGGGCGTAGCCCGTGATGGGATCGGCCATGACCACCTCATAGCAGTCGATCGGCGTTTCCGAGATGAGATTCAGCGCATCATAGCTCATAAACATGCCCGCGTCGCCGGAATACGCCTTTTCGCTGGCGTAATCGTCCTCTCGCGCGACCACGCCCGCCACCAGATACGGCCGCTCGCCGACCATGACCTGCTGGCCCGCCACGTCGTAGCTGCCGAACAGCGTCCACGCCAGCGCCTCGTCGAGCACCACGCGGTCAGCCATGTAGTCGCTGCCCGTCAGATACCCGCCCGAGCGCAGCCGCAGCGGATGGAAGGTAAAGAAATCTCCGCCCACGCCCAGCGTCTGTACCATGGCTGAGCCGTGATCGGTGTAGACGCTCAGCCGTGTACTGCCGGAATACGCGTCAACATACAGGCTGCCGCCCTCCGGCGCTTCCAGCGATACCTCCTGCATGGCCGTATCGATGCTCTGGCGGAACGTCTCGACCGTCTGCACGTCGATACCGCCGTCAACGGGCAGGAACACGCTCACCTGCGAAAAGCGCGTCTCGCTCTGGCCGCGCCAGCGCTCGGCCGCCTGTTGGGAATACAGGCACGTTGTCACGGCGTGCAGCCTTGCAAAGCACACGCCCGCCGCCGCCAGCGACGCCGCCGCAATCAGCAGCCACACCAGCGCCCTGCGGGAAAGCAGCATCGTGAGCTTGCGCCGCTCGCGCGGCGCGCGCGGCGCGCGTGGTGCGCGAGCACGCGGCCGCCGGCGCTTTGCCTCATATTTTCCGCTCATGACTCGTCCACCAGCCGCACCTGCGTACCGGCCTCGATCGGCTTGGTCGAGGTGGTGATGACAAACTCGCCCGTGCCGATGCCGGACACGGCGGTGTAGTTATCGTCGCTCGCCAGCACCTGCACGTCGACGCGCGTGGCGGTATAGCGCGTGGAAAGCGGCGTGGACTTTGCCACCAGCGCCAGCACGAACGAGCCGTTGTTGTCCGTGCGGATGGCGGAATTGGGCACCAGCGCGTCATAGCTCGCGCTCTTTTGTCCGATCGAGAGCGTCAGCGTCGTGCCGGGGTCGACCTCGCCGTTCAGGCGGAAGATGAGCAGCTTCCCCTTGCCGGGGTTTTCGGGGTTGTTCGCGATCGATTCCAGCGTCGCCGTCACGTCGCCGCCCCAGTAGTTGACCAGCTCCGCGCTGTCGCCCACGCTCACGCGCCGCGACTGCTCAAGCGTCACAGGGATCTTGATCGTGTAGCCGCGGTCGGCCACGTTGATGGTGCAAAGCGGCGACTCCGCGCCCGCGGTGTTGCCGGCGGTAACGTGGATCTCGCTCACGATGCCCGACACCTTGGCCGTCACCTCGGCGCCGTCAGCGTCCTTGGTCAGCTCTTCAATGAGCTGCTCCTGCTTTTCGATGTCCTCGCGCTGATCCTTGAGGTCCAGGTTCGCCGTATCGCCCAGGCTCTGCGCAAAGATCAGATCCTCCAGCGCCTGCTTGGTCGATTTCACGGTCTCGGCGGCCGACGACGCGCTGCTCAGCTTGTCCACCTCGGCCTGCTGGTCGTCCACGGCGTCGCTGATCGCGTCGACCGCATCCTCCAGCCGTTCGATGTATGCCTCGTAGCGTTCTACGGTATCCTCACTGTTGGCAAGCTCCCGCTTGCTCAACGTCAAATTTTGCTGTGCCTCATTCAGCTTTGAGACAATCTTCTCACGCGAAGTTTGGGTGCCGTCTGAAGCGTTTTTCAGATCCTCCTGCAGCCGGTTCAATTCCAGCGTGATCGAATTGATTTTATCCAGATCGCCAGAAAGCAGCGTATATGACGCTGCACATTCTTTGGCGATCGCCGCAGCATTTTCCTCTGAGCCGATGTCGCTTCTCTCTTTGAGCCTGTTGGTCAATTCGCTCGTATTGTTCGCCAGCGCTGCGGCCACAGAATTGCTCTGTCCGGCAACCTCCATCAGCAAATTATAATAGTACTCGTTAAATACCTTGTCACTGTCATAAATCGCCTGCGCATCGGACAATTCCCTATTCTTGTCCTCGATCTGCCGCTGCAGCGACTGCTGCGCCGATTCGCCGTTGTCGAAATCCTCTAGCTGCGTCTGCAGGCTCTCGATCTCCGACTCATAGCCTGTAATTTTTCCGTTCAGCTCGGTCACCTTCGCCTGCGCCTCGGTATAGTCGCGGTCGGACTGCGCGTCCGTCAGCTCCTTCTGCGCATCCTTGCTCTGCCGCTGCAGCTCCTTGAGCGCCGCGTCGGCCTCGGCCTGCGCCGCAGCCAGATTCGCCGCGTCCATGGTGCTGTACTGGCGGTAGATCGTCAGCGCCTCGTTGTACGCCTCGCGCGCCTTTTCCACCTCGCGGTTTTCCTGCGCGTCGGACGTGGACGCAGACAAAAGCGCCTTTTCATACGCCCGCTCCATCGTCGTGAGCGTGTCCTGCGCCTGCTTCAGCTCGTCCGACTCCGTGGCCTCAAGCGTAAAGAGCACGTCGCCGGTGGCAACCGTCTGGCCCACCTGGACCTTGACGCTGGCGATCTTGCGCGTCTGGCTGATGGTCACGTCGTAGGTCTCGTTGGCGGCGATGGTGCCCGAGCCTCTGATTTTGGCGTTGATGCTGCCGGATGAGACCTGCTGCGCGGCGACCTCCGGCAGCGAGGCATTCATGATGGTATTCGAGAAAAACGTCAAAACCAGCAAGATCGCCAGAAAGATGATCGCGGCTGTTTTGACCCACTCGCGTTTTTTTACATTTGCTTCCATATGCTTCTCCCTCTTACCCTTTCACAGAACCGGAATATGCGATGCCTTCGACCAGATACGACTCGCCGTGCAAAAACAGCAGCAGGCCCGGGATCATATACACCACCGCCGCAGCGAACGCGATGCCGATCTCGCCGGCGTTTATGGTGGATAGGTAAACCGACAGCGGCTGCATGTCTGCGCTCGGCAGCAGAATGAGCGGCTGCTCGACCATGTTCCAGTAGTCGATGAACACCAGAATGGCGATGGAATACAGCGCGCTCCTGCACTGCGGCAGGCAGATGTTCCAAAAAATGCGCCACTCGCCCGCGCCGTCGAGCTTCGCCGCCTCGATCAGCGACGCGGGGATACGCCGCATGAACTTCGTCAGCAAAAACACCGAAAACGGCGCGAACGCGCCCGGCAGGATGATCGCCCAGCGGGTGTTCAGGATCCCCAGCCAGTCGCTGACCAGATAGTTCGGCACCAGCGTGACCTGAT
>CAZWKZ010000034.1:4501-14903 GCA_964633935.1 uncultured Oscillospiraceae bacterium | reverse complement strand
GCCACCGCCGCGATAAGCTGGCCGTGAAGGTAAAATTTGCCGACCAGACCATCAACGCCATTCCCTACGACATGCCCGTCATCGGCTACGGCACGGACACGGTCGGCACGCTGCGCCTGTGGCAGTGCGAGGCCGAGAAGGAGCTGGACTTTGACGCGTTCAACGCGCAGAACTACGCCAAGGCACTGGAAACAAAGAACAAGGCTGAGGATATCACCCGCGTGCTGTATCCCAACGACTCGACGTGGGAGGGCAAGCGCCTGCGCGTCAAGCAGCAGTATGTGCTCTCCAGCGCCTCGCTGCAGGATATTCTGCGCGACTATAAGGATTCGCACGGCCGCGATTTCTTCCGCCTGCCGGAGTTTGCCGCAGTGCAGCTCAACGATACGCACCCGGCCATGTCCATTCCCGAGCTGATCCGGCTTCTGATGCTGGAAAACATGGACTTTGACGCCGCGTTTGACATTGCGGCGCATGTGTTCTCCTACACCAACCACACCGTCATGAGCGAGGCGCTCGAGAAGTGGGATATGGAGCTGCTTCGCTCGGTCGTGCCGGAAATCTGCGACATCATCGAAAAGATCGACGCGCGGCTCAAGCGGACGCTGCCGGAGAGCGGCCTGTATATCATCAAAGACGGCGCGGCGCATATGGCGAATTTGTCGGTCTATGTCTCCACCGCTGTCAACGGCGTGGCGGAGATCCATTCGCAGATCCTCAAGGACGATCTGTTCAAGGATTGGTACAGGGTCTTCCCCGAGCGGTTCCAGAACAAGACCAACGGCATTACGCCGCGCCGCTGGCTGGGGCTGAGCAATCCGGAGCTGTGCGGCTTGATTGAGAGCAAGATCGGCGGCGGCTTCCTTACGGACCTGGACCGGCTTGCCGGACTGAAGGACAGCGTCGATGATATGACCGTCAAGCAGTTCAACGCCATCAAGCTTGAGAAAAAGCGGCAGCTGTGCGCCGTGATTGCAAAGCGCGAGGGCGTGGAGCTGGACCCCAGCTTCGTTTTTGACGTACAGGTCAAGCGCCTGCACGAGTATAAGCGGCAGCTGATGAACGCGCTGTCGATCATGGATATCTATTTGTCTTTGAAGGACGGGTCGCTGACCGACTTTACGCCTACGGTATATATCTTCGGCGCCAAGGCCGCGCCCGGCTATCGCCGCGCCAAGGCCATCATCCGCTATATCAACCGTATGGCGGCGCTCATCAACGCCGACCCGGCCGTGGCCGACAAGCTGAAGGTCGTGTTTGTCCAGAACTACAACTGCTCGTACGCAGAGCATATCATTCCTGCGGCCGATATCTCTGAGCAGATCTCGCCCGCCGGCACCGAAGCCTCCGGTACGGGCAACATGAAGCTGATGCTCAACGGCGCGGTGACGCTCGGCACGCTTGACGGGGCGAATGTCGAGATCGTCCAGCAGGCGGGAAAGGAAAACAACTATATCTTCGGCGCGACGGTCGATGAACTGAACGCCATCCGCGATAGCTACTGCGCGCGCGATCTGTACAAGGCCGACGCACGCATCCGCCGGGCGCTCGATACGCTGATCGACGGCACCGTCGAGACCGACGAGGAGCTGCACGAGCTGTATACGGCGCTTCTGGACGGCGCGAGCTGGCACCGGCCCGATCACTATTTCGTGCTGCATGATTTTGCCAGCTATCAGAAGGCGAAGCTGCAGGCGAACCGCGACTACCGCGACCGCATTGCATTCGGCCGCAAATGCTTGATGAACGTGGCCTCGGCGGGCAAGTTCTCGTCCGACCGGACCATCCGTCAGTATGCCGACGAGATCTGGAAGATCACGAGCGCAAAATAAAAACGCACTGCAAGCGGCGCAGGCCAATCTTGGTCTGCGCCGCTTGACATTTTTGTGTGGATGTGATACCTTAAAATCAGAAATGTGAATTGAGGTGAAAGCATGCGCAAGTGATCTGAATTTCGTGAATCAGACCGGCTCAGGAAGCTGAGCCTGATTTGTCACCGAAATTTGGATCATGGGCCGAAAACAGACGTTTTTGGCCGCTTTGCGCGCGGCTGTCAGACAGCTGGGCTTTTGCGTGCGTGGATTCCGGTTTTGGTGCGTCAGGCGTCAAGACCGGAATTTTTGTTTGGAGGGACATGCATGCTGGAAGGAAAGGATCTGACGATCACACTCACGAAAAACGGCCGGCATCTGGTCGAGCATTTTGACTTCACCCTGCGCGCGGGCGATAAGGCCGCGATCATCGGCGAGGAGGGAAACGGCAAGTCTACGCTGCTGAAATATCTCTATGATCCGGCGCTTGTGGACGGCTACTGCGAGCTCAGCGGCCGTGTGAGCCGGAAGGGCAGGCTCGCGTATCTGCCGCAGCAGCTGCCGCGTGAGCTGGAGGATGCCGCGCTGGAGGACTACTTTTCCGGCGCCGAGCTTTGGCGGCTGCCGCCGGAGCTGGCGCTGGATGGCGGGTGGAGCTGCTCGAGGCAGACGCTGGGCGAGCTGTCGGGCGGGGAGAAGGTGAAGGCGCAGCTGGCCAGGCTGCTGCTGGAAGAACCGGACGCGCTGCTGCTGGACGAGCCGACGAACGATCTGGATATTGAGACGCTCGAGTGGATGGAGGACTTCTTGAAAAAAACACCGCTGCCGGTGCTGTTTATCTCGCACGATGAGACGCTGCTTGCGAACACGGCAAACGTTATCGTGCATATGGAGCAGCTGCGGCGCAAGCAGGTGTGCCGCGTGACGGTGGCAAGGATGAACTATGAAACTTATGTAAACCAAAGACGGGCGGGTTTCGACAAGCAGGCGCAGATTGCGCAGAAGCAGCGCGACGACTACGCCCGGCAGATGGCCCGATGGCGGCAGATCCATGACCGCGTGGAGCACGAGCAAAACAGCATCTCGCGCAAAGATCCGCATGGCGGAAGGCTTCTGAAAAAGAAAATGGCCTCCGTGCTGGCGCAGGGCAGACGCTTAGAACGCGAGCGCGAGCAGTTTGTAGCGTTTCCAGACGAGGAGGAGGCGATCCTGTCGGCGTTTTCTGCGCAGATCCGCTTGCCGAAGGGGAAGAAGATCCTCGAGCTTGCGCTGCCGGAGCTGTGCGTGGAGGCGCGTGTGCTGGCAAACAATGTGCGGCTGACGGTCTGCGGCGGCGCGCATATCGGCATCACGGGCCGAAATGGCGCGGGCAAATCCACGCTGCTGGCAGAGATCTGGCGCCAGCTGCAGGCGCGGCGCGATGTCAAGCCCGCCTATATGCCGCAGAGCTATGCCGAGCGGCTGGATCAGGATAAAACGCCGCTGGAATTTCTAAATGTGAGCTATGACAAGGCGCTTGTGGAGCGCGCGCGGACGCTGCTCGGCTCGATGCGCTTCACGCACGAGGAAATGACGGGAAGGATCGGCGCGCTCTCAGGCGGGCAGCGGGCGAAGCTGCTGTTTTTAGACATGGTGCTGCAGGAGGCGGACGTGCTGGTACTCGACGAGCCGACGCGCAACTTCAGCCCCCTTTCTGCGCCTGTCATCCGCCAGGCGCTGCGCGGCTTTGGCGGGACGATCATCAGCGTCTCGCACGACCGGCGATATCTGTCCGAGGTCTGCGACGAGGTCTATACGCTCACGGCGGACGGACTTTTGCGCGCACGCTGACGCGGTTGCAATTTGCCGCGCGCTGCGATAGAATAAGCACGAAAGAGGGGAGAGGCATGCTGGATGTGCTGATCAGAGGCGGCACGGTCATTGATGGAACTGGCCGCGCGGGCTTTTGCGCGGATGTGGGCGTGAAGGACGGGAAAATTGCCGGCGTGGGCGGCCTTGCGGGCGCGCAGGCGGCAAAGATCGTCGACGCGCGCGGCTGCTGCGTCACGCCGGGCTTTATCGACATTCACCGCCATGCCGACGCCGTGGTAATGCGGCAGGACTTTGGGAAGGCGGAACTGATGCAGGGACTGACGACGATCGTAAACGGGAACTGCGGCCTGTCGGTCGCGCCGTGCCCAGAGCGGTTTTGCCGCGATATCCGCGCATATCTCGCGCCCGTCACGGGGCATGTACCGGAGAAACTGCACACGCAGTCGCTGCAGGCGTATCTGGCACAGCTGCAAACGCTTCCGCTGCGCGTAAACGCCGGTATGCTGGCAGGACTTGGGACGCTGCGCGCAGGCGTATGCGGCTATGCCGCGCAGATGCGTGACGATGAAAAGAAGGCGCTGCGCAGCCAGCTTGAGGACGCGCTCTGCTCGGGCGTGCTCGGCGTCTCGCTGGGCCTTGGCTATGCGCCGGAGAGCTTTTTCTCCACGCAGGAGCTGATCGAAGCGCTGCAGCCGTTAAAGGGCAGCGGCGTACCCGTCGCCGTACATATGCGTCAGGAGGGAAGCGGCGTGGTGCAGGCGCTAGAGGAGATGCTCGCCGTTGCGCGCGCCATACGGACGCCGGTCGAGATCAGCCATCTCAAGGCCATCGGACGGCAGAACTGGCAGAGGGCCGTGCCGCAGATGCTGGCGATGCTTTCGCGCGCGCGGCAAGAGGGGATCGAGATCGGCTGCGACGTGTATCCATACCCCGCCGGCTCGACGCAGCTGGTGCATATCCTGCCGCCGGAGCTGCAGGCGGGCGGCGCGCAGGAGATCGCGCGGCGTCTGCAGGACGCGGCGTTTCGCGCGCACGCGCGTGCGCGGATGCAGACGGGCGACGATTTTGAAAATATTGTGAAGCTGGTCGGCTGGGAGAATATCCGCCTCAGCAGCTTGACAAGGCCTGAGCACCGGGCGCTGACCGGCAAAAGCGTGGCGGAGGCGGCGGAGCTTTTGGGCAAGGACCCGTATGCGTGCGCGTTCGACCTTTTGCAAAGCGAGGCCTGCGCCGTCAGCATGATCGATTTTATCGCGGATGAATCGGATATTGAAGCCATCTTACAGGCGGAATTTTCCTGTGTGATCTCCGACGCGACCTATCCCGACACGGGGCTGTGGCATCCGCGCGTGTATGGCGCGTTTGCAAGAGTGCTGCAGCGGTATGTATGCCGGAGGCGTGCGCTTACGCTGGAGCAGGCGGTATATAAGATGGCCGCGCGTCCGGCGCAGGTGCTGGGCCTTACAAAAAAAGGAAAGCTCTGGAAGGGCATGGACGCGGATATCTGCGTGTTTGACAAGGCGCAGGTCCGCGAGTGCGGCACCTATGAAGATCCCGCGCGCTACGCGCAGGGAATGCGGTATGTACTGGTGAATGGACGGCTTGCCGTAGATGGCGGCAAGTTTGCAGAAGGCGCGTCCGGCCGCGTTTTGACGCGCGGGTAAGCTCGCGGATTTGTGCAGGGCAAGCGAGGATTTTATTTCTGAAATCGCCTATAATCAGTTTGACAGGAGGCAACCGGCATGCAGTGGATCGACGCAATGAACGACGCCGTGCGGTATATTGAGCGGCATCTGACGCAGCAGATCGACTATGAGCAGGTCGCAAAGGTCGCGTGCTGCTCGTCATACCACTTCCAGCGGATGTTCGCCTATATGGCGGGCGTGGGGCTGGCGGAGTATATCCGCAGGCGGAGGATGTCGCTGGCTGCGGCGGATCTGCAGCTCGGCGGGGAGAAGATCATCGATGTGGCGGCAAAATACGGCTATGCGTCGCCAACGGCCTTCAACCGCGCGTTTCAGAGCGTGCACGGCATTGCGCCGTCGGCGCTCAGAAATGAGGGCGTTCATGTCAGATCCTATCCACCGATTACCTTCCTGATCACGATCAAAGGAGCGGAAGAAATGAAGTATCGTGTAGAAACAAAGCCCGCATTTCGCGTTGTGGGCGTGTCACAGGAGCTGCAGCACGAAATGGAGCGCAATTTTGAGGCCGTGCCGCGGCTGTGGCAGCAGGTTGGCATGGACGGGACGCTGCAAAAGCTGATTGCGCGGATGGACGCCGAGCCGAAGGGCGTACTGGGCGTGTGCGGCTGCGGCGACGCGGAGCAGTGGCGCTATTACATCGCCGTGGCAAGCGAGGCGCCGGCAGGGGAGTTTGAGGAAACCATCGTGCCCGCGTCCACCTGGGCCATCTTTCCGGGCAGCGGCGTGTGCCCGCAGGCCATTCAGGAGCTGGAGCAGCGGATCGTGACGCAATGGCTGCCGACCTCGGGCTATGAATACGCCGACGGTCCGGATATCGAGCTGTATCTCAGTTCGGACCCGCAGCAGGCGGAATTTGAGGTTTGGATCCCAGTAAAGAAGCAGAAATAGGAAATGAGGGAGAAGAAAAATGACGGCGATACGGCTGCAGAAGACGCTCAAGGGCAATATTCTCGACATTGGCGGCGGCGGGGAGGGGATCATCGGCCGCGTATACGGCGCGAGTGTGACCGCCATCGACAACCGGCAGGAGGAGCTGGACGAGGCGCCGGAGAATTGCACGAAGCTATGTATGGACGCAAGAAGCCTTCGCTTTGCCGATGCGTCGTTTGCGCATGTGACGTTTTTCTTCTCCCTTCTGTACATGGATGCGGCGACGCAGGAGCAGGCGATCGCTGAGGCCGCGCGGGTGCTGAAGCCCGGCGGCAGCATGACGATCTGGGACGCGGCCGTTGTGTCGGCGTATCCCGAGGCGTTTCTGGTCGAACTGGATATCGACGCCGGCGGCACGCACGTGCATACCACATACGGCGTCGTAAAACCAGACGGCGCGCAAAACGCCGACCTGTTTTCCGGTATATGCGCGCGTGCCGGCCTGCGGCTTTGCGCGCGAGAGGAAAGCGGCGAGACCTTCAAGCTGATATTTACAAAGTAAAAGACACGGCAGGTAATCTGCCGTGTCTTTTGGCTATATTGGCGCTTATTCGGTCCTGAGCGCGACGACGGGATCCTTCTTCGCGGCCAGGCGCGAGGGGATGAGGCCCGCGATGAACGTGAGAAGCATCGAGATGGCGATCAGGATCACGGCGGCCCTGCCCGGCAGGATCGCGCCCAGCGTGGCGATGCCGGTCAAATGCTGCACGATGGCGTTGATGGGCAAAATCAACAGCAGCGTAAGACCGATGCCGATCAGGCCTGCTACCAGACCCTCGATGAGCGTCTCAGCGTTGAACACACGCGAGATATCGCGCTTCGAAGCGCCGATGGCGCGCAGGATGCCGATCTCCTTCGTCCGCTCGAGAACGGAGATATATGTGATGATGCCGATCATGATGGACGAGACGACGAGCGAGATCGACACGAACGCGATGAGCACATAGGAGATCGCGTCGATGATGGTCGTGATCGAACTCATCAAAAGCGCTACGTAGTCGGTATACGTGATCTCATCATCCTCAGCGGCGGTCTCATTATACTTTGCGATGCACTCGGCGATCGCATCCTTGTCAGAGAACGTCGCGGCGTAGAGGTTGACGCTGGCCGGGCTGTCAAGATCGACATAGCCCAGCAGCTCCAGCGTATCGTCATACGTCGCTTCGCTGTATTTTGGCGGCATATAGGTCTCGTAGAGATACTGTGTCTGCGCGTCGGTCAGCTGCGCCATATCCATGGCCGCGGCAAGCTGTTCGTTGGTCATGGCGGCGAGCTGCTCGGCCATGGCGGCGGCGTACTGCTCGCTGATCTGCTGGCGCACGGAAGCTTCTACATAGCTGAAAAGCGTCTCGTCATCCATCTGTGCAATGTACTGCGAGATCTCCTCGGCGCTCACGCCCATTTCCTCGGAATACGAGGATGTGACCTGCTGTTCGATGGCCTCGCGCGTCAGACCCTGCATGCTCTGCTCGGTCGCCGCGTCAAGATATGCCTCGTCGGCAACGCACATCATATCCAGATACATTTGGGCCTTGTCCTGCACGCCGGACGAAGCGAGCAGCGCGAGCACGTCCGCCGACATTTCCTCCGCTGTGGGATCGGCCTCGTCGCCGGTACGGAAGGGAAGCGCGGTGATGACGTCTGTGTCGGGCTTGCTCAGCTGCGCTTGTATGATATCGGCGCTCTGCGTTTTCTCGATCACATAGCGCGCAAGCGCCTCGGTATAGCCGAGCGAGCCTTTTATCATATTCGACGTGGCGTCGGGATTGGCGCGGACCACGCCGGAGATGGTGAGCGTCGTGCCCACGTCGTCAGACCCAAAGAGGTAGTCCATGCCGGCGTCTGTGACAGACAGATCGGCATAGCCTCCGGCCGACGCGTCATAGCGGTAATTTTCCCACGGCAGGATCAGCTTGAAGGTCCTGCCGCAAAGCTCTTCATAGCTCCAGCTGTCCTGCGTCTGGGCGATCTGCTCCTGGTTCATGGCTGCGCGCATCGCTTCTTCCATTTCATTGGCGCTCTTTAGGCCCATGGCGTACATGACGAGGTCGCTGATCTCGTTGTTTTTGTCGACGACGAGCACCACCTCGTCGTAGCGCTGCGGCCAGCTGCCGTAGAGCACGTCATATTGCGACTGGACAAGCTCGCTGACGAGCCTGCCGTCCTCGCCCGGGAGCATTTCCTCCCAGACCTCCATGGCGGAGTACGCGCCGCCGAACTGTGAAAAATAAGAGCTGTAGTCGCCGCCGTACATCGCCGACATCACGCTCTGCATCAGTTCCAGCACGTCGGTGTTGACGATGCTGCCGTCTGCGTCCTCAGTAAAAATGGGCAGCGTCAGATCGTACGAGTACTGGATGGCGGACGTATATTGATGGATAGCGCTGTCGGGGTTGTCGAGATACTGCTTGAAGGCCGCGAGATTGTTCGTCTCAGTCTCGGTGGCGTTGAGGCTGTTCATCAAATCGTACATGACGGTCGAGGCGTATACGCGGCCGTCAGCGTGCGGCGTGTCATTCTGCTCCGCCCGTGCGCCCATGAGCGCGGTGATCATGCCGCTCATATCCATGGACTCGGCCTCGATGGTGATGGGGTACGATGAGAGCGTATCCTCCTGCACCTGGTCGATATAGGTCTGGATGCCGTTGGAGAGCGCCAGAATGAGCGCGATACCGATGATACCGATCGAACCGGCGAAGGCTGTGAGGATGGTGCGCGCCTTTTTGGTCAGCAGATTGTTGCACGAAAGACCGAGCGCGGTAAAAAACGACATGGACGTGCGCGCTTGCTTTTGCGGGGCTTCGTGCGCGGCGGCAAGCGCTTCCTCGTCCGGCGTATACGGCTGCGAGTCGCTGACGATCTGGCCGTCAAGCAGGCGCACCGTGCGTGTGGCGTATGTTTCGGCAAGCTCGGGATTGTGCGTGACCATGATGATAAGCTTTTCCTGCGAGATGCTCTTCAGGATCTGCATGATCTGTACCGAGGTCTCGCTGTCGAGCGCGCCGGTAGGCTCGTCGGCAAGCAGGATATCCGGGTTGTTCACAAGCGCGCGGGCGATGGCCACGCGCTGCATTTGCCCGCCCGACATCTGGTTGGGCTTCTTACTCAGCTGATCGCCCAAGCCGACCTTTTCCAGCGCCTGCGTGGCTCTGGCGCGGCGCTCGGCCTTGCTGACGCCGGAGAGCGTGAGCGCCAACTCCACGTTCTGCAGCACCGACTGGTGGGGAATGAGGTTATAGTTCTGAAACACAAAGCCGATGCGGTGGTTGCGGTAGCTGTCCCAGTCGCGGTCGCGAAACTCACGCGTGGACGTGCCGGAGATGAGAAGATCGCCGGAGGTGTACTGGTCAAGGCCTCCAATGATGTTGAGCAGCGTCGTCTTACCGCAGCCAGACGGGCCGAGCACGGCGACAAATTCGCTCGGGCGGAAGCAGACGCTCACGTCACGCAGCGCGTGTACGACGCTCTCGCCAGCTTGATAGTCCTTTACGATGTGACTTAGTTGCAGCATAGCATTCTTCCTTTACCGCTGCCGCCGGCGGCAGCACAGATTCAAAAAAGTTAAACAACATCATAGCGGCATTTACCAGGGAAATCAAGGAAGAAACTGTGAACAGCTGCAAAATTCACAAAAAATTTAAGAATAATGATGCAGTTTTACCACAATGGCTGCAAATTTCCCGGCTTCAAGTCTTTTATCGGAAATGCAGCAGAAAAAAATGTGAAAAGCACGCTATTTTGGCGAAAATAATACTGGACATCACGCGCAAAACACAGTATAATCTAACAGAATCGAAAGTATATTTCGTACTTTTCCTGTCGGCGGCATCAGGCGCCGGCAGCAGAATATGAAGGAGGATGTTTCCCATGTCTGTTAAAGTTGCTATCAATGGTTTTGGCCGTATTGGTCGTCTCGCGTTCCGCCAGATGTTCGGCGCCGAGGGCTACGAAGTCGTTGCCATCAACGATCTGACCTCTGCTAAGATGCTGGCGCATCTGCTGAAGTATGACTCGACCCAGGGCAACTACGTTGCGCAGGGCCATACGGTCGATTTCCATGAGGGCGAAGGCGAAGACAACTACATCGTTGTCGACGGCAAGAAGATCGTTATCTATAAGAAGCCGAACGCGGCTGAGCTGCCC
>CAZWKZ010000034.1:950-4491 GCA_964633935.1 uncultured Oscillospiraceae bacterium | reverse complement strand
CTGGGGCGAGCTTGGCGTTGATGTCGTGCTCGAGTGCACCGGCTTCTATACCAGCAAGGCCAAGGCGCAGGCCCACATCGACGCCGGCGCCCGCAAGGTCGTTATCTCGGCTCCCGCCGGCAACGATCTGCCCACCATTGTCTATAACGTCAACCATACCACGCTGACCAAGGACGATACCATCATCTCCGCCGCTTCGTGCACCACCAACTGCCTGGCCCCGATGGCCAAGGCGCTGAACGACCTGGCTCCGATCGAGTCCGGTATCATGTGCACCATCCACGCCTACACCGGCGACCAGATGCCGCTCGACGGCCCGCAGAGAAAGGGCGATCTGAGAAGATCCCGCGCCGCTGCGGTAAATATCGTCCCGAACTCCACCGGCGCCGCCAAGGCGATCGGCCTGGTCATTCCGGAACTCAACGGCAAGCTCATCGGCGCTGCGCAGCGTGTTCCTACGCCGACCGGCTCCACCACCATTCTGAACGCCGTCGTCAAGGGCAGCGTTACGGTCGAGCAGATCAACGCTCAGATGAAGGCTGAGGCGACCGAGTCCTTCGGCTACAACACCGACGAGATCGTTTCCTCCGACATCATCGGCATGCGCTACGGCTCCTTGTTTGACGCCACGCAGACCATGGTCGTCAATCTGGACAACGGCACCAGCCAGGTCCAGGTCGTCTCCTGGTATGACAACGAGAACTCCTACACCTCGCAGATGGTCCGCACCATCAAGTATTTCTCCGAGCTTGGCTAAAACGCTTCAAAGGCCCTGCCGCAAATGCGGCAGGGCTTTTTTGCGCGCGCTGCAACGCGCGGCGGGCAGGATAATTTTGGATTTTACATTGATTTTTGTGATGTTTGTCAAATATCCGCCTTGCGCGGCGGCGTTTTTTATGATATACTGTGCACAGTAGGAAACGAAGGCGAGGCGATTTTGTATGTGTGCAGCAACGGCGGGACTGAGAAGAATGCGCGCCGCTGCCTGCCTGCGCCGCCGTTTTTGTGTAAACGATACGGATCAAGGATAGTTGGAATGTACAGCCAATCTCTGCGTGCTGGGATTGGCTGTTTCTGTTTCCTTTTTTCGAGCGTTCTTTTCACGTGCGTATGCTACCATCGGGCTTGGACGCGCAATGGCGCGGATGCGGAGGAAATCCCGCGAGCGACGCTGCCTGCGCACGGATTTCAAGTCATTTTGAAAGGATGTCGATTCTTATGGAACAGGCGTTACAGGATTTTTTGTGGCAATTTCACGGCGAATGCTGTGAGCATGCTTATCGTTTTCTGGGCTGTCACCGGACGCATCAGGAGGGCGAGGAACGCTACGTCTTCCGCGTTTGGGCGCCGCGCGCGGCAAGCGTGAGCGTGGTCGGCGATTTCAACTTCTGGAATGAGCAGGATCTTCCGATGCAGAAGATCTCCGACGGCGTGTGGGAGGCTGTTTCGGTGCATGCGCGCGCTGGCTGCGCGTACAAATTCTGCGTGCGCACTGCCGACGGCCGCACGCTCTACAAGACAGACCCCTACGGCCGGCGCTGTGAGAAGCTGCCCGGCACGTCGAGCATCATCGAGCCGGAGGACGAGTTCGTCTGGCACGATGGGATCTACCGCGCGCGCAAAAAGCGGCTGGGCGTACTCAACCGGCCGGTCAATATCTACGAGGTCCATGCCGGTTCGTGGAAGCGGCACGACGACGGCAGCTACTATTCCTTTGCAGAGCTGGCCGATACGCTGGTGCCGTATGTCAAGGAAATGGGCTACACGCATATCGAGCTGATGCCGATCATGGAATTTCCGTACGAGCCGTCGTGGGGTTATCAGATCACCTGTTACTATGCACCCACGCACCGCTACGGTACGCCGGAGGATCTGCGTAAATTTGTCGACCGCTGCCATACGGAGAATATCGGCGTGATTTTGGACTGGGTGCCGGCGCATTTTCCGAAGGACGCGTATGGACTGTACGAATTTGACGGCACGTGCTGCTATGAGCTGTCCGATCCCATGATGAACGAGCATCCGGATTGGACCACGCGCATCTTTGACTATGGCCGGCCCGAGGTCAAGTCGTTCCTGATCTCCAACGCTGTCTACTGGCTCGAGCAGTTCCATGTCGACGGCATCCGCGTCGACGCGGTGGCGTCGATGCTGTATCTCGACTACAACAGGCCGAACTACAGGCCGAACCGCTTTGGCGGCCGGGAGAACCTCGAGGCGATCGAGTTCCTGAAGCGCTTGAATGAGGCGGCGTTCCGCGTCAATCCGTCGGTCATGATGATCGCAGAGGAGTCGACCACGTTCCCGCTGATCACCAAGCCGGCGTACGACGGCGGACTTGGCTTCCTGTTCAAGTGGAACATGGGCTGGATGAACGACATGCTCAAGTATATGAAGCTCGACCCCATCTACCGCAAGGGCAGCCACAATACGCTCACGTTCTCCATGACCTATGCGTTCAGCGAGAATTTCATCCTGCCGCTCAGCCACGACGAGGTGGTGCACGGAAAGCTCTCTCTCATTGGCCGGATGCCCGGCAGCTATGAGGATAAGTTCTGCAATCTGCGGACATTCTTCGCCTATCAGATGGCGCACCCCGGCAAGAAGCTGAATTTTATGGGCAACGAGTTCGCGCAGTTCATTGAATGGAACTATAAGCAGGGACTCGACTGGCTGCTGCTGGATTATGATCTGCACCGTCAGATGCAGCAGTTTGTAAAGACGCTCAATCATTTTTACCTTGATCACAAGCAGCTGTGGGAGAACGACAGCGATTGGAACGGCTTCCAGTGGCTCACCTGCGACGACGCGGATAACAGCGTGATCGCCTTCCGCCGTGTTGACCGCAAGGGCAGGGAGCTGGTCGTCGTCTGCAACTTCTGCCCCGTGCTGCGCGATAACTATCCGCTGGGCCTGGCCAGAGGCGGCTATTATGTGCCTGTTCTCAATTCCGACAGTCAGGAATTTGGCGGCTACGGCTACGAGCCGGTCGCGGTCCGCGCGCAGAAGGCAAAGCTGAATGGATTTGCGTATAGCGGCGCATTCCGGATCCCGCCCATGAGCGTCACCTATTATGAACATCGGCGTACAGAACCGCAAAAGTGATAAAAAACTAAAGGAGGAACTGGTATGCAATTTCAAAAAAAGCGTTGCGTTGCAATGCTGCTGGCAGGCGGACAGGGCAGCCGCCTGATGGTCCTGACGGAAAACACGGCCAAACCGGCCGTGCCGTTCGGCGGCAAGTACCGCATCATTGATTTCCCGCTTTCCAACTGCGTCAACTCTAAGATCGATACGGTGGGTATTTTGACCCAGTATCAGCCGCTGGAGCTGAACGAGTACATCGGCAACGGCCAGCCCTGGGGCCTGAACAATTCGCACGGCGGCGTGCAGGTGCTGCCGCCGTATGCCAAGAGCAAAAATTCTGAATGGTACAAGGGTACGGCCAACGCCATCTATCAGAACATCCCCTTTATCGACCGCTACCGGCCGGACAACGTGCTGATCCTCTCGGGCGACCATATCTACAAGATGGACTACG
>CAZWKZ010000034.1:0-940 GCA_964633935.1 uncultured Oscillospiraceae bacterium | reverse complement strand
AGAGGAGCCGGAATCACCGTATAATCATGAAATTGATCCGCTTCCATGAGCAGAACGACTCCGACTGCACCATTGCCGTGCGCGATGTGCCGCTGAAAGAGGCGTCCCGCTTTGGCATCATGAATACGCGCGCCGACGGATCGATCTATGAGTTTGAGGAAAAGCCCAAGCACCCGAAGAGCACGAACGCGTCGATGGGCATCTATGTGTTCAAGTGGAGCGTGCTGAAGAAATTCCTCGAGGACGACGAGGCCGACCCCAAGAGCGAAAACGACTTCGGCAAGAACGTCATTCCCGCGATCTTGAATGCGGGCCATAGGCTGTTTGCTTACCAGTTCGAGGGCTATTGGAAGGACGTCGGCACGATCTCCAGCCTTTGGGAAGCGAATATGGACCTGCTTGGCAAGCCTCCGGTGTTTGATATCTACGGCAAGGCCGGCAATAAGATCTACGCCAGAAACACTGCCATGCCCGCTACGCTCATCGCCAAGAGCGCAGAGCTGCACGAGAGCTTTATCTCCGAGGGCTGTGAGGTATACGGTACGGTCGACCATTCGGTCGTCTCCACCGGCTGCGTGATCGGCAAGGGCGCCGAGGTGACGGACAGCGTCATCATGCCCAACGTCGTGATCGAAAACGGCGCGGTCATTCGCAGCGCTATCATTGCCGAGGGCTGCCACATCAAGGCCGGCGCAAAAATCGGCGATTACCACGAGGGCGAAGAACGCAAGATCGCAGTCGTCGGCAAGGATAAGATCGTTGCCGAGGGCGAAGTGATCGAAGCCGGCGCGGTTATTTGACCGCAGCGCAGAAAGGATGGGTGACAGCTATGGATACCATGGGCATCATTTTCTCGAATATTTACGACAGCAATATGGGCGAGCTTACCAATGAGCGGACCTCCGCTTCGATCCCGTTCGGCAGCCGCTACCGCCAGATT
>CAZWKZ010000033.1:4053-14903 GCA_964633935.1 uncultured Oscillospiraceae bacterium | reverse complement strand
GATCCCGCCCTGCTGATTCTGGATGAACCGATCAACGGCCTGGATGCCGACGGTATGCGCATTATGCGGGAGGTCCTGCTTGACATCACGAGAAATCAGAACCGCACCGTAGTGATTTCCTCCCACATCCTTGGGGAGCTTCAGAAGATCGCCACGCACTACGGAATTATCCGCAGGGGCAAGATGCTGGGGGAGATGACTGCCGCTGAGCTGGACGCCGGCTGCCGCACTTACACGGCGCTGAAAACAAAGGAAATGGGCAAAGCAAAAGCGCAGCTTTCCCTGAAATGCTCCCGGGTGGAAGAGGATGAAAGCGGATATATTCGGGTTTACGATCCGGTCACGCCGGAGGAACTGGCCGCCTATCTGTACAGAAACGGGATCATCGTAAGCGAGATTATGACCGATAAAATCGGTTTGGAAGAATACTACATCGATCTGATGAGAGAGAAGGAGGGGCGGTAAGATGAACACGGAATTGACTTTTCCGCACAGAAGTATGAGCAGTCGGATGAAGAGTATGATGAGGGCGGACTTCCGCCGGATGTTTGCTTCTAAGCTGTTTTACATTATGATGGGCATTGCCCTCGTCATGCCGGTTCTGATCCTTGTGATGACGACCATGATGGATGGGAGCGTTTCCGTCGATCCCAATACCGGTGCGGAAACCGTGATCGAGGGATTCAAAAACGCCTGGCAGATCATCGGAACGGTCAGCGGCGGCAGCGGGATGGCAATGGATATGACATCCATGTGCAATATGAATTTGATGTATTTCGGTATTGCCGTGCTGGTCTGCCTGTTTATTGCAGAGGATTTTCGCAGCGGCTATGCCAAAAACCTGTTCACCGTCCGGGCCAAACGGAATGAGTATATTTACTCCAAGCTCATTTTGTTCTTCCTCTGCGGTATGCTGATGATGGCTGCCTTTTTCATCGGCTCACTTGCCGGCGGCGCGATCGCTGGCCTGCCCTTTACCATGAGTGGCTTTAGCGCTTGGAACCTCGTGATGTGCATGATCGCAAAAATCGGACTCGTGGCCGTATTTGTCCCGATCTTTATTCTCGCTGCCGTAATTGCGAAACAGAGAACCTGGCTGGGGCTTGTGATCAGCTGCTTCGCCGGAATGCTCCTGTTCATGATGGTTCCGATGATGACGCCGCTGAACGCAGGCGTGCTGAACGCCGGGATGTGTATTGCAGGCGGCGCATTGTTCAGCATCGGATTGGGAGCAGTCAGCACGACGTTTTTGAAAAAACGCGATCTTGTCTGACAGAATGGGAAGGCGTCTATTATGAAAATCAATTCTCTCCATGCACCTTGAAAAATGGATTTAGTTACCATTGCGGAAGAAACACGCCTTCAGCCAGTGGATTTTCCCCGCCCCCTTGGCTCCGGAGCCGCCTGACCCGCCGGAGGAGGGCAAGCGTAAGGTGCTACCGTTCAAGAGAGCAGGATGAGTTAACAGAAGCACAGGCCAAGGCCTTACCGACCTTGGCCTGTGCTTGTAATCTTTTCGGCGCTTCTTGAAGGAGACTCGACTTTATGCTATGCTATGCTCGTAAATATACATACCGATTGCTGTAATCAGTTGAAATGAGGGAAGAGCAGCAATGACTGAATTTGAAAATCTTAAAGCGAGCTATACTGCCACCATACAGTTTGGTTTGGTTACAAATGTTGGCTATCTCGAATCTAAAAGAGGCAATGAAGTCCTTCATGAATTTTGCAGGCAGCTCGTGGAAAATAGCAATTACTGTGACAACGATAAAAGAGCCATGCAACAGGAGTTACAGCTATTAAAAGAAATCCTTAACAAAGAGATTGGGGCATATTATCAGCACTGTTGATGTAATATCCCAGAAAACATCGAATCGATTGAGTTAGAAAAGGGGGTAATAGAGGCATAGCTTAAAGCCTGAACAGCTTATCGTTCCAGTTTATATTCATGAATAAAGTTAATCAACTTAATCTTCCGGAGCTTAGAACAAAGACTGTAGGGCCAGCTGTAATTGTTATTCCAGTTGCGAATACGCTTAAGAATACATATCCAACAATATTTGCAATTCGGTGCTGGTAGGGGTGGGTTAGGGATTTAGCAATTTGTGCGGCCTTTCTCTGCCATGGCTGCTACCGCTATTTTAACCGCCTGACCACACTTACCATGTGGTTAGAATAATTCAATAGCCAAGCTTCTAACGCAGAAAAACCGCCCAAAAAGGCGGTTTTTCTAAGAAAGATGGTCCGAGTGACAGGATTCGAACCTGCGGCATCCTGCTCCCAAAGCAGGCGCGCTACCAACTGCGCTACACCCGGTGATTCAGTTTTTATCTGGCTGGGCAGACGCATCCGGCGCCGGCGCTGCACTGAACATAAGACAGCACGCCTATTATACCGGACAAAGTAAAAAAAAGCAAGGAGAAAGTATCCGCGCCGCGCGGCATAAGATACACCGGAGGCGATGGACATGCAAAGCGAAAAGCAAGGCAAAAAGGACGGGTGCAAACGGTGGCTGGGCGCGCTGTACCTGCTGCTGGCGCTGTTGGCGCTGGGGCGTGTATGTGTGATATGCTATCCGGAGAAGGTAGACGCCGCGCGCGCTTATTTGGGCGGGCGGACGGCGCAGGCATTTTCCGCACTGTCTGAGGCGCTTGGCGAGGGAAAAGGCGTGCGCGAGGTGTTTTCTGATATCACGGGCAATGAAGGTTGACCATGAAGGTCAAAGTAGAGCCGGGATTTGCGGCGTTCGTGCTGCTGGCCTATCTGCTGGCGGGCGAGGCGGTGTGGCCGCTGTTGCTGGCTGCGGCGCTGCACGAGCTGGCGCATCTGGCTGCGATGGGGGCGACGGGCTGCCGGGCAGAGGCGATAACGCTGCGATTTGCCGATGCAAAGATTGACGCGGCGCCCATGGGCTATTTGGCGGAGATCGTCTGCGCGCTGGCGGGGCCGGCAGCGAATCTTCTGTGCTGCTGGTTGTTTCGCATGCGCGCGCCGGTCTTTGCGGCCGTGAGCTTGCTGCTGGGCTGCTACAATCTGCTGCCGGTGCAGGCGCTCGACGGCGGACGGGCGCTGCGCGCTGCGCTGTCGCTGCTGATTTCCGCAGACACGGCGCAGCGCATATGCACGGCCGTGAGCGTGGGACTGTGCGCGGCGCTGGTATTGTCGGCGGGATATGCGGCCGCGTTTTGCGGCGCGGGCATATGGCCGCTGCTGGCGGCGGGGACGTTGGCGCTGCGGCTGATGCGGCTGGGGCCGAGAAAAGAAAAACAGGTTGCTTTTGCTGCCGCAGGAGGGTAGAATAGACGAAACAAACGATGTGCGAGGTAGGACCATGACAGACAAGCTGCACAGAATTCTGCAGAACGTGCAAAAGCCTGCGCGCTACACAGGCGGCGAGCTGGGTCAGATCGTGAAGGACAAGCGCGCTATGGACGTGCGCGTGGCGTTCTGCTTTCCAGATACGTACGAGATCGGCATGTCGAATATTGGCATGCGCATTCTCTACGGCGTGATGAACGAGATGCCGGGCGTCTGGTGTGAGCGTGTGTTCGCGCCATGGGGCGATATGGAGCAGGCCATGCGTGAAAACGACATTCCGCTCTACGCGCTGGAAAGTCACGATGCGGTGAAGGAATTTGACATGATCGCCTTCACGCTGGGCTATGAGATGAGCTACACGAACATGCTCAACATGCTCCGGCTTTCGCGCGTGCCGCTGCTGTCCAGCGAGCGCGAGGGACTGCAGAATATCGTCTTTGCCGGCGGCGTGTGCACAGTAAATCCCGAGCCGCTGGCCGATTTTGTCGATTTTTTCTCACTTGGCGAGGGCGAGCAGAGTACAAGGGAGATTCTCGAATGCTACCGCTCGGCGAAGCAGGCGGGCAGCAGCAAGCATGAATTTTTGCTTGCGGTATCCAAAATTGACGGGGTCTACGTGCCGTCGTTTTATACGCACAGCTACAACCCAGACGGTACGCTTGCGGCCATCACGCCGCTGTATGGCGCGCCGGCGCGCGTAAAAAAGCGCGTGATCGAGGATCTCGACCATGCGTATTATCCCAGCAAGACGATCGTACCTTCGACAGAGATCATACACGACCGGTCGAATCTGGAGATCTTCCGCGGCTGCATCCGCGGCTGCCGGTTTTGCCAGGCCGGCTTCTGTTACCGGCCGGTGCGCGAGAAGAGCGCGGACGTGCTCTACCGGCAGGCGGTCGAGTCGCTTGAAGATTCCGGCAACAGCGAGATCACGATGGCGAGCCTTTCAACGTCTGACTATACGCAGCTTGCGCAGCTGACAAATCAGCTGTTGGACTACTGCCAGCCGCGCAAGATCAATCTGTCGCTTCCGTCGCTGCGGGCGGACAACTTTTCGCGCGAGCTGATGCTGAAGGTGCAGAAGGTGCGCAAAAGCGGCCTGACCTTCGCGCCCGAGGCTGGGACGCAGCGCCTGCGCGACGCGATCAACAAAAATGTGACCGAGCAGGAGATCCTGGACACCTGCGCCACAGCGTTCTCCGGCGGCTGGAACAGCGTGAAGCTCTATTTCATGCTGGGTCTGCCGACTGAGACGGATGAGGATGTGATCGGCATCGCGGAGCTGACGCACAAGATCATCCGGACCTGGCACGAGACGGCCGGCAGCAAAAAGCGCGGGCTGATGATAAATCTGGCCACGGCCTATTTTGTGCCCAAGCCCTTCACGCCGTTTCAGTGGGAAAAGCAGATCACGCCCGAGGAATACCTGCGGCGCGTGCATCTGCTGCAGGAGCACCTGCGCTCGCGCAGCGTGGACTACCGGTATCACGAATCGGATCTGAGCCGGCTTGAGGCTGTGCTTGCGCGCGGCGACCGAAGGCTGGGAAAGGTGCTGATGGAGGCCGTCCGCCGCGGCGCGCGGCTGGATGGCTGGGACGAGTATTTTGATTATCCGCTTTGGCTGGACGCGTTCGCAGCCTGCGGCGTGGATCCCGACTACTACACCGTGCGCGGCTTTGCAGACGATGAGATTCTGCCATGGCAGACGATTTCCGTCGGCGTGAGCGACACGTTTTTCCGCCGCGAGCGGGCGAAGGCGTACCAGTCGCAGACCACGCCTGACTGCCGCAGCCAGTGCGCCGGGTGCGGCGCGAACACGCTTTGCAAAGGAGGCGTATGCCATGAACCGGCTTCTGTTTGAAAAGACAGGCGACGCGGTCTATCTGTCGCATCTGGACCTCATGCGGCTGTTCCAGCGCGCATTCAGGCGCGCGGGGGTGATGGTCTGGCATACGCAGGGCTTCAGCCCGCGGGCGTATGTGTCGATCGCGCTGCCGCTGTCTGTGGGCGTGGAGAGCCGGTGCGAGCTGCTGGATTTCTCGATCGAGGATGGAGCAGTTGACATAACATCGCTTCCGGAGCGACTGAACGCCACCATGCCGGATGGCGTGCGCGTACTGCGCGCATATGAGAGCGAACGAAAGGTCAAGTATCTGACGCTGCTGGAGGCGAAAATTACGCTGGAATACGACTGCGGCGTGCCGGACGGCGCACAGCAGGCCATTGCGGAGCTATTCAGCCGCCCGGCGCTGAAAATCAGGAAGCGGACGAAGCGCGGCGAGACGGAAGTTGACATAAAACCACTCCTGCGCAAGCTGGAGCTGCGGCGCGCCTCTGCGCAGGAGCTGGAGCTGAACTGTCTTGTCTCGGCGCAGAATCCGGGACTCAATCCGCAGCTGCTCGTGACGGCGATCGAGACGCTGCTGCCGGAGCGAAAGCCCGATTTCGCGCGCATCGGACGCGTAGAGGTCTATGAGGAGGATGGAACGGTGTTCCGATGAGTTGAGCCGGTGACCGGAAGGAGAGGGCGGCGGCGCCGAAAGGTGGTAAATGATCATGGAAGTCAAATGTGTTTGGGAACACAATGACGATGATACCATGTTTTTACGGAAAATTTTGCCGGCGCCTTCACACGTGGGACGTCTGCGCTTGCGGCGATGCAGAAAATGCCGTATGAATTCGGGGCATATCTGCGGCGGTCGGGGAAATGTGCATCGGACGCGGCTGAACCGGAGCGAAGGCGATGTATCGTATGGCAATCAGGACGTTTGGACCGGACGCCGTACGCAATGTATTTTACTTTGATGGGTAGGGTCATCCGGAAAGCGGCCGGAGCGAAAATTTGCTAATGGACAAAGGGGTGTGCGGAATTTGCAGATCAAGTGTGGGGATGTGACACTGCGGGATATGCGCGAATCCGATATCGCGGATTATGAGCGCTGGTTTTCGTGCCAAACGCAGTGGGCGAGCTATGACGCGCCGTGGGAACCGATTGAAGCAGGCGACCAAAACGGTTGGCAGGAGTATTATGAATCGGTCAAGGGCTTGGCAGAAGATGCGCAGCGCTGGAAAATGGAGATCGCGTATTGTGGACGGCACATTGGCTGGGTCTGTACATATCTGCTTGACAAAGAATACCAGTGGATATCCGCCGAAGCGGTGCAGGAAGGACAGCGGGTTTTCCGTGCAGTGGGGATTGATATCTGTGAGCCGGAGATTTGGGGCTGCGGCGTTGGGACGCGCGCGCTTCGGGCGTGGATGGCGTATTGGTTTGATCACGGCTGCGGCGAACTGTATACGCAGACTTGGTCCGGCAATGTACGGATGCTTCGCAGCGCGGAAAAACTCGGGTTTGTCGAGTGTGACCGCAAGGTGGGCCTGCGCCGAGTTGATGGCGAAAGGTACGATGCGTTGACGTTTCGACTGGAAAAATGCTGACAATCTGGTTGGAAAACGTAAAACAGCCGGCACGAAACATCGTGCCGGCTGTTTTTCCTTTTTGTGAAAACCATCTGCGTCAGGAATTCTGATCGTTATGCAGAGACTGGCCGGTTTTTTGTATGGCCTCGTGCTCCTGCAAAAGCGCCTCGTGCAGTTCCAGCGAGTTCCAACCCGCGTTATTCTGCGTAAGAACGGCCTTGAGCGAAATGGGCGGCAGGCTGCAAGCGCGAAGCGATTGCAGAAAACTTGTCAGCTGCGCGTCGGAAAAGTGCGCCATGACCAGCATCAGGCCAGGAAAGTTCTCGCCGTCGTACATCGTCTCGAATGCGCCGCACACGCCGCAAAATGAGCCGATGGGATCGAGGTATTCGCGCTTTTCCACCACGCGCACGCGCGCGCCCAGTTTCATGGCGAGCATGCGCAGCTTGGACAGATGCTTGGCAGGGAAATTGTAGCTCAAAATAAGAGGCTGCATCGCTTACGCTCCTTCCGTCTGTGTGGGCTTTCGTATAAAGCCCAAATAGACCAGCATCGCCGCAATGACCCAGTAGTAGACCATCATATACGGCTCTTCGAAGATGTTTTCAAAGTAGCAGTGTACCAGTACGCCGACAAGCCCTGAGAACATGCCTGCGCAGAGGGGATACGTCCGGTCGAGCTTCTGCTTCAGCCGCGCGCCCGTGCGGTAAAGCGCCCGGCAGCCGGTGTACAGCAGACCCAGCAGCATCACAAGAAACGCGCCAAGGCCCACATAGCCCATCTCGACAAGGATCTTCAGGTAATAGTTGTCCACATAGAAGTACTGCAGGTAGTCGATGATCTGGTTCTGCATCGCGACTGCGCCGCCGAACATGCCAAGACCCATGCCGAGCAGGGGATTGGCGTTATAGAGGTTCTCCATCGCCAGTACCCAGCGGCTGCCGCGGCCGCCGTTGGTATTGGCGGCGACGAAGTCCTCGGTAAAGAGGAAGCCGATGCGCGTGCGCACAAACGGGATGAGCACCAGACACGCGCAGCATGCCAGCAGCAGCCAGAACAGCTTGCGGTCGACAAGCAGGATGAACAGCACGATCGTCACCGCCATCGCCACCCACGCGCCGCGCGACATGGTAAACAGGCACGCGAAACACATGATGACGGCGCACAGCCAGCAAAGCAGCTTCACGCGCGTATCGGTCACATAGTAGGCCAGACCCACGGCCATCGGCACGAACAGCACCATAAAATCGCCCATGATATTGGGGCTGCCAAAGATGGAATACACACGCGTGCGCACGGCGGTTTCGGCCTGCGCGACCCAGCTTTCGGGCATCGGCGCGCCGACGATATACTGATAGATGCCGTGCAGCGAGATCGCAACGGCGAGTGCCAGCAGCGTCAGATACAGCCGCATGAAATCGGCGTCGTCATGCAGCAGCCGCGTGATGACAAAGAACCACAGCAAATACTGCGCCGTGGCGCGGTATCCGGCGAGCTGGATGGAACTGTACGGCGAGACGACGTTCATCAGCACAAAGCCCGTGACGATAAAGATCGCGACCGGGAAATCGAGCGGGTTGGTACGCGCGGCAAGACTCGGCCGCCGGTCCAGCCGCTCCCAGACGAGCCAGATAAAGCAGAAAAGCAGCAGCGCCTCATCCCATATGGAGCTGACGAACGGGATCGAAAGCACGTCGCGCAGCACGTAGTCGATGAATACGTACAGCCCCACGGCCACGAGCAAGAACGCCCGCATCCCGCCGGAAAACAGCCACCCGAGCGTTTTGCTCTCGCGACCACAGGCAAACACGGCGGCGTAGACGCGGTAGAGAACGCTTCCGCGCACCCAGGCCTTCAGCGTGCGCCTTTGGGAAAGATATGCGTTTGCGCGCGCGCAGGCGTTTGCACAGCCGGAGCTTTCCGTTGCCACAGGCTCCGCGCCCAGCCAATGCGCGAACCACGCGCGGACGGCGCAGGCACGCCACCAGCGGCCCAGCGCGGCGAAGATCGCGCTGCCGCGCGCGAGCCGGGAGAAGAAGCCGCCGATCGAAAGCAGGACGCGCCAGAGAAGGCTTGTCCGCAAAAGATCAGCCATTGGTGACCTCCAGATCGCAGACGATGCCGGTCAGCTCGAACGAGCTTGTCTTGACGATATACTCAAAGCCGACGCGCACGTCCTGCGAGCCGAGCTTGTAGACAAGCTCGGACATGGCGGCCGTGCCCTCGACGCTCAGATAGAGCGTGTACTTGCCGTCTTCCTGCGGCTTTGCCTCGCAGCCGGTGAGCGCAGCGTTCAAGACCTTGCCGCTGTTGACGATCTTTTCGCCGACCTGCGTCTCGGCAAAGCGGCAGACCTCCTCGTGCACGTCGTCCACGACCACGGTGAAGCTCACGCCGTAGCTCTGCGTGGATGCGTTTTCGGCCGCCTTGCCGGCGCCGAGCTTCCAGACTACGGCAAAGATGATGGCGATCAGCAGTACGACGACCAGAAGGTCGATGAGATTGAGTTTGCCGAACAGCCGTCCTTTTTCGTCGATGATTTTCATAGGGGCCTCCTAAAATTGGTGATTTGGGTTTGATTCTACCCGAAATATGTACTATAATGCATACGGTAGAGCCGACATGCGGCCAACTGCTATTTTAGCGGATTTATCCGCAGGAAACAAGAGCAAATTCATGAAACTGGAGTTTTCTATGAAAATCATACATCTGATCTCCGGCGGCGATGTGGGCGGCGCGAAGACGCACGTGCTGTCGCTGCTGCAGGGGCTGGGCAAGACGGAATGCGTGCGGCTGGTGTGCTTTACGCAGGGCGCCTTTGCCGAAGACGCGCGCGCAATGGGGATCGACACGCTGGTGCTGACGAACGGCGTGGCCGACAGCATCCGGACGCTGTCCGATATGATCCGGACCGAGGGCTTTGAGATCGTGCATTGTCATGGCTCGCGCGCGAACATGATCGGCGCCATTTTGCGCCGCAAGATCAACGTCCCCATTGTGACGACCGTGCACAGCGACTACCGGCTGGATTATCTGGGTCGGCCGCTGCACCGCTTGAGCTATGGTACGATCAATACCGTGGCGCTGCGGCTGTTTGACTATCACATCGGCGTGTCCGATTCGATGGCGCAGCTGCTCATCTCGCGCGGATTTGACCCGCAGACGATGTTTTCCATTTACAACGGTGTGGATTTTTCCAAGACCGAGACAAAACGCAGCCGCGCGGAATATTTGAAAAGCGTTGGTCTGGAGGCGGATGAGGATACGGTCGTTTTTGGCATCGCGGCCAGACTTTCGCCCGTCAAGGATATCTCCACGCTCATCCGCGCCTTTGCTGCGGCAAATCAAGACTGTCCCAATACGCGGCTTGTGATCGCAGGCGACGGCGAAGAGCGCGACGCGCTGCAGACGCTTGCGCGTGAATGCTGCGCGCCGGGCACGTGTGTGTTTGCCGGCTGGGAGGCGGACACAGACAGCTTTTACAACGCGATCGACGTCAATACGCTCTCGTCGCTGTCCGAGGCGTTTCCCTACGCGCTGCCGGAGGGGGCGCGGATGCGCTGCGCGACCATTGCCACGCGCGTGGGCGGCGTACCGTATATCATTGAAAACGGCGTAACGGGGCTTTTGTTTGAGCCGCGCGACGTGCAGGCGCTGACAGGGCATATGAAGCGTCTGGCAGAAAACGCGGCTTTCCGCCGCCAGCTGGCGGAAAATCTCTATGAGCGGGCGTCGGAAAAGCTGTCGGTACAGGCTACGGTCAACCAGCAGAAGCAGATCTACCGCACCATTTTGCGCCAGCAGGCGCGGCCGAAGCAAAAGCGCCGGGGCGTGCTGATCTGTGGGGCGTATGGCAAGGGCAATGCGGGCGACGACGCGATCTTAGAGGCGATTTTGCGCCAGATGCGCAGCATCGACGAGGATATGCCCATCTGCGTGCTGTCGCACAATCCGAAGCAGACCCGCCTGCGCTATCATGTGGGCGCAGTGCATGTGTTCAACCCCCTTGCGTTCTGGCCTGTGATGCGCAGAACGAAGCTGTATCTTTCCGGCGGCGGGAGTCTCATTCAGGATCAGACCAGTACGCGTTCGCTCAAATACTATCTGCTGAG
>CAZWKZ010000033.1:0-4043 GCA_964633935.1 uncultured Oscillospiraceae bacterium | reverse complement strand
CTGGCCAAGAAGGCGGGCTGCCGCGTGCTCATGTACGGCTGCGGCATCGGGCCGGTGAGCGTACCGGCCAACCGCAGGCAGGCCGCGCGCGTGATCAACCGCTGCATCGACGCCATTACGCTGCGCGAGGACCTGTCCGCCGAGGAGCTGAAGAGCATGGGCGTGACGCAGCCGAAGGTCTATGTCACGGCAGACCCGGCGCTGCTGCTGCAGCCCGGCTCGCCGGGCGCGGTAGACGGCTTTTTGCTGAGCAACAACCTTGACCCGAACGGCAGCTACGCGCTGTTCGTCCTGCGGCCGTGGAAGGGCTTCGAGAAGAAAAAGCAGGCGTTTGTGGAGGCTGCGAATTATGTAAATCAAACGTATGGACTCACGCCTGTCTTCTTTGCGCTTGAGCCTGGCCGCGATGTGGCCCCGTGCAGAGAGGTTGCGGCTGCGCTTTCGTGTAAAAGCGTTCTGGTGGAAGCGCCATATGACGAGACGCTGATCATCGGCATGATGAAGAAGATGCGCGTGGTCGTATCGATGCGGCTGCATACGCTCATTTTTGCCTCCAGCGTGGGAGCGCCGCTGGTGGCCGTGTCGTACGATCCCAAGGTCACGGGCTTCATGCACTATATCGGGCAGAAGCACTGCGTCTATTTTGACGATGTGACGGGCGAGAATCTATGCGCGCTGACGGACGCGGCGCTGTCGGAGCGGCAAGCGTATGACGTGCGGCATCTGCAGCAGCTGGTAAAAGAGAACGAGACAGTGGCAAGAGCGCTGCTGGAGGAGGAAGTATGAAGCAGATCGTATGTCTGGCGACCTCGCCGTGGTATCCCATCCCGACGAGAAAGCAGCAGGTGATGCGGCGCATCCCGGACGCGGAGATCTTGTATTTTGATCCTTCGGTCAGCGTGCTCGCGCCGCTGCGCGACAAAGCTGCAAGGCCTGCGATGACCGCTTACAAGGCCCCCGGCGAGCGGGTGAAAGAACATATCACAGTCTTTCGTCTGCCGCCGGTACTGCCGTTTTTCAACAAATTTCGGCCGATCAACCGCATCAATCAGAAGCGTATGGCGCGCTTTGTACGGCGGAAGATGCAGGAAAACGGCTTTGAACGGCCGGTGCTCTGGGTCTATTCGCCGGTGACGGCCGATCTTGTGGAGCACGTACCGCACAGCGCGCTCGTCTACGACTGCGTCGACCGCCATTCGGCCTATGGGGGGCTGATGGATCCCAAGCTCGTCGATCAGATGGAGTTAGAGCTGGCGGCAAAGGCGGACGCGGTGTTTGCCACGGCCGATTCTCTGGCCGAGCGTCTGCGGCAGGCGAAGCCGGACGCGCGCTTTATCCCCAACGGCGCGAATTTTGAGCGCTTCTTTGCCGCCTCGCAGCCGCAGCCGGTCCCTGCGGATATGGCGCAGATCCCGCGCCCGATCTTCGGCTTTGTCGGCGCGCTGCAGACATGCATCGAATACGGCTTTGTGGAGGCGGCGGCGAAGGCGCACCCGGAGTGGAGCTTCGTGTGGATCGGAAATGAGAAGCCGGGCGCGGACTTGTCCGCGCTGCGCGCGCAAAAGAATGTATATTTTCTGGGCGTGAAGCCCAACGAGCAGCTGCCGGCGTATCTGGCGCAGTTTGACGCGTGTCTGAATCTGTTTGCCAAGAGCGAGCTGAGCAAGGACGTCAGTCCGCTCAAATTCTACGAATATCTTGCCACTGGCAAACCCATCATTTCTACGCGCCAGCCGGACCAGGTGCTGCAGTACGCGCCCATCATCCACATTGCGGATACGGCGCAGGACTTTATTCGCTGCTGCAAGGAGGCGCTTTTGGACACGCAGCCGGCGCGCGTAGGCGCGCGCATCGAGGAAGGCCGGAAAAGCTCGTGGGACGCCCGCGTGCGCGAGATCTGTGCCGTGCTGGAGGAAAAGGGGATCTTTTGAGGGGGATACGCATGGCAAAGCGGTATGCGCCAAACGACCTGAGAAGCATCCCCGGCGTCGGGGAGGATCTGCAAAAGCACCTGCGCGACCTGGGCATTGCTACCGTCGACGATCTGAAGGGAAGAGACCCGGAGGCGCTGTATGAAGAGGATTGCCTGCAAAATGGCTGCCGGCTCGACCGATGCGTGCTCTACGTGTACCGGCTGGCTGTGTACTACGCCGGGCACGAAACGCATGAGCCGGAGAAGCTCAAGTGGTGGAACTGGAAGGACTAAGCGCGAAAGCCCGCAAGAAAGCTTCCGGCAATTTTATGGCCGCCCCGGTGGGGCGGCCATATTGCACGCGGCCTACTCTGTGCGGCTGCAGCCGGTGCAGCTTTGCGAGGGCGGGATACACGCGTCGTTCCTGGTGGGGAAGAACGCGTCGATCGGAAAATCGATCTGCGAAAAGACCTCGCAGGGGTTCTCGGCCGCGGCGCCGCCGGCATTCGGGCACTCCTTATTGGGGATGCAGTAGTCGAACACGGGCAGCAGCAGCTGCGTGTCACGCTCAAGGCGCGTGATGGAGAACTGGCCGATGGTCACAAGCAGGCGCTTGCATTCGCCGCTGAGCACGAGATCGCCCTCGAAGCATTCAAGGATCGCGTCTGGGATCTGCGGCGCGTCTGCCGTGCAGCAGCAGTTGCAGGCGCACACATCCTGTACGCGCGAGCCGAGAATGATGGGATCGACCACCTCGACTACGGCCTGCGGCAGACTGACCGACTGGATCGACTGCTTGCACAGGCACGCCTTGCACATGCGGCTGGAGAAGACCTTCGCGCTCGTCTCGCCGCCAAAGAGCACCATGCGCTTGGAAAAAATGCCAAGGCCGGTGATGGTGACGGGCCGTCCGCCTGAAACGGACGCATCGGCGATCACGCGGTAGTAGAATGTGACGTCGACGGTGAAATTGCCGGTGCTGAATGGCACGGCCTCTACCTGCACGCTCACGTGCAGCAGCTCGACAAACCGTGCGCGCGCGGCGTTGGAGCAGTCGAGCGCATTCTGAGAATCCACGGTTAAGTACACATGCAGATCTTCTATGCAGTCCTTGGCCAGACAGCTGTCTGTGATTTTATCTGTGTGCACGCAGACCGCTTCCCGGATTGCCCGCAGATCGCAAGCCGGATTGACTTGACTGGTATCTTGCATCGGATTACCTCCCAACATGATGATAAAGCATAGGCTTTCATAACAGTTTATGCCGGTGTGCGGAAAAGTGAAACTCGAATTGCTTTGTTTTCGCGTAGCAGATGGACAAACGGGCGCAAATGTGTTACGATAACACCAGATAAAATGGTGAGGTAGGCGTTGCGCTATGAAAACCGGCGTGATGGGGATCGCGTTCGACAATGTGACGATGGACGAGGCGCTGGCGCGCGCGCGTGTGCTGCTGAGGGGCGAAAAGGCCGCCTATGTGGTCACGCCGAACGCCGAGATCGCGTATGAGGCGCTGCACGACGCGTCGCTGCGCGCGCTTTTGAATGGGGCGGATCTGATCCTGCCGGACGGCGCGGGCGTGGTGCTGGCGTCAAGGATCCTGAAAACGCCGCTCAAGCAGAAGGTGGCCGGCATCGATTTTGCGGCGGGGCTTTTACAAGAGCTGTCCAAAACGAGCGGCCGGCTGTATCTGCTTGGCAGCAAGCCCGGCGTGGCCGAGCGGGCGGCGGAAACGATGCAGGAGCAAAATCCGGGCCTTGTTGTCTGCGGCACGGCCGACGGATATTTTCAAGACGAGGCGGCCGCGGTGGCCGCGATCAACGACGCAAGGCCCGACGTACTGTTCGTGTGCCTGGGCGCGCCGAAGCAGGAAATATTCATGCAAGCGCATCAGCATGAGCTGCAGCTAACGCTCATGGTTGGCCTTGGCGGCACGCTCGACGCGTTTGCCGGAGCGGTCAAGCGCGCGCCCGGATGGATGATCCGGCTGAATCTCGAGTGGCTCTACCGGCTCATCAAAGAGCCGAAGCGCTTCAAGCGCATGCTGCGGCTGCCAAAATATATTTTAGCTGCGGCTGCCGAACGGATAAGAGGGAAGAAACTATGGGAAAACTGATCGTGTTAGAGGGAA
>CAZWKZ010000032.1:0-15222 GCA_964633935.1 uncultured Oscillospiraceae bacterium | reverse complement strand
GTGATCATGGCGACGGCACGCTTACTTTGACGGTGGACGTGGGTTCAGCGGACCTCAAAACGGACCGGCTGTTTTCGCACGAGCTGACCGTTCTGGTGACCGGCGGCGATCAATTTCAGTACGTTAGCAACAAGCTCACGTATCAGACGGCTTACGGCCTGCCGCCGGATGAAGCGCGGCTGGATATGACCGAGCAGACCTACCGATCGGAAGAAAGCGCATGAGCAAACTGACGCCCGGCTGCCATAAGCAGCCGGGCGTGTGTTATGTAAGCAGGGCTTTCAGTGTACTTTCGTGCGCCGCGCTCAGCGGTGTGAGCGGCAGCCTCGGCTCGCCCACGTCAAAGCCGATGAGCTTCAGCGCCTGCTTGACGGGGATGGGATTGACCTCACAGAACAGCGCATCTATGAGCGGCATAAGCTGGCACTGGAGCTTTCCCGCTTCATCGTAGCGGCCGGCTTGGCACGCACGCACGAGTGAGAGCGTCTGCTTGGGCTGCACGTTGGCCAGCACGGAGATCACCCCGCGCGCGCCCAGCGACATGAGCGGCACGATCTGATCGTCGTTGCCTGACCACATGTACAGCGCTTCGCCGCACAGGCCGAGCGTGCGCGCAGCCTTGGCGGTGCTGCCGCCGGCCTCTTTCACGCCGTTGATGTTGGGGTGTTGGCTGAGGGTACAGAGCGTATCGACAGAGATTTCCACGCCCGTGCGGCTGGGGATATTGTAGACGATCACCGGGCAGCGCACCGCGTCGGCCACGGTCAGATAGTGCCGCAAAAGGCCCTCTTGCGTGCATTTGTTGTAGTAGGGCGTCACGAGCAGCAGCGCGCTGGCGCCCATAGAGTCGGCAACACGGCTCATTTCCAGACAATGAGCCGTGCTGTTCGATCCTGTGCCGGCGATGATCTTACACCGTCCGGCGGTATATTGGATTGCGTGTGCGATCGCGCCCAGCTGCTCTTGTACAGACATGGTGGACGCCTCGCCGGTCGTGCCGCAGACGACGATGGCATCGACGCCGGCGGCCAGCTGAAAATCGATCAGCTTTTCGAGCATTGCGTAATCGACGGTACCGTTTTTGAACGGCGTGACCAACGCTGTGGCAACGCCTTCAAAGACAGGCTGCTTCATGCAAACGCCCCTTTACAGGATTATTTTTTGTGATATATCCTTCTGCGCAAAGCAGCTCAGCGAGCAGGACAGCGCCGCCGGCAGCGCCGCGCAGGGTATTATGAGACAGGCAGACAAATTTGTAATCGTACTGCGTATCCTCGCGCAGACGGCCGATAGATACGGCCATGCCGCCTTCGAGCATCCGGTCGAGCTTGGTCTGCGGCCGGTCGGCCTCTTCAAAATAGTGCAAAAACTGCTTTGGCGCCGAGGGCAGATGCAGCTGCTGTGCGCGGCCGGAGAAGCTGTTCCAGCATTGCTTGATCTCGTCGATGGACGGCTTTTCACCCTTGAATTTCATGAAGCACGCCGCCATATGGCCGTCGGAGCAGGGGACGCGCAGACACTGGGCTGTGATGGACGGCTTGGTAGCGTTGACGATCACATCGCCCTCGATATGGCCCCAGAGCTTCATCGGCTCAAGCTCGGACTTCTCCTCCTCGCCGCCGATATACGGGATCACGTTGTCGAGCATCTCGGGCCAGGTCTCAAACGTCTTTCCCGCGCCGGAGATGGCCTGATAGGTGCACACCAGCGCGCGATCAAGGCCGTACTGCATTAGCGGGTGCAGCGCGGGAACGTAGCTCTGCAGGCTGCAGTTGGACTTGACGGCAATAAAGCCGCGTTTTGTGCCGAGCCGGCGGCGCTGCGCGTCGATGATGGCGATATGCTCGGGATTGATCTCAGGCACGACCATCGGTACGTCCGGCGTACCGCGGTGCGCGGAGTTATTCGAGACGACGGGGCATTCGAGTTTTGCATAGCGCTCCTCCAGCGCCTTGATCTCGTCTTTTTTCATGTTGACTGCGCAGAACACGAAATCGACCTGCGCCGCGATGGCTTCGGCGTCGGCCTCGGCGTCCATCACAACCAGATCTGCCACGCTGCGCGGCATCGGCTCAGTCATGTGCCAGCGCGTTCCGATGGCCTCGCGATAGGTCTTGCCGGCGCTGTGGCCGCTGGCGGCCAGAACGGCCGGCTCGAACCACGGATGCTGCGCCGTGAGCAGCGCGAAGCGCTGACCGACCATACCGGTCGCGCCGATGATGCCAACTTTGTACTTCTCCATAATCTTGCTCCATTCTGTACAGTTTTGCGTAAAAATTACGGTTGTATGTCAACCGTGAATATACTATAATATCCAAGCGATCGGCTGGCGCTGTATAGATGTGTTCACTGCTCGTGTGCATATGTCCGCCGAAAGCATTACCCACATCATATCATATGCGGCTTCGGCTGTCAATGTGAATGTGAACAGATTTCTGCCATTAAAAGAGGGATGGATTGTTGAAAACCCATGATTTTTACTATGAGCTGCCGCCGGAGCTGATCGCGCAGACGCCGCTTGAGCGGCGCGACAGCTCGCGGCTGATGACGCTTGACCGGCGGACGGGGCAGGTCGGACACCGCCGCTTCTATGAGATCGCCGATCTGCTGCAGCCGGGCGACTGCCTGGTGATGAATGATTCGCGCGTGCTGCCGGCAAGGCTTCTTGGCCACCGCGTGCCGTCCGGCGGCGCGGTAGAGGTCCTTCTGCTCACGGACAAGGGCGGCGGCGTGTGGGAATGCCTCACAAAGCCGGGGCGCAAGACGCAGCCAGGGACCGAATTGAGCTTTGGCGGCGGCGCGCTGACGGCGACTGTCACCGGCCAGACCGACGGCGGCAATAAGCTCGTACAGTTCCATTACGAGGGTATTTTCCTTGAGGTGCTCGAGCGGCTGGGCAAAATGCCGCTGCCGCCGTATATCAAGCAGGAGCTGCAGGACCCTGAACGCTATCAGACGGTGTATTCTCGCGTCAGCGGTTCGGCCGCCGCGCCCACCGCTGGGCTGCACTTTACGCCGGAGCTTTTAGAGAGAATCGCAGCCAAGGGCGTGAAGCTGGCGTATGTGACGCTGCACGTGGGACTGGGCACGTTCCGCCCCGTGAAGGCGGAGGAAGTGACCGAGCATCACATGCACTGTGAGTTCTGCATGCTCTCACAGGCCACGGCCGATCTTATCAACGCCACGAAACGCGCCGGCGGGCGCGTGGTGTGCGTGGGAACGACCTCGTGCCGGACGCTGGAGTCTCTAGCGCGCGAGGACGGCACATTTACAGAAAGCTCTGCCTGGACGGATATTTTTATCTATCCTGGCTACCAGTTCAAGGCGATGGATGCGCTCATTACGAACTTTCATCTGCCGGAGAGCACGCTTGTCATGCTGGTCTCGGCGTTTGCCGGGCGCGAGCATGTGCTGCGCGCGTATGAGATCGCCGTGCACGAGCGCTATCGGTTCTTTAGTTTTGGCGACGCCATGATCATCTCCTGATACCGAACGAGGAAGACCAGACTCCGTATGGAGTTTGACCTTTGTCGATTTTTCAGCCTGTCAGCCCTTGACGCCGCCGCTTGTCAAGCCTGCAACCAAGTGCTTTTCGATACACAGGAACAGGATAATGACCGGGATCGTGGCAAAAATCGAGGTCGCAAACAGATATTGCCACTGGATCATGTTGAACCCATAGAACTTGTTGATGCCGACCGTGATCGGCTTCAAGACCTCAGACGAGATCAGCGTCAGAGACAGCGTATACTCGTTCCAAGAGTTGATAAACACAAAAATCAGCGTGGTGATGATCCCTGGCGCAGCCATGGGCAGCAGGACCTTGAACATAGACTGGAACGTGTTGCAGCCGTCGATCTTGGCCGCCTGCTCCATCTCCGGAGAAATGGTCGTAAACGTGCCGCGCAGCAGCCAAATCGCAAACGCCTGGTTAAACGCGGCGTTCAGCAGGATCAGACCAAACAGGTTATTTGTCAGGTGCAGATCGGTCATCAGCCGGTAGATGCCGACCAGCAGCACGACAGGGGAGAACATCTGGCTCATGATCACAGCGCCCATAAAGGCGCTCTTGCCCTTGAAGCGCATACGCGAGAGCGCATATGCCGCAGGAATGCCGCAAATGATGGCCAGCAGCGTCGCGCCGCTTGCGACAACGATCGAGTTGAGCAGGTAGCGCATCACCGGCGCCTGCGACCAGATCTCGACGAAGTTGGACCAGTGCCAGAGCTTGGGCAGCAGGGAAGCGGAGGTAGAATACATCTCCTCGTTGGACTTTGCCGCAGTGGTGAACATGACAAAGTAGGGATAGAGGATGATGATGCAGACAATGAACACGAACAGGTACAAAAACACCCGCGTCCAGACGGATTTGCGTCTTTGCATCGCTTACGCCTCCTTCTCTGCCCGCAAAGACAGGATCATGTAAATGCTGGCACAAATGGCCAGAATGACAAAGCCGATCACAGAAACCGCCGCCGCCTCTCCGGAGCGGCCGTTCACAAACGACAGCTTATATAAGTACGTGACCAGTGTGTGCGTCTGGTCGGCGGGATCGCCCTTTGAGATGGTCCAGACGATCGGGAAGGAGTTGAATACGTAAATGATATTCAGTACCGTCGATACGGTCAGGCTCGGCGCGACCAGCGGCAGCGTGATCTTGAACAGGCGGCTCCAGAAGCCGGCGCCGTCGACGTCAGAGGCCTCATACAGTGTGGTATCGATACTCTGCAGGCCGGATAACACACAGAAAGTGACAAAGGGGACCGTCACGAAGATGCCGACCCAGCATTCCCAGGCAAAGAAAGCCGCCGGCGTTGCGGTCCAGTTCACATATTTGTTTATGATGCCAAGGCTGGACAGCAGCACATTCAGCGCGCCGTAATCGGCGTTGATGATATAGCGCCAGACGACCGATTGGATGACCAGGGCGGTGGCCCATGGGAAGACGACGATGGCACGGGCGATCTTGCGGCCATGGAATTTCTGATTGAGTACCATGCCCAGAATAAAGCCGATCAGGGTAGAAAGGCCGACGACGACCACGGTCCAGATCAGCGTATTTTGCAGCGTCTTCCAGAATACGGGGTTATTGAAAATGGAGATGTAGTTATCAACGCCGTTGAAGCCCTTGTTGACGCCGGATTTTGAGATTTCGGAAAACGAGGTCCGGAATACGGTGAGGATCGGGACCAGGATCATGACGCACATCATCAGGATGCTGGGCAGCAGCCAGATGTATGGCTCGACCCGCTTGAGCGCAGGACGCTGTTTCTTCATGGGATATACACTTCCCTTCTTTTTCATGAATACCGCATATTCCCCTCTGCGCGGCGGACCAGCGCCGGGAGCGTTGATTCGTCCCGGAGGGGAGAAGGGCGGCTGGCGCAGCAGTGGGATCAGAAGTCACGCGGGGGTCCGAATGGACCCCCGTGCTGCAGAAAAACGGTGTGATCAGCCTGTAATGTTTGCCTGCAGGTTGTCTAGCGCCTCCTGTGCGCTGATCAGCCCCTGGCAGACCTGCTGCTCGACCTCGATAACGCCGTTGCGGACGTCCATCCACTCGGCCTTCTGCATCGGATAGAACTGGCAGTTGGGCAGAACGGCGCAGAAGGTGGCAAAATACTCGCTGCTTCCCGTGGCGTCAGAACCACCCTTGGTATACTTCTCAGCATTTTTTGCCAGATTGTCGGAGGCGTCCAGCGTTGCGGGCAGGAAGCCCTCGTAGACCATGTAGTCGGAATAGGTCTCGCACGCATAGAACGCGTCGAAGAATTTGGTGATCGCCGCTGTGCGGGCGTCCTGATCGTCCGCCTTTTCATCCTTAAAGACCATCAGCTGGTCGCAGACGCCGAGCGCGACCTGATTGCCAGGCAGATCGGCGGCCACATAGTTGACGGTGGAGTCGGCGGAGACCATGTTCATGGGACCGATCATCATCGCCAGCGTACCGGCGCTGAAGGAGTCCTGCAGCGGATAACGGGTATCGGTATAGGGGGCGGAGTTGCAGTAGCCGGAGTCAATCAGCTTCTTGATGTACTCCACAGCCTCGACGTTTTCCGCGCTGTTCAGCGCCCAGTCGCCGTTGCCATCGACATAGCCGCCGCCAAAGTTCCAGCTGTAGTAGGAGAATGCAGCCTGGCCCTCGTCGGTGGAGATATCCAGGCCCCAGGGAACGACGGAGTCGCCGAAGGTGTCCTTGACAGCCTGGCAGGCGGTCAAAACCTCGTCCCACGTGGTGGGCGGATTGTCAATGCCGGCCTGATTCAGAAGGTCAATATTGCAGAACAGGGCGCGGCAGGAGGCCAGGATGGGCAGCGCCCAAACTGTGCCGTCCATCTCATTGGACTCCCAGAAGCTGGGGATGATGTTGGCCTTCAGCTCGGCGGAGGTATACTCCTCTGCAGGCATCAGAAGATCATCGGCCACGTAGTCGGCGAAGCCGCTGATGTTCAGGATGTCGGGCTGTTCGTCAGTGGAAATGCGGGAGGTGACAACGGAGTAGATGTCGTTCCAGGATACGATCTCAATGTTCAGATCAATGTCCTCATTGGCCTCTTCGAAGCTCTTCTCAAACTCGGTCCACCATTCCTGCGTGTAGTTGCCGTACTGGGAAATGATGACGTCCAGCGTGATTTTGCTGGAGTTTCCGGCGCAGGCAGCCAGGGCGAATACCATGACCAGCGCCAACAATAGTGCGATGATTTTTTTCATTTCATTGCTCCTCTTTGTTTATTATTGTGAAAAATCCAACGGATCTAACACACAAAGCTGTGAATATATACTAACACAAGCGCGTCTGAAAGTAAAGATGGAGAAATGTCTTATTTTTACTTCTCACCGAAAGCGCGGCAAGACGTGCCAAAATCAGCCGGATGCGCTTGCAAATCGCGGCGGTTATGTGTATAATCGCTCTATCATGGCTGAAAAACGGGGCGTTATTTTTGCGAAAACAAGCGCAGGCGGCCCCGCGGAAGAAAGAGGAAGCATATGTTTGAGCTGCTGAAAACACAAGGACGGGCCAGGCGCGGCAGATTTACCTGCCCGCACGGAACGGTGCAGACGCCGGTATTTATGAACGTCGGCACACAGGGCGCGATCAAGGGCGCGCTGAGCGCCGAGGATCTTGAGCGCATCGGTACGCAGGTCGAGCTGTCGAACACATACCATCTGCATCTGCGCCCGGGAGACGAGGTCGTGCGCGACATGGGCGGACTGCATCGGTTCATGACGTGGAACGGTCCGATCCTTACCGATTCCGGCGGCTTTCAGGTGTTTTCGCTCGCCGGTCTGCGCAAAATCAAGGAAGAGGGCGTGACGTTCGCCTCACATTTGGATGGCCGCAGGATCTTCATGGGCCCGGAGGAAAGCATGCGCATCCAGTCGAATCTCGGGTCAGACATTGCGATGGCGCTGGACGAGTGTGTGGAGAATCCCGCAACCTATGACTACGCCAAGGCCTCATGTGAGCGCACGGCGCGGTGGCTGGTGCGCTGTAAGGACGCGCTTTCGCGCTATAATGCCGAGCCGGGCGCGGTCAACCCCGGCCAGCAGCTGTGGGGGATCAATCAGGGCGCGACGTTTGAAGATCTGCGCGTATGGCACATGCAGCAGATCGCAACGCTCGATCTGCCCGGCTACGCCATCGGCGGACTTGCCGTGGGCGAGAGCACGCAGACGATGTACCGCATCATCGAGGCCGTCGAGCCGTACATGCCGGCAGACCGGCCGCGCTATCTGATGGGCGTCGGCACGCCGAGCAATATCATCGAGGCCGTGGCGCGCGGGGTAGACTTTTTCGATTGCGTCATGCCCGCCAGAAACGCCCGCCATGGCAGGCTTTTCACATGGTCGGGCGCAATCAATATGAAAAACGCCAAATATATCCGCGACGATTCGCCGATCGATCCGGAGTGCGACTGCCCGGTCTGCAGGCGCTTTTCAAGGGCGTATCTGCACCATCTGTTCAAGGCCGAGGAGATGCTCGCCATGCGTTTGGCGGTGATGCACAACCTGTATTTCTACAACAAGCTCACCGCGCGCATCCGTGAAAGCCTGGATGACGGTACGTTTGACGCATTCCGCGCCAAATATGCTGAGCAGCTGGATAGAAAGCTCTAAGAAAAATAAAAAAATCGGCGGATTTGACGCGTCTGACTTGAAAAGCGCGCGCCATCCCGATATAATAAGAAAAACGAATTTACGGAGGAGAAACCATGTTTGCATTCTTTACCGAAACGGCTGCTACCGGCGCCAGCGCCATGAGTACGATCTTGATGTTCGTCGTCCTGATCGCGATCTTCTACTTCTTCATGATCCGTCCGGAGAACAAGCGCAAGAAGCAGGCCGACGCCATGCGCAACGCGCTGAAGGTCGGAGACAACATCACCACCATCGGCGGCGTGATCGGCGATATCGTCGCCATCAAGGAAAACTCCATCATTCTCGAGACCAGCTCTGACCGCGTGCGCGTCGAGTTTGCGAAGTTCGCCGTCTCGAGCAACAACACAGCGGAAAAAGAGGCCGCCAAGCAGAAGGCTGCCGCCGCTGCCGCCCGCCGCGAGCAGAAGGCCAACAAGAAAAAGTAAACGGCAAAATAGCAAGAAGCAGCCGCATCCGGCATATATCGGATGCGGCTGCTTTTTACTCTTTTACGCATGAATGCAAGTGGACGGGCATATGCTGGTTCCAGAAGGGAAGGGATGCGGATGAAAAAGAAGAGCCGAAAGAAAGCGGCTTCCGGAAAGCCGGCGCCCGCCATAGCGGCCTGCCGCGGGCTGGGGCTGTGCGCGGCGGTGACGGCGCTGCTGTGCGCGCTCTTTGCGGCGCTGATCGTAAAGGGCGTGTTGCCGCAGCAGGCAGAAGGGATTGCCGGCAGCATCGCCGCGGCCCTGGCTGCGTTTGCCGGGGCGCTGCTGGCGGCAAAACAGGCGAGGACACAGAAGCTGCTGAGCGCGCTTGGCATGTGCGCGGTCTTCGCGCTGATCCTGCTTATGGGAAATCTGCTCTTTGTCAGGGCGGCGCCCACCGGCGCGCTCTGGATAGCGCCGCCGGTCATACTGGCTGGGGGCTTGGCCGGTATTTTGGGCAGCAGAAAGGGCGCCAGGCGGCCGGTACACAGAAAATGAAGGAAGACTTGCAAACCATGGCATGGTAAATATCATTTACCATGCCATGGTTTTATGACGGAAATCCTGCGAAATCATCATCTTGGGCCGCAAGAAAAACCGGCCACCAGATATGGTGGATTTTTTGTGTTTTTTGACCTGAGACGGCCGGATTTAGTTGCTTAATTTACATAATCTCATCGACATAAAATCTTGTCATAATTTACAAATTTTAAGAAAAATTCGGTTTTTCCTTGAAATCTCTAGTTGTTTGCGCTATATTAACAGCACTCGCTGCTTCTCGTGTGGTAGAAATAATGCTGATTTCATAATTTTTGCTTCTGCCGCCGGCCAGCCGCTTTCCCGGCTATTTTTCAGTTGGAAGGATTTCGGTATGTCCAGTATCATATCGAGATATGAGGAGTATCTCATTCAAGTCAAACACGCCTCGGCGAATACCGTCTCGTCCTATATGCGCGACATTCGCCAGTATGCGTCATATTTGCAGACCATCGGCGTGGAGCTGCTGGATGCCGACCGTGATACCGTCGACGGCTATATGCATTACCTGCATGACAACGGTAAATCACCGGCGACCGTCTCGCGCTGCCTTGCGTCGCTGAAAAGCCTGTATCTGTTCGCAATGGGCGAGGACGATATCGATGAGAACCCCGTCTACAGCATCAAGGTCGAAAAGGCTGAGCGCAAGCTGCCGCAGATTCTCACCGGCAAAGAGGTAGAGCTTCTGCTGGAGCAGCCCCGTGTGAGCGACATGAAGGGCTGCCGCGACAAGGCGATGCTCGAGGTGCTCTATGCCACCGGTATCCGCGTGAGCGAGCTGATCGGCCTCAATGTGGAGGATGTCAGTCTTTCAGGCGGCTTTGTCCGCTGTGAAAGCGGCGGGAAAGTGCGTATCATCCCGCTGTATCCCGAGGCGCTTTCGGCGCTTGGCGACTACATATCGGATGTGCGCGCAAAGATGATCGCCAGTCCTACCGAGCGGTCGCTGTTCGTGAACGTCTCAGGTGAGCGGATGTCCCGTCAGGGCTTCTGGAAGATCATCAAATATTATCAGGAGAAGGCGCAGATCAAAAAGGAGATCACGCCGCATACTCTGCGCCACAGCTTCGCGGCGCATCTGCTGGAAAACGGAGCGGACCTCCGTTCGATCCAAGAGATGCTGGGCCACAGCGATATTTCCTCTACACAGATCTACGCGCAGCTGGTCAAGCAGAATCTGAAGGCCGTCTACAACAAATATCATCCAAAGGCATAAAAAAGCGGAGCTGACAGCTGTCAGTTCCGCTTTTTCTGTGTGTTCAATCGCTGATGCCCGTCATGGCCTGCAGCACGGCATATTGCTGCTCGTTCAGGCCTTTCTTCATTGCAAGGCCCTCCATAATGTCGATGTCGTCCATTCTGCCGCCGCGCGCGCAGATGACGCGGTTGGTCTTGCCCCCGGCCAGCGCTTCGACGGCGTGATAGCCCATGCGCGTGGCCATGACGCGATCCCTTGCCGACGGCGTTCCGCCGCGCTGGATGTGGCCGAGGATGGTCACGCGCGGATCCATGGCCAGCGTATCGTGGATGCGGCTGCCGATCTCAAGCGCGCTGCCCGCGCCCTCGGCCACGACGATCATGTAATGCGTGGTGCCGTTGAGCCGCGCCTGGCGGATCTTTTCGACCACATCGCGTTCAAAATCATATGTCTTTTCCGGCACCAAAACTGCTGTTGCGCCAACGGCCAGGCCCACGTACAGCGCCAGATGGCCCGCATTGCGGCCCATGACCTCGACTACCGAGCAGCGCTCGTGCGACTGCATCGTGTCGCGCAGCCGGTCGATGGCTTCGACAGCCGTGTTGGCCGCCGTGTCATAGCCGATGGTGTAGTCGGTGCAGACGATGTCGTTGTCGATGGTGGCCGGTACGCCGACGACGGAGATGCCCTGCTTCGACAGCTCGACAAGTCCGCGGAAGGTGCCGTCGCCGCCGATGCCGACGATGCCGTCCAGCCCCAACAGCTTACAGACGGAGGCCGCCTTCTGCTGGCCTTCGAGCGTGCGGAATTCTTCGCTGCGCGCGGTATAGAGGATGGTGCCGCCGCGGTTGATGATATGCGCTACGCTCTTCGCGTTCAGACGGATGATATCGCCCGTGATCAGGCCGTTGTAGCCGCGGCGGATGCCGATGCACTCGATGCCGCGGTAGATCGCCGAGCGGACGACCGATCGCACAGCCGCGTTCATACCGGGCGCGTCGCCGCCGGAGGTCAGAACGCCGATTCGTTTGACTGCGTTTTCCATATGCATGCTCCTTTTTGCATAGTTTTATTTTTGCTACATTCTACTGCAAATTCCCGAAAATGTAAACAGGGCATTTGCTTTGCCGGCCCTGGTTCTGCGGCGATGCAGGCGGCTGCACCACAGTTTGGCGGACAGAAAACCTTAAGATTTACATAACTTTTTTCCTGCGCACTTTTAATTGCGCGCAGGAAATGTTATACTATTTCATAGATTATGTCAGTACATGGGAGGCGCTGGGTTTGAACAGAGCTGGACAGGTGATCGCAGAAGTAAAGAAGGCCGTGGTCGGCAAGGACCGGGTCCTTATCTGGGTGATGACGGTCATTCTAGCAAGGGGCCATATTCTGCTGGAGGATATTCCGGGCGTGGGCAAGACGACGATGGCGCTTGCGTTTTCACGCGCGCTCGGCTTGGATTATGGCCGGGTGCAGTTTACGCCGGACGTGCTGCCGTCGGATATCACGGGCTATTCGATCTATGACAAGCAGACCGGCCAGATGCGCTACCAGCCGGGCGCGATCTTGTGCAATCTATTTTTGGCGGACGAACTGAACCGCGCCACCTCGCGTACGCAATCGGCGCTGCTTGAGGCAATGGAGGAAGGGCAGGTGACCGTCGACGGCAATACCTACCGCATTCCGCAGCCGTTTCTTGTTTTCGCCACGCAGAACCCCACGGGCGCTTCGGGCACGCAGCTGCTGCCGGATTCGCAGATGGACCGGTTTACGGTGCGGCTGTCGATCGGTTACCCCGCGCCAAAGGATGAGCGCGAAATGGTGCTCGGCCGGCAGGGCGGTAATCCGCTTTCGCTGGTGCAGCAGATCGTGACCCGCGAGCAGCTCATCCAAATGCAGCGCGAAGCGGGCGAGGTGTACATCAAAAACGAACTCATCGACTATATCGTTGCGCTTGTCGGCGCGACGCGCGCGCATCCGATGATCGCGCGCGGTGCAAGTCCGCGCGCCACGCTTTCGCTCACGTCGATGGCAAAGGCAGTGGCGTACATCCAGGGCAGAGACTATGTCGTACCAAAGGATGTGCAGAACGTGCTGGTACAGACGCTGGCACACCGGCTGCTGCTCGCGCCCGAGGCCGACGCCAAGGCTATCACGGCAGAGGAGCTGCTCGAGTCGATCGCGGCGCAGATTGCTGCGCCGCGGCTGTAGCGCTATGCTTTGGAACTGGGTATTGTATGTGCTCGCGCTTGTGGGCACGCTGGTGTTCCATACGTACTATACGGGATGGTTCTCGTGGTACCTGCTGGTGCTGATCGTGTGCTTGCCGGGGTTCTCGCTGCTTTGCAGCTTACCGGCCATGCGCGCGCTGCGCCTGCAGGCGCAGATGGATCATCGCTGTGTGCGCGGCGCGCAGGCGCGGCTGGTCTTTCAAAATGGCGCGCGCTCGCGCCTGCCGGCGCCGCTCTACCGCTTTATCCTCACGCGCACGGACGAGCTGAGCGGTGAGGAAAAGGCGATCCGCCTGCAGCTGGCCGCAAAAAGCAGCTGCGTGGTGCAGGTGCCGACGGCGCATTGCGGAAGCTACCGCTATGCGCTTTCCAAGGGCAGAGTATACGACTATTTGGGGCTGTTCGTGCTGCCGCTGCGGTTGCCGGCGCTTGGGACTTGCGCCGTGCTGCCGGATGCGCAACCGCCGCGCCAGCTTCCGAATCTCAGCCAGTTCCAGTCGCGCTCGCACCGGCCAAAATACGGCGGCGGCTTTTCCGAGATACATGAGCTGCGTGAGTATCAGCCGGGCGATCAGATGCGGGACGTACACTGGAAGCTGTCGGCCAAGACGGACAACTTGATCGTGCGAGAGCCGCTTGAGCCAAACCGCGGACAGGTGATCGTCTCGCTCGACTGGGCGGGGACGCGGCAGACGCTTGACAGTACGCTGGATATTTTGCTATGGCTCTCCGGCTGGCTCGTCGGGCGCGAGGTGCGCCACGAGGTCTGCTGGATCGACCCGGCCGGTTTTGAGCCGCAGAGCAGGAGCGTCGCGTCGCAGCAGGAGCTTGACGAGCTGATCGCGGAGCTTCTGCATACGCGGCTGCGCGAGAATACGCCGTCGATCGCCGGCAGGAGCTTTCCGCGCGCCGACTGGCGCTATCACATCCATCCCGAGTGTGAGATACAGGCGCAAGAGGAGGCGGCGACATGAGCGGTGGTGTGAAAAAGTTCGTGCCTTTTCTGACGGCGTTTGCCTGCGCGGCGGCGATCTCGACCGGCGCGGTGTTTTGCATTGTGACGGCCTTTGACGTGCCTGCAGAGGGCTGGACGCTGGCGCTGTGTCTGATTGCGCTAAGCGCCGTTTTCTCGTTTCTATGCGGCCGCAGACGCGGCTGGATCGGGCTGCTTGCGCTCACGCTGGCCGCAGTTGGGGCGGGATATTACTTCCGGCTGACGCTCTATTGCTCGGCGAGCGTGGCGATCGAGACCATCAGCAGCGTCTACGCATCCGCGTTTGAAAGCTTGCAGACGGTCAGACTGATGCAGGAGGAATCCGGCGCCACTGCCACAGTGTTTTTTGTTATGATTGGCGCGCTGCTCTCGCTGATCGCGGCCTGGACGGTGCGCGGGCAAAATACGCTCTGGCTGGCAGCCGTGTGCGGCGTGCTGCCGCTGGTCGGGTGCTTGATCATTTTGCAGAGCGTACCGGCAGCGTGGGCAGTCTTGCTGCTCATTGGCGCGCTGGTGCTGCTGCTTTTGACGCAGCAGCAGAGAAAGCGCAGCGAGCGCGAGGGCGGCGCGCTGGCGCTGGCGCTGATGCTGCCGCTGGCTATTTTGATGCTGGGGCTATACGCGCTGTTTCCGCAAAGCGGCTATGAGCGCAGCGCTTGGTCCGAGTCGCTGCGGCCCAAGGTCAATCAGATCGCGGACAAGCTGACGGTCTTCCGCGCGAACGAGGCCACAGGGCAGGTGCAGTTCGTCTCGCCCTTTGCGCCAAGCACGCTGGGCAGCCGCGTATGGGACAGTAGCGTCAGCAAGGCGAATCTTGGTCGGGTCGGCCCGCAGCGGTTGACAGGCCGGCACGTGATGCGAGTCTATTCGCAGTTCGAGAAGACGTATTATCTGCGCGGCTGCTCGTTGGGCGTATATCAGGACAACCAGTGGCTGGCTGTCGCGGACAGCGACTATGCCAGCGTACAGATTGCGCAGGACGTGCTTTTGTTCGGCGGCGCGTATGAGCAGCAGCAGGTGCAGATCGAGACGGACATGAAATCCTCTGTGTACTATACGCCGTTCGCGCTCACAGAGCTTCCGGAAAGCGCAGAGCCGATCTATGACGCTTACATCAAAAATCCGCTGCAGCAGACGCAGTATACGCTTGGCTGGGGATCGGAGATCTGGCAGGCGGAGCAGAATGCGGCCTTGGACGAGGCATACCGCGAGTTTGTCTATGAGACCTATACGCAGCTGCCGGAGGAACTAGACGCGTTTCTGAGCGAAACTTACGGCGATGAGCCGTCAGTGCCGTATTCCTCTGCCGAGGCGTCTCGCCTCGCGGTGGTGTTGTATGTGATAGAATTGGTGCAGCAGGGGAAGACGTATGATCTCAATACGCCCCGCGTACCGGATGATGAGGACTTTGCGGCATGGTTTCTATCTGAAAGCGACACCGGCTACTGCGTGCACTTTGCCACGGCCGCGGCAGTGCTGCTGCGCCACTTCGGCGTACCGGCGCGCTATGTAACGGGCTATATGGTGCAGGCCGCGGCGGGGGAATGGACCGATGTGACGCAGGATGAGGCGCATGCGTGGGTAGAGTACTATACGGATGATTTTGGCTGGCGAATGTTCGACCCCACGCCTGCG
>CAZWKZ010000031.1:0-15340 GCA_964633935.1 uncultured Oscillospiraceae bacterium | reverse complement strand
ATCGGCGACTACGGCCGCACGCTCATCATCTATTATGTGATGTGCTTTGCATACATGTTCGTCTTCTTCCCCATCTACGCCCGCTTCGGCGGCGGCAAGGGCGGCGCGAAGGTCATGCTCAAGCATCTCTTTGCGCCGGCGGCCGTGTCGTTCGGTACGTGCTCGTCGGTCGCGACGATCCCCACCAATATGGAGGCGGCCGAGAAGACCGGCATCAGCAAGGACGTCTCCGAGATCGTGCTGCCGCTGGGCGCGACGATGCACATGGACGGCTCGGCCATGGGCGCGATCGTGAAGGTCGCGTTCCTGTTCGCCTTCTTCGGCCAGGACTTCAACACCGGCCGCGCGATCTTGGCCATCATCGTGGCCGTGTTCTCGTCGGTCGCCATGTCCGGGATCCCCGGCGGCGGCGGAACGGGCGATCTGGTGCTGTGCACCATCTTCTTCCCCGACCAGCTGGCCGTGGCCTATCCCATCTCCATCGCGCTGGCGAACCTCATCGACCCGCCCGCGACCATGGTCAACGCGGCCGGCGACTACGTGGTCTCGTTCATCGTCTCGCGCTATGTCGACGGCAGGGACTGGCTGCAGAAGAAGCTGCAGAAAAAAGAAACGACCGCAAAATAAGCGACAGGCAAGCCCGCCGGTGCGCAGCACCGGCGGGCTTTTGTTTGGCCGGACGGCAGCGCCGCAGCCATGTGCGCAGTTGTATTTCGATCTGACGATGTTCATAAACTCGGTGACAAGCGCCGCATCGACGTTGTCGCCTGTTTTAAAGCCGCGTCCGACGATCACCGCGTCGGCATATTGCAGATAGTCCAGGACATTTGTCGTCTTGACGCCGGAGCCGACGATGATCGGGAAATCGCCGATCGTCTCGCGCATGGACTTGACGTCCTCGACCGTGACGCGCTTGTTCTGGTCGTTCTCGGTGACGATGATCGCGTTGGAGTCGTGGTTGATCGCGTTCTGCGCGGCCTCGTTGATCGGAATATTCGGTACGCCGTAGGTTTCGGCGGTATGTACGTCGGTAAAGAGCATGGTGTCGGAGGGATAGTCCTGCATGATCTTAGCAAGCGGGGTGGAGCAGGCCTCGATATAGCCGAACGAGCCGGCCCGGTTGTCGACAAACGCCTCAAGCCGGATGAAATCCGCGCCGACGGCATACGCCATCGCCCATTCCTGGACGTAGGCGTTCATTTCGATGTTCACGCCGAAGGGCAGCGGGCAAAACGACTTGATCCTTGTCGCGATGCTCAGCATCAAGGAGTACGCCTCCAGCGGCACCTCGGTGCTGTACTGGGGCCAGTCGCTGAAGTTCTCCAGCATGATGGCGTCCACGCCGGAATCGATCAGCGTGTGCGCGTCGGCGATGGCGTTTCGCTCGATCTCCTCTTTGCTGCCGCGATACGCGGCGTTGCCGGGCATGGGCAGCAGATGGACCATGCCAATGACCATTTTCTTCTTGAAAAATTCTTGTTTCATCGTATGTCTCCTCCTGTGTAGAATCTTTCGCGGCTTGCCTCAGGCGCTGACCTCTAGAATATTGTCCTCAAAGGTGATGGCGCGGGTCTCCTTGCCGCCGACGGTCGCCGGCTCGTACAGGATCTGGTAGCCGTCGGCCTTGAAGCGCTCGGTGATCTCGTCGAGCTTCTCGCGGCTGTCGACCTTCAGGCAGATGTGGACAAAGCCGGTGCGGTTGGGGTCCTTTTTTTCATCGACGATCTCCGGCTTGGTCATCAGCTCAAGCTTGGGTCCTTCGTCAAACTTCAGGATATAGGAATAGAAGCCGTTTTCCTCTTCGTTGTAGACTGCGTGCACCTGCGCGCCGAAGTAGCTGACGAAAAAGTCCTTGGCCTTTTCCAAATCCTTGACAAACATACCGACAATACTGATACGCATGTTGCTTCCTCCTGTTGCGAATATAAACGGGTCTGCGATGGGTCAGATGATGGCAAATGGGCGGCGGTGCGCCGCCCATCTGCAAAACATAACGCGTTACGCCACAAGTCCGAGCACGCCGAGCACAAAGCCCAGAACCATTGTGCCGAAGGTGATGTACGAGCTTTTGACGCCCTTCTTGGCCAGGGCGTATACGCCCATGGTCAGCAGCAGCGGCATCATGTTGGGCAAAATTGCGTCAAACACGCCGGTCTGCAGGTTGAAGACCTCGACGCCCTCCTGCATCATGACGACGTTCCAGTTGAAGCCGACATAGCTGCAGATCAGAGCGCCTGCCACGGCGCAGCCGAGAATGTTGGCGACCTGAATGACCTTGTCAAAGATGCCGCTCTCCATCAGCTTCAAAACGGCCTCGCCGCCGCTCTTATAGCCGACGTTCAGCATCCAGTAGCCCACGCCGTAGAAAATGAGCATGAAGATCACGGTATAGGCGATCGGCGCCCAGACAGCGCCCTGCGTGGCCAGGTTGATGAAAATAACGGACAGAACAGGCAGCAGCACCACCTGGGACAGCGTGTCGCCGATGCCGGCGCACGGACCCATGAGGCCGGATTTCAAGGAAACGAACGCCTCGTCGGGGATATCGGCGCCGTCACGACGCTGCTCCTCCATGGAGGTGCAGATGCCCAGGATCATACCGCCGAAGTCGTGGTCGGTGTTGAAGAACATGGCGTGGCGCTTCATAGCGCTGATCAGCGCTTCGTCGTCGTCCTTGTAGATCTTCTTCAGCATGGGGACCATGGCGCTGCAGAAGCCAAGGCCCTGCATTCTTTCGTAATTGTAGCAGGACTCGCAGAACCAGTGCCACAGCCACCACGAATGGCGCAGGTCTTTTTTGGTGATGTATTTATAGGCAATGTCGTTGTTCTGCTGGATGTTTTTGAAGCCGGAGAAGTCCGCCTCGGTGAAGCCGACCAGCAAAATGGCGACGATCAGGAACACAAAGGCGACGGCGATGGTGTTCAGACCCAGGAAGCTGGTGGCCAAGAAGCCCAAGAACAAGAACCAGCGGGCCTTGCCCTTGAAGATCGCCAGCAGCATCAGGCCAACGCCGACGGCGGGAAGCATGCCGCCCATGACGCTCAGCGCGTCGAGCACACGGCCGCTCAGCGCATCAATAATGCTGTCGAGGGCGTTCGAACCGGCATACAAAATGACGAACGCGATGATAAAGCGGATGATCGTCTTGACGATATAGGGGATCCACATGTTGACCCACATGACGCGGTTGGCCTTGCCCTCGTCGATCCACTTGTCGGCCAGCGGGACCAGCAGGCACTGACCGGTCATGGTGATGACCCACAGTACCGAGCCGAGCAGGCCCATCGGCACCGCCAGCGCCAGCGCCGTGTTGGTATCCAGACCGCCGATCAGCGCGAACGCGGTGCCCATGACGCCGGCCAGACCGGAATCAGACGGCAGCGAGCCGCCGGCGGAAAGAATGCCCAGATAGATGATGTTGATGGTGGCGCCGATGATGGTGCCCTGGACCGGATCGCCCAAAATCAGACCCACGACCAGGCCGCCGACCAGCGGCCGGTTGATGGTCGCCCACTGGCCCATGGAGCCGAACGGCCAGCTGATGTTTGAAAAACAGTAAAACAGTGCGATCAGGCAAATTTGAAGGATACTGACGTTCACAAATTCTCTCTCCTTTTCGTTTGTATTTTATTTCAGCAGCTTCCTGACGTCTTCTTTGGAATCGGACGGAACCATCTGGCAGTAAACGTTCACGCCCAGCGCAACGATGTCGCGGAACGCCTGGATCTCCTCGGCGCTTGCGCTGATGCTCTTGTTGAAGCGCTTTCTGCCGGGGCCGCCGCCCATATTGCCCAGGATGATCTCCTGCAGCGGCACGCCGCTTTGCAGCATGGCCAGAAGCGGCTGCGGGGTCTTGCTGAGCACCAGCACCTTTTCCCCTGCGGCGGAGTCCTCTTTCAGATACGCGGCGGCGTCCGCCTCGGTCATGACCAGCAGCTCCACGTCCTTGGGCGTGGCCGCAAACAGGATCCGCCGCAAAAAGGCGTTCGTTGCCGAGGCGCTGTCGATGATGAGGATCACGTTCGCGCAGCAGAGCTTGAGCCAGGACGTCATGACCTGCCCATGGATCAGACGCTCGTCCACTCTTGTCAAAACGATATTTCGCATAGCTGTCTACCTCCTTTCTGTTGGCGTTATGCTGTGTCGCTTGACGTGCCGGCATTCCTCCCTTCCCGCGTCGCGCGTCAGACGCGCTGCGCGCGCACGGCCCGGACCTGCTCCATCAGGGCGCTTGCCAGCGCGAAGTCGATCGGCTCTTCCGCGCGGCCGTGCGCCTTCATGGACGAGCCGACGATGGCCGCGTCGACCAGCGCAAGCTGTTGCTGGACGTTGTCCGGCTTCACGCCGCTGCCTGCGATGACCGGCAGGGCGGTCGCCTCGCGGACCAGACGGATCGTGTCCTCCGGCGTGGCGCAGCCGGTGTGCGCGCCGGTGATGATGATCGCGTCGGCGCCGGCGTCCTGCGCCATCGCGGCGCTTTCGGTGATGGGGATCTGCGCGCTCAGCATAAAGGTATGCTTGGTCTGTACGTCGCACAAAAGCGCGATATCCTGCGCGCCCAGCAGGCGGCGATAGCGCTGCAGCTGCTTGGCGCAGGGCGTTACGACGCCGTCTGCGGTGATCACGGTATCGACGAAGACTGGTACGCGGATAAATGCCGCATCGACGGCCACGGCGATAGCAAGGCTGGCCATGGGGTCGCAAAAGGCGGCGTCGATGCCGATGGGGATCGTGCTGGCGTGTTTCACGGCGGCGCTGACCGCGCTGAGCGCGGCGAGCTGCTCCATCTCCAGCTTTGCCGAGATGGGCTTGTCGCAGAAATTCTCTACAATGACGGCGTCGACGCCCGCGCGCTGCATCGCCGCAAGATCAGACAGCGCCCGTTCCACCACCGCCGCCATGCTCCCGCCGTAGCCCATGCTTCCCGGCAGGGGCAGCGTGTGGATCATGCCGATGATCCCTTTGTTTTCTAAAAGCTTCAGCTTTGCCATATGGTCCTTCCTCCTTTAATCCGGCGTTTCGCGCGGCGCGGGCGCGTGCAGCAGCTCGTCCGCGATGCGGCAGGCGATCGCGCAGTACCGGCCGCAGTTTTGGTAGGCTTCGTCCGGGATCGGCACGTCGGGGTCCGCCTTGTCATAGCCGCCGAGCAGATCGCGGCACAGAAGCGAGCCGGTCTGCGCGATGAACCGCCGCTCCAGCTCGTGGACCTGGGCGATCAGGATCTCGTCTTGCTCGCCGCTGTCCGGCGCGTCGAAGCCGTAAGCCATGCTCAGCGCGAGGATCGCGCCCGTGACCGCGCCGCACGAGTCGCCGTGGAAGCAGCCGCCGCCAAGCCCGGCGCTCAGCCGCAGCGCCGCGGCCTGGTCCATACCCAGCTGTGCGGCCAGATACGGGAACACGCACTGCGAGCAATGATAGCCCTCGGCCAGAAGGCGGTCGGCCCTGGCCTCGAGCGCAGCTTCATGCATTCTGCTCACCGCCTTGCTCAATCAAAATTGTAGTGGTCCAAAATCGGCGCGCGCGATTCGGCCTTGTCCGTGAACGCCTCGTACAGACTGACGCCGAGATACGAGCCGCTGATGTTGATCACGTTCTGAAAGCCGTGACCCTGCAGGCAGCACAGCGCGTAATAGCTGCGCTGGCCGGAGCGGCAGTGGACGTAGACCGGGATTTCGCGCGGGATCTCGCCCAGGCGTTCGCGCAGCTGGCTGAGCGGGATATTGTGCGCGCCGTTCAGGTGTCCGGCGGCAAATTCGCTCGCTTCGCGCACATCGAGGATGTACGCGCCGCGCGCAACAAGCTCGCGCACCTGGTCTACATGCACCTGACGCAGCGTGCCGTCCAGCACATTCTGCGCCACGAGCGCCGCCTGGTTGACAGGGTCCTTGGCGGTGCTGTAGACGGGCGAATAGCACAGGTTCAGGTCCTTCAGATCGCGGATCTTCCCGTGCAGGCGCAGCAGCGCCGCGATCACGTTCATCCGGCCGACCGCGTCGCCGGCGCCAATGGCCTGCGCGCCGAGCAGCGTGCCTGTCGGCACCTCAAAGACGAGCTTCACCGCAAGATAGCTGCTGCCCGGCATGATGCCCACGCGGTCGGCAGGGAAGACGCTCACGCTGTCGCAGGCATATCCGGCCTGCTTTGCGGCGGCCTCGGTCAGTCCCACGGCCGCTGCGTTTTGCCCGAATACGCGCAGGCAGAACGCGCTGATAAAGCCGGGGTTGTCGTTCTGTCGGCCGCAGATGTGGTCGGCGGCGGCCCGGGCGGCGAGCTGCGCAGGCCCGGCCAGCGCAAGAAGGCCCTCGCTGCGGAGCTGCGGCAAAAATACCTCCGCCGCGTCGCCGACGGCATAGATATCGGGGTCGCTCGTCTGGTAGTTTTTGTCCACGCGGATGCCGCCATGCTGCCCCAGCGTCAGGCCCGCATCCCTGGCAAGGGCCGTCTCCGGCGCGACGCCGAGCGCGAGCACCACTGCGTCGGCAGGCAGCGCCTGCTCGCCGCCGTGCTTGCGTACGATGACGTATCCGTCTGCGATCTCGTTCAGCTGCGTGTGCAGCAGAAGCGCAACGCCGTTTTCCTCCAGCTCGCGATGCAGCAGCTGCGCCATATCGAAATCGAACGGCTGCAGGATCTGCCCCGCCATCTCGACAAGCGTGATTTGACGGCCGGAAAGCTGCAGGTTTTCGGCCGCTTCAACGCCGATAAAGCCGCCGCCCGCGACCACGACGCGCTTGGCGCCCTGCTCGTCTAGATAGGCCTTGAGACGGCAGACGTCCGAGACGCTGCGGATGGTGAAGACGTTGGGCCGGTCTGTTCCGGCGATGCTGCGCGGCACGAGCGGCCGCGCGCCGGGAGACAGCACCAGCTTGTCATAGCGCTGGCAATAGGTCTTGCCGCTCGCGGCGTCAAGTACCGTGACTGTCTTTTTCGCGCGGTCGATGGCCGTGACCTCGGATTTGACGCGCACGTCGATGCGAAAGCGCTGGCCAAGCTCCTCCGGCGTCATCATGATCAGATCGTCGCTGCTTGCCACCGTGCCGCTCAGATAATACGGCAGGCAGCAGTTGGAATAGGAGATGTTCTCGCCGCGCTCAAAGATCACGATCTCGGCCGATTCGTCCAGCCGGCGGATCCGTGCGGCCGCAGAGGCGCCGCCGGCCACGCCGCCGACTACGACGATGGTTTGCTGTGTTTGTGCCATTTGCGCGCCTCCTTATCCCAGCGTCATGCCGCCGTCGACCAGAAAGTTCGAGCCGTTGACGTAGGACGCCTCGTCCGAGCACATGAACGCCGCGACGTTTGCGATCTCCTCCGGCGCGGCGGGCCGGCCCATCGGGCCGAGCGTCACATTGTCCGAGGCGTTGGAAATGCCGACGTCCTTGTAGCTTTCCACGATGGTGCGCATCATGCCGGTCTGCACCCAGCCGGGCGAGATGGCGTTGATGCGAACGCCGTTGCCGCCGTTTTCATTGGCGGCGTTTTTGGTCATGTAAATGATGGCGGCCTTGCTCGAGCCGTATGCGATCTCATAGGGATAGCCGAACATGCCCGAAACAGAGCCAAAGTTCAAGATCGCGCCGCTGCGCTGCGCCTGCATGACCGGCAGCACGTGCAGCATCATCAGATAGGTCCCGAAGACGTTGACGCTGTAGACCTTTTTGAAATCTGCAAAGCTGTAGTTTTCCGTGCGGGCGCTCGGCCCGGGGATGCCGGCGGCGTTTATCAGCACGTCGATGCGGCCAAAGCGCGCCAGAACGGCCGCGATCGCCGCCTTGACCGATTCCTCATCCGAGACGTCGGCCGCGCCGGTAAAGGTGCGCGCAGCGTCAAGCGACAGACGCTCGGCCGCCTGCTGCACGCTCGTTTGCGAGACGTCCAACAGCGCCAGGCTTGCGCCGAGCGACGCGAAGCGCTTGGCCATGGCCGACCCGATCCCGCCGGCCGCGCCGGTCAGAAGGACGACTTTTCCTGTGTAGTGCATACCATCTTCCTTTCTGTGTTCCTCTGCCGATCTATATTAGCAAAAATCGTGCCACTACTTGTAGGGCCGCTATAGACGCGTATCCAGCAGCCGCTCGGCCGCCCTGCGGCACTCGTCCATGCTCATTTCGCTCAAAAGCCTGCGCAGCGCGGCGATGCGGCGCGGACTCATGGAAAGCTCTGTCACGCCCATGCCCACGAAGGCGGGCGCGAGGCTCAGATCGCCCGCCGCCTCGCCGCACATGCCGCAGACGATCCCCTGCGCGGCCGCCGCGCGCGCCGTCATGGCGATCAGGCGCAGGACCGCCGGATGCGCCGGGTTATAGAGCGCCGCGATAGGATCGTTGCCGCGCTCGACCGCGAGCGTGTACTGCGTCAGATCGTTCGTGCCGATGGAAAAGAAGTCCACCTCGCGCGCGAATTCCTCCGCCAAAATGGCCGCGGCGGGGATCTCGATCATCATGCCGACGCTTACGCGCCCGACGGCGGTGCCCTGCGCCAGCAGCGCGGCGCGCTCTTCGTCCAAAAGCGCCTTTGCCGCGCGCAGCTCCTGAAGCGTACAGATCATCGGGAACATGATCTGCACATTTCCGAAGGCCGCCGCGCGCAGCAGCGCGCGCAACTGCGGCCGGAAGACGTCCTGCCGGCGCAGCGTCAGCCGGATCGCGCGGCAGCCGAGGAAGGGGTTGTCCTCCTGCGGCAGAGGCAGCGCGGGCAGCTTTTTGTCGCCGCCGATATCCAGCGTGCGCACGATCAGCGGCCGGCCCTGCATTGCCTCGGCGGCGGCGCGGTAGGCGCAGAACTGCTCCTGCTCGCTTGGCAGATCGCCGCGGTCCATGAACAGAAATTCGCTGCGGAACAGCCCCACGCCGTCCGCGCCCAGCTGCAGCGCCGCGCCGGCCTCCTCCGGCGTGCCGATGTTCGCGCAGAGCATCAGCGCCGCGCCGTCTTTTGTCGCAGATGGGCGCGTGCGGTACTGCTCGAGCGAGCGGGCCTGCAGCGCGGCGTCTTCCATGGCGGCGCGAAACGCGTCGCACGCTTCGGCCTCCGGCTCGACGCGCAGAATGCCCGCCGCGCCGTCGAGCAGCGCGAGCTTTCCGTCCATGGCGGCGTCCCAGCCCGCGACGCCGGCTGCGGCCGGGATGCCGAGGCTGCGGGCGATGATCGCGCTGTGCGAGGTGGCGCCGCCGCGCGTGGTGACGATGCCCTTGACGTGCGCGGTATCCATCCGGATGGTGTCCGAGGGCGTCAGCTCCTCGGCAAGTAAGATCACGTCCTGCTCCAGCCGGGACAGGTCCTGGCGCGCAGCGCCCAGCGCGATGCGCAGGAGCAGCTGCTTTAGATCCTCTACGTCCGCCGCGCGCGCTTGAAGCAGCGCGTCGTCCAGTCCCCGGAACAGCTCGGCCAGCGCGTCAAACTGCCGGTTGATCGCGTCGGCCGCGTTGCGGTGCTCGTCGCGGATGAGCGCGCGGACCGGCTCTGTGACGGCGTATGTGTCGGCTAGGATGCTCATATGCGCGTCAAAGATCTCCGCCGCGTCCTTTGCGCCCAGCGATAAGGATTCGTCCTGCAGCGCCTGCAGCTCCTGCCGGCCCGCTTCGAGGATCTGATCGAAGCGCGCAAGCTCCTGCTCCACGTCCGCCGCGCGCTGCGCGGGGATGGCGGGAAGCGTGCGGATAAAGACGCGCAGCGGCGCCATGGCCAGTCCGTCGGAAACGCCTGTGCCGTGAAACACGATTGCCATGATCGTCTACCTCCGGCGCGGGCCTATTCGCCAAGCCCGGCTTCCACCGCGGCGACCATGTCCTGCAGCGCCTGCTGCTCATCCGCGCCGTCGGCGACCAGCTCGATCTCGGCGCCGCATTTGACGCAGGCCGAAAGCACGGATACGATCGACTTGCCGCTGTAGGATTTTCCGTCTTTTCGGATGAGGATCTCGCAGCCGGTGTGGCGGATGGCTTCCTTGACGAACATGTTTGCCGGACGCGCGTGCAGTCCGGACGCGTTGCGGACGATGATTTTCTGTGTTTGCATAAAACTCCTCCTCATTTTTTCATACGGTGTCTGGCGCAGGCGCCGCCCGATGCGGCGCGCGGCCGTTTTAGTCGAGTGTTTCCGGCAGCGAGAGCATGAAATAAAACAGCTCCGCGCGCGGGATCTGCGCGCCGAAGGGCAGAAACGAGCGCTGGATGAGCGCCTGCAGATAGCCGAACCAATCCGCCTTTTCCGCGATCAGCGCCTCGTGCTCCGGCTCCAGTTCGAGCGGGTTGCCGTCCGCGATGCGCTCTAGCATCGAGGCGGCGTGCATGAACAGGCGGCTGTACACATCCTGCGGCAGCGGCCTGTGGTAGCAATCTGCCTCCAGCTCGCGCGCCATTTGTTCGATGCAGCGCATCGCAGTCTCCTGCGAGATGTGCGGCGCAAGAAAGCGCAGGCTTTCGGCGAGCAGGCCCGCCAGCTCCGCCTCGCCGACGGCGCTGGCGCGCACCAGCGTTTCGCCCTCGCCGGCGTTCCAGTCGTCGAGCAGCGAGACGATCGCCGTCATGCCGCTGCTGCTGAATACGCGGTCGGCCGTCAGGAAGGGAACGCCGGGAATGTGCGGGTCGACGGTCCCGACGATCAGCTTGAGCGCGCCGGCGTAGGAGGCGGCAAGGCGGTCGATGTCCTCCAGCGAGCTGCATGCGACGACGCGCAGATGCGCGATATACGACAGCCGCTGGATCAGGATGTCGCGGATGGCCTTGGCGCTGCCGATGCCGGTGACGCAGATGGACAGGATGATCTTTTCCGGCGCCTCGCCGGCGGACTGCTGCGCGGCGGCCAGGTCGATGCCGGAGGTCTGGAAGAACCGCCCCATCATGTGCGCATAGTCGTTGAGCAGCTGCCGGCGGATCGCGCCAAGATCGGTCGAAACGGGGTTCATGGCGATGCGTCCGGCGCTCAGAAGCAGCTTCTGCTCGAGCACGGGGATCACGCGGCAGGCGACGCCCGTCGTTCTGACCAGCTCGGATTCCAGCGTCGCCAGCTCTTTGATATCTGTGAAGATGAGATTGCCGGCCTCTCCGTGGAAGGCCGCGACATTGTCACAGACGGCGCGGAACAGAAGACCGTCCGCGGCGCTGTCGACCCAGTGGACATACGTTGCGCGGTATATCGTGTTCAGATGCCGCGCCATGCCTGCGGCGACGCCGTCGCAGCTGGACACCAGCGTGATCCATACCGGCGGCTTGTCGCGCTTTTCGCCCGCCTGGTGCAGAAAGATCGCAAGGCAGCTCATCTCATCGCCCGAGAGCTTGGTTTTGAGCGCGGTCGAGAGCCATTCGCGGTTTTTCTGCAAAAACTCCATTTCCCGGGCATAGTTTTTGACGACGCCGCCCACGCGGAACGGAAAGACGGGCTGTTCCGAGCGCATCCGGCTGACGTATTGGCTGATGTGCATCGCCAAAAGCGTCGCGGTGATGGCGGGGTATTCCTTTTCCAGACCGTATGCCGCGCGGCTCAAGAATTCGCTGCAGATACCGATGCAGCCCGGCAGCAGCACGCGGCTGAGCAGCTCCTCGTCGGTGTCCGGCGATTGCAGCGTGCGCTCCATGGCGAGATAATAGCCGCTGATCTCAGAGACGATGGCCTGCTGTACGTCGGCGGTATCGGCGTGCGGCAGCCGGCCGCCGGACAGCTTCGTTTCAATAAAGTCGTAGACGTCGAGAAAGGACGAGTCGTTTTTCCGGCTTTCCTGCATGCGCGGGCCGGGCACGAGCAAATCCTCGGTAAAGCAGAAGTCGCCGTTGGGATACCGCTCGGCCTCCACCGGCGCGTTGTAGCTCTGGAAGGACAGGTCGGAAAAATTGACCTCGATGACGCCCGCGGGATCAGAGAGCGCGTTTTGATAAAGCAGCGCCTTGGCGCAGGAGATCTGCACCATATTTTTCAGCGCCCCCAGATTGGAATGCAGAGAATATTCGAGAATGCTGTTGAGCGCGTCTTTTTTGATATGCAGCGGCCGGCCGAGCTGCGCGGCCTCCTCGGAATAGAAGTGCTCGATCAGCTCGAGGCGCTCTTTCATCGGCCGGTCGGAGAGCGACGGCATCGAGATCAGCACCGGCATGCGGCGCAAAAAGGTCTCGAGCAGATCCGTCAGCGGCTTGGTCGTCGCGCCGATGAGCATGAAGTGCGCCTCGCGCGGGGTGTTATCGCCGATGCGGTGGAACACGCCCGTATCGAGCAGCGTGAAAAAGGTCTCCTGCCCGGAGCTGGAAAGGCAGTGGATCTCGTCAAGGAACAAAATGCCGCCGTCCGCCGCCTCCACCAAGCCGGATTTATCCTCCACCGCGCCGGTGAACGCGCCCTTTTTATAGCCGAACAGATGCGAGAGCAGCAGCTGCGGGTTGTCCGCGTATTCCGCGCAGTTGAACTCCACGAAGGGAAGGTCCCCGTGCTGCGGCCGCAGCGCGCCGGTCTGCTTGGCGTAGGACCAGATCGTGCGGGCAAAATAGCTTTTTCCGCTCCCGGTCGGACCGGTGATGAGCATATTCAGCCCGTAGGGCGGATAGGTCACGGCGGCCTTTGCCACACGCAGCTGATATTTTAGGCTCCCCGCCGCGCCGACCAGACCGCGGAACGCGCTGTGCTCCGGCTCGTCCGGCAGCGTGTCCGCGCCGCCATCCGGCGCGCGCTCCGGCGGCGGGAAGAAGCGGATGTTTTTCTTTCCAAGGCGGCTGAGCCGGCCCTCGGCGACGAGCTTGTTCAGATCGATCGCCGCGTCGTTGCGCCAGATGCAGAGCGCGTCCGCCACCTCCTGCGCGGTCACGCCTACCACCGGGTCCTGCTGGGCGCAGGCAGACGTGACATATTCATAAACGGAATCCTTTCGCATGCATGTACCTCCCGTTCTGGCAAGTAAAATTGCCCTAGCTGTCCGGACGATGTTTCTGTGCGTTCCGGCTGCTTTTGGCCGCCTGGCGGCTGCGCGCAAGGAAAAACGCCGGGCTGCGCGCCGCCGCAAAATACGCTACTTGCCGTTATTATGCCACCATCCCGGGCCGTTTGACTGCCGCAGACTGCACAAAAGCCGGCGGCAGCCAGACTTGCGCCAGATCATTTGCAGGTTTCGTCAAAAAAGCTGGAGATGTTGACCAGCGCGCTGTGCCCGGCGGCTTCGAGCGCGGCGACCAGCTCCTCGGCCTGCAAAAATTCGCGCAGGGTAAGCGCTTCGAGCAGGATCGGCAAATTCATCCCGCAAAGACCCGGGAACCGGACGCCGCCGCTTTGCAGCATCATCTGGTTGAACGGCGTCCCGCTGGCCAGATCGAACAGAACGATCGACCCGGCAGGCATGGCGTGGAACGTCTCCAGCGCCGTCCGGCCGTATTCGCTGATATCTGCATCGGCGAGCAGCGGAAGCGCGCAGACATTTTCGGCCGTGCCGCCGATCATCTGCGCCGATTCCAGCAGCGCCGTACAGAAAGGCCCGTGGGAAAGAAGCAGGATGCCGGGCAGATCCGGGCGGAACGTGTTGTTTTGCATGAACGATACACCCTTTCATTTTTTCATCGACCAACTATATAAGCAAAAACCGTGCCACTACTCGTAGTATTTTACGCCAAAATGCGGTAAAAATCAGCTCCATCGCAGCGCGTTCAAAATAAAATCTGAATTATTTTGAGGAATTTTCGATAGAAATTTCTAAATAATTGGAAATCTTAGAACGAACTCTCGCAAAACTGCGGCGGCTTGACAGTGCGTATGAAATCGGCTAGAATTTGAAAAAACATTCGCACGAAAACTGGGGATTTACGCCATGCAGCTTCAACAAGGACAAAAGAATGTGCAGCAGCTGCGGCCGCAGATGCTCAGCGCCGCCCGTATCCTGCATATGGACGCCGCCGAGCTGGACGGCTATTTGTCTGCGCTGCAGCTGGAAAATCCCATGCTGGAATATTGCCCGGCGGAGGAGCCGCAGCAGATGCCGCCGGAGACGCCGCCGGAACAGGACGACGGCGATCCCATGGACGGCGAACGCGCCAGCGCGCCGCAGCAGGGCGGCGCGTCCTATGCGTATCTGCCGGACCGCGCGCAGGTGGCGTACGGCGAGGATCTGGCGACGCATCTGCGCTTCCAGCTCGACCGGCTGCGGCCCAGCGCGCCGGTATACCTGCGCGCCGTCTCCATCGTGCTGCAGCTTGACGACGCCGGCTATCTTCGCACGCCGCTTGCATCGCTCGGCCCTTCTGATGAGCAGCCGCTTTGGCGCGAGGCGCTTTTTCTTGTGCAGTCGCTCGACCCGCCGGGCGTGGGCGCGCGAACGCTGTCCGAGTGCCTGTGCCTGCAGCTGCGCGCCCGCGGCGAGGCCGGCCTTCCGTGTGCGATTGCCGCCGGCTTTTTGCCGGAGATGGGCAAGCGGATGTATGGCGCGATCGCCGCGCGGCTTGGCGTATCCGAGCCGCAGGTGCGCGCGGCCTGCGATGTGATCCGTTCGCTCTCGCCCGCGCCCGGCGCGCGCTTTGCCCCGCCGGAGGAGGCCGGCTATCTCGTCCCGGATCTGCTGGTAAGGCGGCATGGCGGCGCGCTGTTTGCCGAGTTCAACCGGTCCAGGCAGCCGGCCGCGTCGCTGAGTCCGTTTTATTCCCGCCTCGTGCGCGAAACGGCCGACCCGGCCGCGCGGCAGTATCTGCTGCAGAAGCAGCAGCAGGCGAAATGGACGCTTGCCTGCATCGCGCAGCGCGAAGCGACCGTGCTGCGCTGCGCCAATGAGATCTTGAAGCGCCAGCGCGCGTTCTTCACCGCAGACGGCCCGCTTGCGGCCATGACGATGGAGGATATCTCCGCCGCGCTCGGCATACACGTCTCTACCGTCAGCCGCGCACTGCACGGCAAGACGATCCAGACGCCCCACGGCGTGCGCGAGCTTGGCGCGCTGCTTCCTGCGGCGCTGGGCGCGTCCGGCGGCGTCTCGGCCGACCATGCGCGCCGGTGGATCGCCCAGCTGATCGCGCAGGAGGACGCGGCAGCCCCGCTGACCGACCAAAAATTGAGCGAGCTTCTGACCGCGCGCGGCATCCCGGCTTCCCGCCGCACGGTGGCAAAATACCGGCAGGCGCTCCATATCCCCGCCGCCGTCTATCGCCGCCGCTGAGCGGGCCGGGGGAGCCTGAGCGGGATCGCCCCGCCCGCAGCGCTCGGTAAGATCCTTGCTTATGATTTGCTCCGCTGCGGTAATATAACCGCCGGAAGGGGAGCGGACTTGCGCCGCTGGCTGCGCGGATTGCGGCGCGGCCTTTGCGCATGTCATGCCAAAAAAGACGTCATCGAAAGATGACGTCTGAGACTGTCGAAAAAGGCAATGCGCCTTTTCCGACAA
>CAZWKZ010000030.1:12538-15763 GCA_964633935.1 uncultured Oscillospiraceae bacterium | reverse complement strand
GCGGTAAACGAGTGCGCTGCTGCGGGCCGTGTTCCTTTTGTCGGAAAAGGCGCATGGCCTTTTTCGACAGTCTCAAATACCGGCTGTTCATCCGAACAGCCGGTATTTGTTTAATTCTTGCGCCAGGTGCTGGGAAGCAGCAAAATCAGCATCGGGTACAGCTCCAACCGGCCGAAGAGCATATCCAGGCACAAAACGATTTTGGATAGCGCCGAGAACTGCGCGAAATTGCCCACAGGGCCGACCAGCGCCAGACCGGGACCGATGTTATTGAATGTGGCGATGACGGCGGTGAGGGTCGTGGAGGCGTCAAAATCGTCCAGCGAGACCAGCAGCACCGACAGCACCATGATCAGCACATACAGCATGAAATAGCCGCTCACAGCGCGGATGGTGTCGCGGCTGACGGGCTTGCCGTCGATCAGCATGACCTTGACGGTGCGCGGACGCACCAGACGGCGAAGCTCCGTCATGGCTGCGCGCGTCAAAATGACCACGCGCGAGACCTTCAGTCCGCCGCCGGTCGAGCCGGCGCACGCGCCGACAAGCATCAGCAGCACCAGAATGATGCGCGAGAACTCCGGCCAGCGGTTAAAGTCCACCGTGCAGAAGCCTGTGGTCGTGATGATGGACGATACCGCGAAGGCGCTGTGATGCAGCGCATCGTAGAAGCTGGGAAACAGCGGCAGAACGTTGGCGGTGATCAGAGCGACGGCGCATACGATGATGATCAGATACCACCGCAGCTCGGTGTTTTTATATACAAGATCAAGTTTGCGCCGCAGCAGGAAGAAATAGACCGAGAAATTCACGCCGAACAGGATCATGAATACGGTCGTTACAATCTGCGCGTAATAGCCGTATGCGCCCATCGAGGCGGACCGGATGCTGAAGCCGCCGGTGCCCGCCGTACCGAACGCATGGCAGAGGCTGTCGAACAGCGGCATTCCGCCCGCCAGGTAAAACAGCACCTGGATGACGGTCAGCGCCAAATAGATGCCGTAGAGGATTTTTGTAGAGTCCGCCATGCGCGGCACCATCTTGGAGACCGTCGGTCCCGGGCTTTCAGCGCGCAGCAGATGGATGGCCTGTCCGCCTTCGAGGCTGAACAGCGCCAGCATAAATACCAGCACGCCCATACCGCCCAGCCAGTGGGAAAAGCTGCGCCAGAAGAGCATGCAGCGGCTGAGCGCCTCGACGTTGGGAAGAATGCTCGAGCCGGTCGTCGTAAAGCCGGAGACCGTCTCGAACACGGCGTCGAGATAGCTCGGGATTTCGCCACATAGCGTAAACGGCAGCGCGCCGACGAGCGAGAGCACGATCCAGCTCAGCGCCACGGTGACAAGACCGTCCTTGGCATAGATGGTTTTGTGCTTGGGCTTTGCCAGCGCGCGAAGCAGCAGGCCGACCAGCGCCGCGCCCGCGATGGTGTATAAAAAGTAGCGGCCGGCCGACTCGCGGTACAGAAGCGCCACGACAAATGACGGCAGCATGAACGCCGCCTCGATCAGCAAAATCGTGCTCAGGATATAGAGAATCATCCGCTTGTTCATGGCCTATCCTCTTCGCTTGTCCAGAATATCCTCCAGCGCTTTGAGTCCTGTGACGCTGGTTACGACCACGACGGTATCGCCTGGCTCGATGGTATCGCTGCCGCTGGGGATGAGGATGCGCCCGCCGCGGTTGATGCAGCCGATGAGCAGATTTTTCTTCAGCTGCAGATTCTGCAGCGGCACGCCGCAGACGGCGGAACGCTCCGCCGCGCGGAACTCCAGCGCCTCGGCCTTGCCGCCGACCAGCTTGTAGAGCGTCTCCATGGTGGAGCCTGTTGTGGCCTGCATCGAGCGCACGTACCGGCAGATGAGATTTGACGCGCTGTAGCGCGGGTTATAGACGCTGCCAAGGTCCATCGCGCCGATGATATTCTGAAAGGAATGCCGGATGAGCTTTGTGATGACCTTGATTTTGGGCCAGGTCTTGCGCACATACAGGCTCATGAGGATGTTTTCCTCGTCGATGCCGGTGAGCGCGGCGAAGGCGTCGGCCTGCTCGATACCGGATTCGAGCAGCATGCTCTCGTTCGTGCCGTCGCCGTACAGGATCGTGGCCTTCGGAAGAAGCGCCGAAAGCTCCTCGCAGCGGGCATGGTTGGATTCGATGATCTTGACGCCCAGCCCCGAGTCAAGCAGCTGCCGGGCCAGATAGTACGCAATGCGCCCGCCGCCGACCAGGATCACCTGCCGGATGGGGCTGACGGCCAGACGCATCTGGCGGAAGAAGGACTGCGCGTCACGCAGACTGGAGACAAAGCTGACGCGGTCACCTGCGGCGAGGCGGAACTGGCCGGAGGGAATATAGATCTCTTGCTCGCCGCGCTCGACCGCGCAGACCAGCAGCTTTGCCCGCACGAGCGAGGGCAGCTCCATGAGCGTGCGGCCCTCGAGAATGGAGCCGGCCGGCAGCTGGAATTTCAGAAGCTCGACGTGCCCCTTGGCAAAGGTGTCGGTCTTGATGGCCGACGGGATGCGCAGGCTGCGCGCAATCTCGGTGGCGCAGGTAAGCTCTGGGTTGACGCACAGGCTCAACCCCAGATCGTCATTGATCAAAGACAGGCTGGAGAGATATTCCGGATTGCGAACGCGTGCGATGGTGTGCGCCGCGCCGAGCTTTTTAGCGACCAGACAGCACAGCAGGTTCAGCTCATCCGACGCCGTGACGGCAATGAGCAGGTCCGATTTGTCGACGCCGGCCTCCTGCTGTGTGGCGCAGGTGGCTCCGTTTCCCTCTACGCAGAGGATATCCAGATCCTCCGCAGTCTGCTGCAGCGGCGCGCCGCTGCGGTCGATGATCGTAATATTGTGTCCTTCGCGCGAGAGCTGCTCGGCCAGCGTGCTGCCGATTTTGCCGTCGCCCACAATGACTATCTGCATCGTTCCAATCCCCCGCAAGATGATAATTCCAGAGCCATCATAGCATTTTACAGCGAAAAATGCAATGAAAAGCCGTTAAGAATTGCGCGCGGCGCATGCGTTGACAAGCTGCGCTGCCGTGTGCTAAAATAAACGCGGGCAGTAAACCGTGCGCCGCGCCCGATAAGGCTTTGGGCATGATTTTTGATAACGCATGTACATGAGTCGGGCGGTATGCTCTGCCTTGGTTTTCTCGCCGTGTAAAATAGCGGGTAATAAAATAGCGGGTAATAAAATAGCGGGTAATAAAATAGCG
>CAZWKZ010000030.1:0-12438 GCA_964633935.1 uncultured Oscillospiraceae bacterium | reverse complement strand
TAAAATAGCGGGTAATAAAATAGCGGGTAATAAAATAGCGGGTAATAAAATAGCGACAGGGAACCCTGTCACTTATATTTGCGGGCATGATGGAATTGGTAGACATGCAGGATTTAGGTTCCTGTGCAGCGATGCGTTGGGGTTCGAGTCCCCATGCCCGCACCACGTCGGAGCAAGCGCTATATCGCTTGCTCCGACTTTTTTCAAAAGGCAGCGCGCGCATGATGCGCCTCCTCGGCGGTCTATCACACGAAAGGCGGCAGGTACATACAATATCCTGCAGGCAATGCGCCCGCCGAAGGCGGCGCTTTTGTGTGGGAGGTGTGAACATGTGTGGAATCGCAGGCTTTTGCAGTTTTCAGGACGATTTTACGCTTGACAAAGCTGCGCAGATCAAAACGCTTGTTGCAATGCGGCGCTCGATCGCCCATCGGGGCAAGGATCAGACGGGCGAGTATCTGGATGCGAACGTCGGTTTGGCGCACACGAGGCTGTCGATCCGCGACGTCTCCGGCGGCATGCAGCCGATGCGCCGGCGGGCCGGCGGCGCAGACTACGTGATCGTATATAACGGCGAGATCTATAATACGGATGAGATCGCGCCGGAACTGAAGAGAAAAGGCTACATCTTTGAAACGACGGCGGATACCGAGGTCATCTTGTACGCGTACATGGAATATGGCCTTGCGTGCGCCGAGATGCTGAACGGCATATTCGCGTTTGCGATCTGGGACGGCAGAAAAAAGCGGCTGGCGCTCTGCCGGGACCGGCTCGGCGTCAAGCCGCTGTTCTATACGCTGCAAAATGGGCTTCTGGTGTTTGGCTCGGAGATGAAGGCGCTGTTCCAGCATCCGAGCGTCATACCGCAGGCGGATGACGACAGCTTTCGGGAGATCTTTGCGATCGGACCGGCCAGAACCGCCGGAAACGGCGTGTTCCGGGATATACAAGAGGTGCGGCCCGGAGAATATCTGCTCTTTTCGCGGGAGCAAAGCGCCGGATATCCCTACTGGACGCTGGAGGCAAGGCCGCATACGGACGATTATCAGCAGACAGTGGAGAAGGTCTCCTTCCTTGTCCGCGATGCGATCCGACGGCAGATGGTCTCCGATGTGCCGATCTGCAGCTTTTTGTCCGGCGGACTGGATTCGAGCGTCATTACGGCGGTCGCCGCAGCGTGTATGGAAGAAAGCGGCGGGACGCTGAATACCTTCTCGTTTGACTTCAGTGCCAACAATCGCTTTTTCCATTCCAACCCGTTCCAGCCGACACGCGACAGGCCGTATGTAGATATGCTGCTGTCAAAGCTGCCCGTGCGGCATACGTATCTGGAATGTGACGATGTGCTGCTTGCGGATCTGCTAGACGATGCGGTCCGCGCCAAGGACCTGCCCGGCATGGCGGATGTGGACGCGTCGCTGCTATATTTCTGCTCGCTTGTCAAGGAACACAACAAAGTCGCGCTGACGGGCGAGTGCGCAGACGAGATCTTCGGCGGCTATCCGTGGTTTTACCGGCAGGAGCTATTGCAGGCAGACGGATTCCCATGGTCGTATGATATATCTGCCAGAACGTGCATGCTGAGGGACGATGTGATCGCGTCGCTCCGGCTTGACGATTATATGCATCAGCGCTATACGGACGCGTTGAAGGCCGCTGCGCATCTTCCCGGCGAGAGGGCGGAGGAGCGGCGCAGGCGGGAGGTTGGCTATTTGAACCTGCGCTGGTTCATGCAGACGCTGCTTGACCGGATGGACCGGGCCAGCATGGCCTGCGGGCTGGAGGCGCGCGTGCCCTTCGCCGACCACAGGATCGTAGAATATCTTTACAACGTACCTTGGCACATGAAATACCGGGACGGGACGGAAAAAGCGCTGCTGCGCGACGCCTGCGCCGGGCTTCTGCCGCCGGAGATCCTGTACCGGAAGAAAAGCCCATATCCCAAAACGTACAATCCTGCCTATGAGGCGATCCTTACGCAGAGATTTCGAAAGGTCCTGGAGGACCGGACGGCGCCGATCAACAGATTTCTTGACCGGGAAAAGGCGGAGCGTTTTTTGTCCTCTCCAAAGGACTATGGCAGGCCCTGGTTTGGGCAGCTGATGGCCGGGCCGCAGATGATCGCATATATGCTGCAGGTCGACAGCTGGATGCGGCTGTACCAGATCTCATGAGAAGGCCCCGCCCAGCCCGTACAAATCTGTCTGTACGGGCCGGGCGGGGTCGGTTTGGCTGCTTTTGGGAAGCGAGGCGCGTTGTTATCCAGACGGACCGTTCGGCTGCGGCTGGGCCGTCTGATCCGGCGCGGCGTCATCCGGCGAAGGAGCCTGCCGGCTGCCCTCCATGCCGTTTGGCATGCCGCCATCCCGGTTATCAGGCATGCCGCCGTCTCGATGATCAGGCATACTGCCGCCCTGCTTGCCGCCGCCCGCGCCGCCGGCCGTCATAGCGCCCATATCCGACAGCTGCAGCTCGCCGGCGCTTATGAGGCTGCTACTATCCTCGTTTTGCGCCTCGGCAGTCGAGGGGATCGTGCCGTTCAGCTGGCCCTGCACGCTCTGTACGCGCAGCGCACAGAACTGCTTCAGCGTCTGTACGCCGGACTCGAATTCGTCGTAGGTGCAGAACTTGCTGGGGTCCTTTTCAATATAAGGCGCGATCAGTTCATACGTCTCGTCGATGCGCTGCGAAAGATTGGCGCTGCATAAAAATTCCGCGTACAGCGAATGGTACATGCTGGTATAGCGCTCGTCAGAGAAGATCCATGCCTGCATGGGCCGGTCGGTGAGCACATTATCGATGGCGTCGTTGACGGCGGATGTGGCATCGCCGCCGCCAAACGCGCCGAATGCAAGGTTATAGTCCCAGGGGATCATCGAGAGCGTGCCGTCTTCTTCATAGAGATAGTAGTTGTGGATCATGTCGCCGGTATAGCTGTCGTCATTGACGACAAAGTTGTGCACGACAAAGTAGCGCAAAACCTCGTCGATATCAAGGACAGACTCCAAATCCTCGCAGGCCGAGAGCGATTTGAGCGATGCGATCAGCCGCTGCTGATCCGCGTCCGACACGTCGGTCTTTGCGTTGTCAAAAATATTGGGATAGCTGTCCGGATCGTCGTTAATATACTGCAGCTTGACGTCATCGGTGCCCATCCCGCCCGGATCCATCTGGCCTGGCCCAAAATCGCCGTCTGGCGCTGTGGACGCCTGCGCGCCACCGGTATCCATCTGGCCAAACTCCTGCGGATCCTGCCAGGGACCGGTATCTGTGTTTTCAGGCGCGGAAGGTAGATGCGCGCCTTCAGGCGGCTGTATTGCGTCAGAGTCAAAGCCCGAGAGGCCATCAGGCGCAGCGCCGTCAAAGGAATCGTCGGAGCGGAAGCGTTTTTCCCGGCCGCCGGCTGCGTCTTGTGCTTGTGTGTCAGAGCCGCCGGCGGGGTCTATGAAATCGTCCATATCAAAATTCCTGCCGTTGCCGCGGCCGCCGCCAAGCTGCGTTGCGTCGGGCTTATACAGCTCGCCGTAATCGCTGCCGTAGCTGCGCTGCAAGAAGGCTTCTTCTACACCCTCCACCGCGAGGTACAAGCCCCAGTCCTCGCCATTGACGGTGATGTAGACGTAGCTGCACAGCGGCGCGTCCACGCCAAACTGCCCCATCAGCTGGTAGACCAGGTAGTCCTTCATGCAGGTGTTGTCCTGAATCAGATTGTTCAGACTGAGCTTATCCAGACCGTGATAGCTTTTGGTGCTGTCGTAGTGGTCGAATTCGATCTTAAAGCTGTAGCGCTCTGAGTCCATGCTGGACACAGAAGTGAGCGAGGTGTTGCCCTTGGCGCGGATGGCTACGTTTTTATAGCTTTCCTTGTCGATGATGACCGAGCAGAGGCTGTATTGTTCGTTTTCACAGGTCTGAATAAAGCTGTCCCAGTCATCCATCACAATCTCGATGGTGTGCACGCGGGAGGTGTCGAACAGCCGGTCCTCATATCCGATGACAGAGTCTGCGGCTTGAATGCCGAGCGCAGCGCCATTCATGAATACGAGCGTGAGGAGCACGGAGAAGATCACGGCGGCAACGCAGATACGGTCAATGTGTTTGTGCGTTGACATGGCAGGCTCCTTATCCCATGTAGTCGCCGTTGTAGCTGACCAGAACGGCGCTGCTGACGCCGCGCATCGCGCAGAGCGTATTGATAAAATCGGTGTTATCGTCCTTCAATCGGACCTCTAGATTCAGTTCGACGGCGCCCTTGCTGGCGGATTTGCTTTTGACCACGCAGCGCCGGGTCTGCTCGTCCAGATATTGCTTTGCCGCCACCTCGGCGGTATGGTCTTCGCATTGCAGCACCACGATATAGGGATTGCAGTGGCTCTTTTTGTTGACGAACACCAGCAAAATCACGCCGATGACGACGCTGCCGATGACCGCCAGCGGGATCAGGCCCGCTGCCAGTACGATACCGACGGCGATGGACCAGAACAAAAAGGCGATGTCCAGCGGCTCTTTGATGGCCGTGCGGAAGCGGACGATGGACAGCGCGCCGACCATGCCGAGCGAGAGCACGACGTTGCTGGTGACCGCCAGAATGACGACGGTGGTGATCATCGTCAGGGCGATGAGCGTTACGCCGAAGCTGGAGGAGTACATGACGCCCTGGTACGTCTTTTTATAGACCAGAAAAATAAACATGCCGATGCCAAAGGCCAGAATCAGAGCCAAAAGCATGTCCAGAATGCTGACGCTGGTCACGTTCTCCAGAAAGCTGGATTTGAAAATGTCCTGAAAAGTCTTCATAATGGGCGCTCCTTCCTTTTATTCAGCCGTAGATACGGCATTGTGCATATTTGGAAAAAGACTGACTGCGGCAGTCCTCCAGCTGGATGGCGTCGCGGATGACGCCGGGCAGAAATGTGTCCCACTTCACCTCCAGAATAACCGGCGCGTCGCCGGCAGGAATGGTGATGCAGGGCCTCAAAAAATCTGTGCAGCAAAGACCCGTCCGGATATCGTAATCCAGCGTGATGCGGACGTTTCCCGGCGGGTAGACGAACGGCTCGCGCGTGTAATCCACGATCGTCCGGGGACGAAGCAGCTGCGTGCGCATTTTGCTGTAAAGCTCCTGCACGACAGGCCGCCCGCTGACCGGCATCCAGTCCAGACGGCCGTCTAAAATGGCCTGCGCCTCGGACGCGGAAAGACCGGCGATCTGCTTGCTGCAAAGACCGGCGAGCTTGCTCTTCTTTTCTAGATGGATCACAGACAGATCGCCGTTATAGTACCGGATGCGAAATTTTTCCCGGCGGCTGACGCCGTCTATTTTTTCGCGCAGCGCCTTGTCCGACGGCGTGTCAAAGTAGAGGCTGCGGATCTGATAGCGGCCGCCGGCCGCGTGAAGGTCCGGCTGTGCGACGGCGCGCAGCCGCTGGCGAAGCACGAGCATATCCATGCGGGAGATCTCATGCTTCCATTCGTGACGAAACTGCATCGATTCACTTCCTTTTTGGTGCATGCGCGGCATGCGCTCGGCTGCCGCAGGCTGGATCTTACAACGATGCGTGCGCGCCGGCGCCTGCATCCGGCAATACGATACCAGCTTTCGCTGAACGCAGGCTGAAAAAAGCTGGGAGAATTGTAAATGAAATGTAAACAGCGCGTGCATTCAGCTTCAATTCAGCAATTGCGTGTATTATAATAAAAACACGACAGCGCGTATGGAGGCATGCGATGAAAATCCTGATCATAGAAGATGAAAAACTGCTGGCCGAGTCGCTGAAGTCGCTTTTGCAGAAAAAGGGCTTTACCGTCGAGTGTGTGTACGACGGCGAGGAGGGCGCGCAATATGCCGAGCTTGGGATCTACGATCTGCTGATTTTGGATGTGATGATGCCAAAGATGGACGGCTATCAGGTGGCGCGCACGGTGCGCGCCAAGCGCTGCGGGACGCCGATCTTGATGCTGACGGCCCGCTCGGGCTTGGAAGACCGGATCGAAGGGCTAAACGCCGGGGCCGATTACTACTTGACCAAGCCCTTTGACAGCAGAGAGCTGCTCGCCTGCATCAACGCGCTTCTGCGGCGGCAGGGCGGACAGGTCGACGAGCTGGTGCTGGGCAACACGGCGCTGGATCTTGGCACGTGCATGCTGGTCTGTGCGGATCAGAGCGTCCGGCTTTCGGCCAAGGAATTTGATGTGATGCGCTTTTTGATGCAGTCCAAGGGAAATGTGCTGTCCAAAGAGGTGATCCTTGCCAGGGTGTGGGGATATGATTCCAACGCGGTAGAGAACCACGTAGAGGTCTATGTAGGCTTTCTGCGGAAAAAGCTCAGCAGCATCGGCTCGAACATCCGCATTGAGGCGATCCGAAGACTGGGCTACCATCTGGAGGTGGAGGAAGGTTGCTGAAAAGGCTGCGGATCAAATTTGTCGCCGTCATTATGGTGATCGCGACGGCGCTGCTGTGCCTGGTCTTCGGGATGCTCTATCATTTTACGAAGCAGAATCTGGAAAACGAGAGCGTCAGCATGATGCAGGCTGCGGCCGCCAAGCCCTTTCAGCCCGGCCGGCCGGATGAGCAGACCGGCCAGCTGCGCCTGCCGTATTTTGTCGTGCAGATAGAAAAGCGGGGCGATATCAGCGCTGCAGGCGGCGGATATTACGATCTTTCCGACGAGGCGTTTTTGCTGGAGCTGCTCGAGACGGTCGCAGAAAGCCGTGAGCAGACCGGCGTCATTGAAAAATACAACCTTCGTTTCTGCCGCGCCGAGACGCCGGCAGGCCAGCGCGTCGTCTTTGCCGATATTACCAGCGAGCTGAGCACGCTGCGGAATCTGGCGAAAAACTGCGCCGGTGTCGGCGTGCTGTGTCTGCTGTTGTTTCTTGGGGTGAGTATTTTGCTGGCCGTCTGGATGGTCAAGCCCGTGGATGCGGCGTGGAAGCAGCAGCGCCAGTTCGTCGCGGACGCGTCGCACGAGCTGAAAACGCCGCTGGCCGTTATTATGACGAACGCTGAGCTTTTGCAGAATCCGGAGTATGACGACGCCAGCCGGGCACAGTTTGCCGGCAGCATTTTGACCATGTCGCGTCAGATGCGCAATCTGGTGGAGCGGCTGCTCGATCTGGCCAGGGCCGACAGCGAGCAGAGCCAGACGGCGTTTTCGCCCTTTGACTTCAGCAATGCGGTAGAAAAGGCGCTTCTTCCGTTCGAACCGGTGTTTTTTGAAAAGGGACTGGCGCTGTCCAGCCAGATCCAAAGCGGCGTGGTCGTGAACGGCAGCGAGCAGCAGCTGCAGCAGGCGGTGGATATTCTGCTGGACAACGCCCAGAAGTATTCCGCGCCGCATGGCCGCACGGCGGTCTGTCTGCAGCGGGCGGGGAAGCATCACTGCCGCCTGTCGGTATCCAATCCCGGACAGACGCTATCCGGCGAGGAGCTGAAAAACATCTTCAAGCGCTTTTACCGCGTCGATCCTGCGCGCAGCCGTGACGGCAGCTTTGGCCTTGGCCTGTGCATCGCGCAGAGCATCGTTCAGGCCCACCACGGCCGCATCTGGGCAGAGAGCAGCGGCGGCCTGAATACCTTTTTTGTAGAGCTGCCCGTAAAATAGCAATAAAAAGACGGCCGCGATGCAGAAAAAACTGCATCGCGGCCGATTTTGTCCCTATTGGCGTGTTTTGATCTTGAAAAAGCGAGGCCCTTTTGCATGGGATCTTCTGAAATGGGGGAATTCCTGCGCTGCGCTTATGCCGTGCCGCCGCTTGCTTTTACGCTCTGCGGTTCTGCCGCCAGAGCGCAGAGCGCGTCTTCATAGCGATCAACATAATAGCGGAGGTTTGTCCGGCCCCTTTGTATGACGCGGTGGCCCTCGGCCTCCAGCATTTGCTTCTGCGCTGCGACTCCGCCGGGGTATTTGGGGTTCAGCTCTCCGTTCGCTTTCAGCGTCCGCCAGTATGGCGTTGGATCCTCCGTGCGCTGAAAGCTGGCCCAGGCCGCGATGGAGACGAAAATTCCTGCGGTGATCGGATCGGTAAAGTCCGCGTGATTTTTCTTGGCCAGGTACGCCCGGATCTCGCCGACGGTCGTCAGCTTTCCATACGGGACGGTTTTCATGATCGCGTCGTACATGACCGGCGGGGCGAAATACATCCGCTCGCCGCCGTACTTTTTGATCGTGGCCGTGTCGGTAACGATCTGGATCTTCGGCATATCTGTGTCTTTATGCAGCATCGCGTTAAAATCTTTTTTCTCCTCGTTTGCCATCTGCGACACCTCCTGCGTCCAGGATACTCCATTTTACGGCTGTATGCAATGAGACGGTTTGAAAAAATCAGGCAAGGACCAGCGCCAAATCCCAATATGCAGCGAAATTTTCGCCGCCGCTGCGGCGCAAATGGAATGACCCGCGGCAGAAAGCGCGGCGCCGTCCATCCGAGTTCCCGGGTGGACGGCGCTGTGCCCGACGGCCGGGCGCTATCGCCGCTGCTTCGCCCGGAATCGGTTAGCTCGTTCTTTGATAACCGGACAGGTCCTTTACCACTTCGCCGGCGATGATCAGCCCTGCTGCCGCAGGGACAAAGGCGTTGCTGCCGGGGACCTGACGGCGCTGGGTACACTTGCGCTGTGTGCCGGGCGGGCAGATACAGTTGGTCCGGCAGCTGATGGACATGTCGTCGATGGGCGTGATGGCCGGCTCTTTGGAGTAGACCACCTTCAAATGCTTTACGCCCCGTTTTTTCAGCTCGTGCCGCATGACGCGCGCCAGCGGGCACACAGACGTTTTGTAGATATCCGTCACCTCGAAGGCGGTCGGATCGACCTTGTTTCCCGCGCCCATGCAGCTGATGACCGGCACGCCGGCGCGCTGCGCCTGCAGCACCAGCTCGATCTTGCCGGTGACGGTGTCGATGGTGTCGATGACATAGTCGTACTGGGTGAAGTCGAACTGTTCGGCCGTCTGCGGCATGTAGAAGGTTTTGTAGGTGTGGACGACGGCGTTGGGGTTGATCTCTAAAATGCGCCGCTCGGCCACGTCGACCTTGTACTGCCCCACGGTCTTGCGCGTGGCGATGATCTGGCGGTTGAGATTCGTCAGGCATACCTTGTCGTCGTCGATGAGATCCAGCGTACCAATGCCGCTGCGGGCCAGCGCCTCGACGGCATAGCCGCCCACGCCGCCGACGCCGAACACGGCCACGCGCGCGCGGTAGAGCTTTTCCATGCCGTCGGCGCCAAACAGGAGCTGCGTTCTGGAAAATTGGTTGAGCATAATTGGATTGACGCCTCGATTCTGTGAGAATTTTGGATGCTTCGCGGCCGGGCGGCTTCAATCCGCGATGACGGCGGCCATCTCCTCGGCCGAGATGCGGTAGACTGCGCCGTCGATGCCGTGCGCCCGGAGCGCGCGCAGCACAGCCGCGCGCGCATAGCGGCAGCCTGTGAGCGCGGCGCAGATGCTTTCGGCGTCCACGGTGGCAAAAAAGTCGCCATAGACCGCCGCATGCTGGATGACGCCCTTTCGCACGTCGATCTTGAACTGCATCTTGCCGCCGGCGAAGCGGCCGGTGCGCTCGATGTTGAACTGGGGATCGGCGCCGTAGATACGCTCCCAGCTGGCGAATTTCTCCTGCGCCAGCTGCCGGATGCGGGCGTCGTCGTCTGCCGTCAGCGTGTAGCGTTTGTCGCTGCCGGCCATGATATGCCGGACCATGCAGTCTTTGAAGGCCAAGGCGTCCATGGGCGCGGGCAGATGCTCGGCAATGTTGGTGACGCGGTCGCGGACGGATTTGATGCTTTTCGAGCGGATCTTGTAGCTGTCAACGGTGGTCGATTCGACCATCTGCCGGATATCGGTGTCAAACAGCAGCGAGCCGTGGTGGACGATGCAGTCCGCCAGCCGGTACTGCGCGTTGCCGGAAAATTTCTTGCCGTCGATGCTCAGATCGTTGCGGCCGTTGAACGCAGCTGCGACGCCAAGCTCGCGCAGCACGCCGATGATGGGAGCGATGTACTGCTGAAATTCGATCTCTTGGGCGTCTCGGTGCTGGATGAAGGTGAACTGCCAGCCGCCGAGGTCTGTGTAGATGGTGCCGCCGCCCGACATGCGCCGGACGATGCGGATGCCGTGCGCGTCGGCGTAGGGCTTGTTGATCTCCTCCATCACGTTCTGGTACTTGCCGACCATCAGCGTGGGCGTTGTGCGCCAGAACAAAAACACCGTCTCGTCCAGCCGCTTTTCCACAGTGAAGTAGTATTCCAGCCCGAAATTGTAGTAAACGTCGTCGGAGCCTGTCTCAATATAGATCATGCACGTCCTCCAAGGCCTCCCACGCCTTGTATGAGCTGCGCGCCAGCGGCGCGGAGGCCACGTGGCGGAAGCCCTTGCTGAGCGCCAGCTGCTTATACCGGGCGAATTCCTCGGGCGTGACGTAGCGTGCGAGCGGATAGTGCTGCGCGCTCGGCTGCAGATATTGCCCGATGGTCAGAATGTCGCAGCCGGTAGCAAGAACGTCGTCCATGAGACGCTCGATCTGCTCGTCGGTCTCGCCAAGACCCACCATGAAGCCGGTCTTGGTCAGAAGCGTGGGATCTTTCTGCTTGCAGTAGCGCAGCACCTGCAGCGAGCGCGCATAGGTGGCCTTGGAGCGCACGGCGCTTTGCAGCTGCTCCACCGTTTCGACGTTGTGGTTCAAGACCTCGGGATGGGCTGCAATGACGATATCCAGCGCGGCAGTGTCGCCCTGCATGTCCGAGATCAGCGTTTCGATCGTGACGCCGGGGCACAGCGCGCGGATGGCGCGGATCGTCTTGGCAAACTGTTCAGCGCCGCCGTCCGGCAGATCGTCGCGCGTGGGGCAGGTGAGCACCACGTGGCGAAGCCCGAGCTTTTTCGCGGCCTCGGCCACGTGCATAGGCTCGTCCGGGTCGGCCGGCTGCGGGCGGCCGGTGGCAACGTTGCAGAACCGGCAGTTGCGTGTGCAGACGCTGCCGAGGATCATAAAGGTGGCCGTGTGCTTGCGGTAGCATTCGCCCAGATTGGGGCAGTTGGCCTCCTTGCAGACGGTATTCAGCTTCAGATCGCGCAGCAGCTCCGCGACCTCAGTCACGGCCTGTTGGTTATAGCGGACCTTCAGCCATTGCGGTTTTGTTCCCATGGTGCCGCGCGCCTCACTTCGTCTCCAGAATGGCCACCGGCGCTTCTACGTCTACCGTGTCGCCCTCTTCGCAGAGCTGACGCTTGAGTATGCCGCTCTGCGCGGCTTCGATCTGGCTGACGACCTTGTCGGTCTCGATCTCAAACAGCGGCTCGCCGGCGGTTACAGCGTCGCCCTCCTCCTTCAGCCAGGCGCACAGCACGCCGGACTGCATCTCCGGCCGCAGGCGGGGCATGGTCAGCTTCTTTTCCATTTGGGTCATCCTTTCTTTGCTTGGGACGGTTTGCGGGCTACCTTTGCCGCCGGCGTGCGGCGGGCGGAAGTGTTAGCGCGTAAAGATTCCGGAATGTATCACTTTAAATCATAACATGGGAAAATCGGTGTGTCAACCGCATGGCGATCGGGGAAAGTTTGCGCTTTGTTCACATTTTGCCGCCGGCGTGTGCTATACTGGAAAAAACAAGCAGGGAGGAAGCGGCATGGAACAGATGGCGCTGATGCGCGCGCGGCACAGCGTGCGCCAGTATGACCCGCGGCCGATCGCGCCCGAGGCGCTTGCGGCGCTGCGGCAGGAGGTGGACCGGTGCAATCATGAAGGCGGACTGCATATTCAGCTCGTCACGGACGAGCCGAAGGCGTTCGACGGCTTCATGGCGCACTATGGCAAGTTTTCCGGCGTGCGCAATTATTTTGCGCTCGTGGGACCAAAAAGCAGAGATCTGGACGAACGGTGCGGCTATTACGGCGAGCAATTGGTATTGAAAGCGCAGGCGCTGGGCCTGAATACGTGCTGGGTGGGGCTGAGCTATAAAAAGGTCCCCGGCGCGTTTTCGGTCGCGAGCGGGGAAAAGCTTGCGCTCGTCATCGCCGTGGGCTACGGCAAAACGCAGGGCGCGGCGCATCGCTCGAAGCCGGCCGCAGCCGTCAGTAATGTGACGGACGCTTCGCCGGCGTGGTTTCGCGCGGGCGTTGAAGCCGCGCTGCTCGCGCCCACGGCCATAAACCAGCAGAAGTTTTATTTTACCTGCGCAGATGCGCGCGTGACGGCCAAGGCTGGGCGCGGCCCGTATGCAAGGGTCGATCTTGGTATTGCGAAATACCATTTTGAGCTGGGCGCTGGCAGGAAGCTGGACCCGTGATGCTTTGCCATACGCAGCCCGGCGGGCGATAGACCCGCCGGGCTGCGTGAGACTGTCGAAAAAGGCAATGCGCCTTTTCCGACAAAAGGATCGCGGCCCGCAGCAGCGCACTCGTTTTCCGCCTGCGGCGAACAACTCGCACGTTTGC
>CAZWKZ010000029.1:0-16736 GCA_964633935.1 uncultured Oscillospiraceae bacterium | reverse complement strand
ATAGGCAAAGCAGGCATAGCTCGGATCGGCCTCAGGGCTATCCGGGCGCTGCACCGGAAACTGCAAATGATAGAACCAGTCGCAGTATTCAGACCGTTCCTGATTGCGGAGCACATCGTCAAAGGCAAAGAAGTTCCAGCCACAGTGATTGAACACGCCGTCGATAATGACGCGGATCCCGTTTGCATGCAGCGTATCCACCACAGACCGAAAGGCGTCGTCTCCGCCAAAGCAGGGATCGACATGGAAGTAGTCCACCAGGTCATACTTGTGATACTCTCCGGCGGCAAAAATGGGATTAAAATACACGCAGTTCACGCCAAGCGTCTTCAAATAATCCACGTTTTCTGTTACGCCCCACAGCGTGCCGCCCAGCCGGCTTTTGACGCGCTGGCCGCAGTGCTCCGTTTCCACAGGCGTCCCAGAAATGTGCCGGTACGAGGTAGCAAAGCTGTCGGGAAAGATATGATAGACCACGGCGTCATGCACCCAATCGGGGACTGCGGCAATGTCCGCCCTGTGGTTGAAGGGCAGCTTGAAATACTGTGAGCGGTCGTCGACCAAATGCTCTGTGAATACATCGCCATAATACAGCAGCGTCCGCTTCCCATCGTCCATCAGAAAGTAGTAATAGACGCGGTTGTAGGGACTGTCCACGATCACCTGCCAGTAGTCATGCAAATCGTCCGAAGCGATCTTCTCCATGGCGGCCGGCGTAAAAAGGATCGGCGTCACGCGGCAGGCGGTATCGCCGTAGTACAGCGTCACCCGCTGCAGATCGCCCCTGGCACAGCGAAGCCGGTAGACGATCTGCGTTTCATCCAGTCCATGGCAGTATTCCGACATGGGGATGTGCAAGATGGCGTCCAATTTCATCCCTTCACACCTCCCGCCGTCAGGCCAGAGGTCATGTGCTTCTGGCAAAGGAAGAAGATGATCAAAACCGGCAGGGAAACCGTGATCGCCGCCGCAGTAAACACCGGCCAGCTTCCGCTCATCTCCGTGGCCTGCAGGGCGTTGAGTCCCGCCGCCAGGGTATAATTCTGCTCGCCCGTCAAAAACGTGGTGGCATAGATATACTCATTCCACACGTAGATCAGCACCATCAAGGCGGTGACCACAATGCTGGGCCGCGCCAGAGGCAGCACAATTTTCAGCACCACCTGCATATCGCTGGCGCCGTCTATTCTCGCCGCCTCTTCGATCTGCGTGGGGATCGTATCAAAATAGCCCTTGGTATTCCACAGACTGAACACGGCCATCGTTCCGGTATATATCAGGATCAGCCCCGCCCGGTGGTTCACCAAGCCCAACGGACGCAGCAGCCGGTAAATGGCGAACATGGATAAAATCGCCGGGAAGGAATTCAGCAGGACCAGACATTTCAGTATGGTCCTTCTGCCGGGAAAGCGGCGCCGGGAGAAGCAGTAGGCTGCGGGCACCGCCACCGCCAGCGACAGCCCCACCGTGACTGCCGCAAGAAAGACGGTATTGCCAAACCAGGTCAGGATATCCTTGCCAAACAGCACCTGCTTATAGTTTTCCAGCGTCAGATCCCTGGGAAGGAACGAAAACTCCGAGCTGAGCAGGCTGTTCTGCCCGCTCAAAGAAACGCTGAGCGCATAGAGGATCGGGATCAGCGTCACAAAGCACAGAACGATGAAGAATAGATTCAGCAGCGTAAGGCCCGCGATCTCTTTTCGCTTTTTTCTGTTCATCGCTCGCCCTCCTCCCGAAGCTGATAGCGCGCGGAGAAGACGATCAGCAGAAGAAAGATAATGATGGAAATGGCCGAGCTATAGCCATAGTTGTTGGTAATAAAGGCGTTTTCATAGGCGTAGGTCAGGATCGTGTGAAAGCCTGAGCCTGTCTTTGCGCCGGCCTGCTGCGTCAGCAGGTATACCACGTCAAACTGCTTGAAGGTCGTAAAGACGGTAATGATCACCGCAGGCGCTATGATCGGACGGATGGCCGGAATGGTGATAAACCGCGTCCGTTCCAGCCAGGTAGCGCCGTCCAGGAGCGCACTTTCATAGTAGCTTTTGTCGATGCTCTGCATGGCTCCGTCCATGATCATGATCATAAACGGCAGCGCGAGCCACAAATTGACGACCGTACAGCAAACAAACGCGGACACATCGCTGCTCAGCCAGCGTACCGCCTCAAGTCCCAGCTTCTGCATCCACTGATTGAGAAGGCCGAACTGGGTGTTGAACATACCGGTTTTCCACAGCAAGATCGACACATAGCCCGGCATGGCCCATGGAAACATGAGAAGCGTCTTATACACCTTCCGGGGCCGCAGCTTTTCAATGTTCAGCAGCGTCGCCAGCACAAACGCGGCCACCAGCTGCAGCGCCATATTGACCGCAGTCCAAACGACCGTCGCCAGCAGCGCCGACAAAAACCCGGAATCAAACACGAACAGCGCCCGGACATAATTATCCAGTCCCACAACGGTGAAATCAAACCAGTGGTAAACGTTCATGTTCGTCAAAGAGATATACCCCGTATACAGGATCGGAAACACCACCATCAGCGCGATCAGCAGCAAGGACGGCCCCGACCAGGCATACGAGACAAGCGTATCTTTTTTGCGGTTCTTCATAGGCGTTTCCTCGCTCTTACTTCATGGCGCCGATCAACTGATTCGCCTGCTCCAACGCCGCAGGAAAGCTCTCATCGACGCTTTTTCCCGACAGGTTCACGTCCGTCAGGAGATTGCTGACGACCGTCCACATCACATCCATCTCCGGAATATTGGGCATGGGCACAGCGATCTCGGCGGTAGCCCGCATCGACTGCACCAGCGCATCTTCGGCGACGGCTGCATCCTCATAGCAGACGGCATTGGCCGGCGCGCAGCCGCTGGCCAGCGCCAACGCGGTGCCGATGGCAGGATCCGTCAGCGCTGTAAGCAGCGTCTTTACCGCCTCGGTTTTATTTTGCGCCGCAAACTTCAGAACATGGATCCCCTGTACGCCGGAATACGGCGCAAGCGCCTGACCGGTCGCATCCACGATCGGCATGCCTGCAAAGCCAAGATCGATCCCGGCCTGCCTCGCAGATGGCACCATCCACGGCCCGCCGATGGTGGCGTCGGCCTTGCCCTCTAAAAACAAGGTGTTTACGGTGCTGTACTCTGTCTCGCCGGGCATCAGCGCCACAAATTGCAAATGGTATTCCAGGGCGTCTTTTATCGCCTGCGCATCCGGAAACGGGGTCCCGGCCTCATCGATGATGCTCCCGCCGAAGCCGTGGATCCACGCTGCGGCGTAATACGCCGTACTGTGCTGCTCTACAAAGCCATAGCGCCCTCTTCCGGTGTTCTGCTCCATATAGGTCAGCAGCGCGTCCGTGCTCGCGGGAACCTGATCGTCCAGCATATAGCGGCGATTGTACAGGAACAGCAGCGTTTCAAAATAGAGCGGCAGCTGATACAGCGTATCGTGATAGGTAGCCGCCTCCAGCGTCATAGGCAGGTATGTATCGAGCGTTCCTTCCTCTATAAAATCCCCGATCGGCGCCAGGATCCCCATTTCTGCAAAAACGCCGATCTTGTCATGGGCAAAGATGAACAGATCCGGCGCTGCAGAAGGGTCGTTCCCTACCAGCTTCAGGGAATCCGTCAGGCTGGTCTTCTTTTCAAACACGACCTCCAAATCCGGGACGGCCTCTGCCAGATAAGCTTGTAAAGCATCGATAACAGCATCTTCCTTGTCATGCCAGACGACCAGCTGATTGACCCCGGCGGAATCGGCGCCGGCAGCGCTGCAGGCCGGCAGTCCGACCACCATGCACACGCACAGGAAAATAGCGAGCATCCGTTTCATAGCGTTCCTCCTTTGGACAACATTGCAGCGCACGGGTACACGGCCTCCGTGTACCCGTGAAAAACGGACAAATCAGTGTTTTTTCTTCTTGCAGATCACCACGGCGGCAATGACGCCCAAAACGACCACCACCGCTACAATGGCGACGACCAGGCCGGTGTTGCCGCTGTCTGCCGGCTGCTCGGGCGCAGGCGCCTCCGCCGGCTCAGCCGCTTCCGGCTCAGGGGAGGCGTCGTCCGCTTCCGCCGGCTGCGTTTGCTCCGGTACGGCAGCTGCCGCCGCAGGCTCCTCATAGGAAACCGCTGCGTTTTCAGCGTCTGTCACAACAACCCAGACGTCTCTGCCCGTCTCCACAGACAGGTCTGTGGTCTGGACAGTCCCTTCATTGGCATTGATGATGACGGAATTGATCCAGCCGGGGACCTCGATGGCGTACCAATCGCCCTCTTTCGTCAGCGCCTCGCCGGGCCACGCGGAAAACGCGTTGGTTCCATCCGGCGCAGACCAGGCCCAGCAGCACGGCTCTGCCCAATCTGCGGGGACCTGGGCGTATACCGTGACATTTTCTACCGCCTTATCCGGATCCTCGTAGCTCAGATCATACGTCAGATCCTTGTATACCGTGACCCAAAGCTCCTTGCCTTCGATCGCAATATCCTCTGTCTGTACGCTTCCCTCGTTGCCGTTCACGATCAGCGAGTTGACCCAGGCGGGCGCTTTTGCCGTAAACCAGCCGTTCTCCCCCTCGGTCATCGCCTCGCCGGGCCACGCTTCAAATGCGTTGGTCCCATCCGGCGCAGACCAGGCCCACATATTTACCGTCTGCCATTCCAGCGGAACATACGCGTGCACCACAAATTTCTCAACGTACTGCGGGATCTCCTGCTCCGTCTGCGCCTCATAGTAGACCGCCGCGCTCAGATCCTCTGCCACCGCAATCCAAACCGGCCTGCCGGCCTCGACGGCTACGCCGTCCGTTTGAACCGGCGCATCGGTCGCATTGTTTGCATTCACAATGACATTTTGGACAAAGCTGGGAACATAGCAATAATACCAGCCGTCCTCCAGAGGTTCCATCGCTTCTCCAGGCCAAGCAGCGAACGCATTGGTACCATCGTCCGCCCAGGCCCACAGGCAGGGCGCGTCCCAACCCTCCGGCACCTTGGCCACGACAGGCAGCATCTCATCCGCCCCAGCAGCAGCGGCCGTGAGCGAGAGGCAAGATACGCAAAGCACCACTGCCAGCATGATCGCAATCGTCTTTTTCATAAGGTTCCCTCCTATATTTGATTTCTGCTGATTTCACTATATCATTCGCTTTTTTCACCGTCAACGGCATTTTACGAAACTATTTTCTCATTATTTTTTATCATTTTGTCAATTATACCGCGATTAATTTTGTCAATATTCACAATTTTTTAGATCAATTTTGAAACGTATTCGCGTTTTTCCGTTTCTTGTACAGAAACTAATTTCTCTTTTTGACGAGACCTCTGAACAAAAAAGAGCCTGCTCCATCTGGAGCAGGCTCCTCTCACCGGCACGATCGCCGCAGCGCGGCGTCTTTCCCCACGCAAAAAATCGATGGGCCGCACCAGCCGGCACGGCCCACGATCACGTTGTCTTTCTTAGCCCTGGCTCTTCATGCGCGCGAAGCAATCGCTGCAGTAGACCGGACGGTCGGACTTCGGCTCAAACGGAACGCGAGCCTCGCCGCCGCAGGCGGCGCAAGTAGCGGTGAAGTACTCTCTCGGGCCACGGGTAGCGTTCTTACGAGCGTCGCGGCAGGTCTTGCAGCGCTGCGGCTCATTCTGGAAACCGCGCTCAGCGTAGAATTCCTGTTCACCGGCAGTGAAAACGAATTCCTTGCCACACTCCTTGCAGACTAAAGTTTTGTCTTCGTACATTGATTTTACCTCTCTTTAGCGAAATAGTGGTTTTGCCCTGAGATTTGCGGCTAACGCTCGTAGTAACAGGGACATTCTATGCCATCAGCTTGCGCTGGATGTGCTAAAACTTGCCATGCGATCTTGCCCGAAACCGATTCATCACATGTACACGAAAGAGAGGGTACAAAGAAAACCGAAGATACGTCTGGCGCGTACACAATGCAGAGAAACTCAAAAATGTAAATTTCATCCACATCCGTATAACGACATTATAGCAAAGTTTTCGGCTTTGTCAATAGTAAATAAAACTGATTTTATTTTCCGAGGCTTTTTTGTAAAATTTCGACGGCTTTCACCAGCATCTGTGCCGTCTGTTCGGCGGCCTGCTCGCTGCCGGCCTCGACCATCACACGAATCAGCGGTTCTGTACCCGACGCGCGCACAAGTACGCGTCCGTCCCCGGCGAGCGCCTGCTCAGCCGCCGCGATCTGCGCCTGCAGCGCCTGGCTCTGCATGATGGCGGCCTTTTCCTCATTGCCGCCGACACGCACGTTGACCAGCACCTGCGGATAGCGCGCAATATCGCGCACCAGCTCGCTGGCCCGCTTTCCTGTCTGCGTCAGAATGGACAAAAACTGCAGCGCGGCCAGCTGACCGTCTCCGGTCGTCATATGTTCCAGGAAAATGATATGTCCCGATTGCTCGCCGCCGAGCACCATGTTCTCTTTCTGCATCAGCTCCAGCACGTTGCGGTCCCCCACGCTGGCGCACAGCAGGCGCAGATCCTGCGCCGCGCAGTATTTATGCAGGCCGATGTTCGACATGACCGTCGCCACAAAGCCGCCGCCCTGCAGCTTTCCCTGCGCCAGAAGCGTCTTGGCGCAGACGGCCATGATCTTGTCGCCGTCGATCTGCTCGCCATGCTCATCCACAGCAAGGCAGCGGTCGGCGTCGCCGTCGAACGCAAGGCCAAGATCGTACCCGCCCTCGCGCACGCGCGCGCTGAGCTGCTCAAGATGCGTCGAGCCGCAGCCAAGGTTGATATTCACGCCGTCCGGCTCGCAGCTCATATAGTCGGCCCGCAGCGCAAAGCGGCCAAACAGGTCCTTCGCCGTGACGCTGGCCGCGCCGTTGGCGCAGTCAAAGAGCACGCGCAGCGGCGCAAGCGCGCCCACCGTGGAGGATAGATGGTCCAGATACTGCGCGCGCAGATGCCGTCCGTCCGTCAAACGGCCGAGCGCCTCGTGCGTCTTTACCGGCAGCTCGCCGCCCTGCAAAACCAGCTTCTCAATTTCCTCCTCCAGCGCGTCGCTGAGCTTGAAGCCCTGCGCGGAGAACATCTTGATGCCGTTGTGCTCAAACGGGTTGTGCGAGGCCGAGATGACGACGCCCGCGTCGGCGCGCAGCGCCACCGTGAGATACGCCACGCCCGGCGTGGGAATGACGCCCAGCGTCGTCACATCGCAGCCGCAGGCCGTCAGGCCCGCGATCAGCGCGCACTCGAGCATATCTGACGAGATGCGCGTATCCTTGCCGATGACGACCATCGGCTTTGCGTCCTTCCGCTCGGCCAGCGAGATCGCCGCCGCCTGCCCCACGCGGTATGCCAGCGGCACGCTGAGCGTCTCATTGGCCACGCCGCGAATGCCGTCGGTTCCAAATAACTTACCCATAATGACTCCTTAATTCAAAAACTCAGCTGCTCCGCCTGTGCGGGCGTTTCGTTTTGCAGATGCAGATGGTCGTATGCCAGCTGCGTCACGCAGCGGCCGCGCGGCGTGCGCGTAAGAAAGCCGAGCTGCATGAGATACGGCTCGTAGACGTCCTCAAGCGTGACGGCCTCCTCGCCGATGGTGGCGGCCAGCGTCTCTAGGCCGACCGGCCCGCCGCCGTAATTCTGGATGATGGCGCGCAGCATCCGCCGGTCAAGCGCGTCCAGCCCCAGCTTATCGACCTCAAGCCGGCTGAGCGCATGATCGGCCGCCTCTTTGCTGATGACGCCGTCGTTATAGACCTGCGCAAAATCGCGCACACGGCGCAATAGCCGGTTCGCGATACGCGGCGTGCCGCGCGAGCGCGAGGCGATCTCCGCCGCGCCGTTCGGCGCGATGTCGATACCGAGCAGCGCCGCCGAGCGCGTGACGATGCGCGAAAGCTCCGCCGTCGTATACAGCTCCAGCCGCAGCTGTACGCCGAAGCGGTCGCGCAGCGGGCTTGACAGCTGCCCGGCGCGCGTAGTCGCGCCGATGAGCGTAAAGCGCGGCAGATCGAGCCGGATCGAGTTGGCCGAAGGGCCTTTGCCGATGATGATATCGATGGCGTAATCCTCCATCGCCGGGTACAGGATCTCCTCGACCACGCGGTTGAGCCGGTGGATCTCGTCGATGAACAAAATATCCCCCGGCGCCAGATTGGTCAGCAGCGCCGCCAGATCGCCCGCCTTTTCGATCGCGGGGCCGGAGGTGATGCGGATGCCCGCGCCCATCTCGTTGGCGATCACGCCCGCCAGCGTCGTCTTGCCAAGCCCCGGCGGGCCATAGAGCAGCACGTGGTCAAGAGCCTCGCCGCGCCGGCGCGCGGCCTCGATATAGACCGATAGGTTTCCCTTCGCCTTCTCCTGGCCGGTATAATCGGCCAGCGTTTTTGGCCGCAGATTCACCTCGCCGTCGTCGCCCGGCGTAAACGAGCCTGTTACGATCGGCGCATCAAAATCCTGTGAAAAGTCAAGGCTCATGCAGCGTTCTCCTTACTCAACGTATCCATTCTCTGTGCAGCGCGGTCTATTTCATGACCATCGCCCGCAGCGCCTCGCGCACGATCTGCTCCAACGGCAGGCGCTCGACGTCGACGCCCTTGAGCGCCGCGCCGATCTCAGCCGTACTGTAGCCAAGGCTTGCCAGCGCGGCCGTGGCCTCGGCCGATTTGCTGCCGCGCAGCGCCGGCGCGTCGGCCATACTCGCGCTCGTCAGCTCCAGCTGCTGCCCCGCGACCTTATCCTTCAGCTCCAGCAGGATCCTCTGCGCCATCTTTTTTCCCACGCCCTGCGCCATGGTGAGCGTCTTGTCGTCCTGCGTCATCACCGCCAGCGTAAACTGATCGGGCGAGACGACGGACAAGATCGCCAGCGCCGCCTTCGGTCCCACGCCCGAGACGCCCAGCAGCTGCTCAAAGCAGCTCATTTCCTCGCGCGTGGAAAAGCCATAGATATCAAACGCATCCTCGCGGATGTTGCAGTAGGTGTAGAGCTTCGCCGGCTTTCCCAGCTGCAGCCGGGAAAGCGTATAATTGGTCGTCCGACAGGCGTAGCCCACTCCGCCGCAGTCGACGACCGCGAAATTGGTGTCCAAAACCGTGATCGTGCCGTTTAAGTAATAAAACATTCCGTCACTCCTATCGTTTTTCCAGTCCCATCAGGCGCGACGTGGCGCTGCGCGCATGGCAAAGCGCGATGGCGATGGCGTCGGCCGCGTCGTCGGGCCGGGCGACCTTCTCCATCTTCAACAGACGCCGGGTCATATCCATGACCTGCCGCTTTTCCGCCGCGCCAAAGCCCACGACCGACTGTTTGACCTGATTGGGCGTGTACTCATAAAGCGGCGCGCCATACTGCGCGACGGCAAGCAGGATCACGCCCCTACCATGCGATACGCCAATGCCGGTCGTGACGTTGTGGCCCCAGAAAAGCTCCTCCACCGCGACCGCATCGGGCTTCACCGTCTGCAAAAGCTGCGTCATGTCCTCATAGAGCATCTTCAGCCGCGCATGGAACGGCAGGCTCGCGGGCGTTGTGATGGTGCCGTAGTTGATCAGCTTATATTCGCCGTGCCCAGCGCTCACCACGCCAAAGCCCGTCGTGGCGTAGCCGGGGTCGATTCCCAGAATCCGCATCCTGCGCCTCCAGCTCAGAACTTTCCAAAGATCTGCCAGTAGCACATGCCAAGGACGGCAAACACCACCACCGCGATCAGCACCCATGCGAGAATGATCTGCGACTTTGGTCTTGGCGTATAGGGCTGCCGCTCCTCTTTTCGCTGCGCCTCGGCGCTGGCATATTCCAGCTGCTCGCTCGTCTTTTCCTGCTTCATTCCGTGCCTCCAACCTCTGTGCCGCGCCTACCAAAAGCCGCACAGGACCGATGAACAATCATTTGTTTTATTATAGCACAGATACGCGCAAATGAACAGCGCGACTTTTCCGCCCGCACGCGGCGCTGTATAATTCTGCCTGTCCGGGAAACACTGTTTGCGAGGTGAAATATCCATGCTGATTTCTTTCGTGCGCAGTATCATTTTATATCTTGTGCTGATTTTCGTTGTACGCCTGATGGGCAAGCGCCAGCTGGGCGAAATGGAGCCGATGGAATTCGTCGTCAGTATCCTGATCGCGGATCTGGCCTCGGTGCCCATGCAGGATTCCGGCATCCCGCTGCTGTCGGGTCTGATCCCGATCCTGGTGGTGCTTTCCATCGAGCTGCTTTTATCGGTGGGCACATACCACAGCGTGCGTTTGCGGCAGCTTTTCTGCGGCAAGCCGGTCATTCTGATCGAGCACGGCAAGCTTCTGCAGAAAAACATGAAAAAGACGCGCGTCAATCCGGACGAATTGACGGAGTATCTGCGCATCCAGGGAATCGTCGATATCACCACGGTCAAATACGCCATTTTGGAGACGAGCGGCGCGATCAGCACCCTGCTCTACCCAAAATACGAGCCGGCCGCGGCCAAGGACGCCGGCGTACAGGTGGACGAGCTGCAGCTTCCTATCACCATCATCTCCGGCGGCAAGCTTTTGAAGCACAACCTGCAGCTTCTGGGCAAGACGCAGAGCTGGCTGGACGAGCAGCTGAAACACTACAACTGCACCGTGCGCTCGGTCTATCTCATGACGGCCGAGCCGGGCGGCAAGCTGTATCTGTCCATCCGGAAGGAGGCGTAGCATGCGGCATATCATCATATCGCTTCTGGTCCTGGCGCTGGCGCTCACGTTCTGCATCGTCTCCTCCAACGCCGTTCGCAACGCGTGCGGCGACACGCTGCAGCTGCTGCGCAAGACGCAGCACGCCGCCTACCGCGAGGATTTTGACGCCGCCCAGACGCTGCTGCGCGCAGCCGAGCAGCAGTGGACGCGGCATGAACGCTTTTTCGGCGTCGTGCTGCGCCACGACGAGGCGGACGACGTCATCAAGGACTTCGCCTCGCTGCAGCAGTACGCCGTCACACAGGATCTGGATGAATTTCTGGCCGTGTGCGCCTCGCTCATGGCCACCATCGAGCACATCCAGAGCATGTCGCGCGCCAGCTACCACAACATTCTATCCGCCGCGCAGCTTTTGCGTGCGTAGCAAATGCCGGCGGAGCGAAACGCTCCGCCGGCATACTGTCCGAACCTACTTCTCCTCCAAAATTTTCGTCAGCTCGCGCATGAAGCTGTTGATGTCCTTAAACTGCCGGTAGACCGAGGCAAAGCGCACATACGCCACCTCGTCGAGCGGCTTGAGCCGTTCCATGACCAGCTCGCCGATCTGCGAGGTCGAGACCTCGCGGTCAAGTGAATTCTGGATGCTCTGCTCGATCTCGTCGACCGCCGTCTCCAGATCGGCCATCGCCACCGGCCGTTTCTCACACGCGCGCAGCATCCCGTTGAGGACCTTGTTGCGGTCGAACGACTGCCGGCTGTTGTCACGCTTGATAACGACCATGGGCAGGCTTTCCACCGTCTCATACGTCGTAAAGCGCTTCTGGCACGACAGGCACTCCCGCCGGCGGCGAATGCTCAGACCATCTTCAGAATGGCGCGAATCGACGACCTTGCTGTCCTGATCGCCGCAGTACGGACACTTCATAACGCGTTCCCCCAGTTTTCTTTTTCTGTGTTGCTATTATAGCAAAATTTTGCCGCGCTGTCTACAAATTTCCCCAACCGCCGCGCCTACAGCCAATCCTGCACCACCTCGTACAGCCCCGTCGGCGTGACCGTCCCCGCCGCCAGCTGGTCGATGAGGCTCAAAATACGCGTGCCAGTCAGCGTGATGCCCGGCACGCCGGCGTATTCGACCTCCTTGCCGCTTTTGGCCAGAACCTCCACGCCGTAGCTGTCAGCGCAGCCGCCCATGACAGGCTCGCTCAGCAGATAGTACTCCAAAACCAGCTGCTTGCCTGTCCAGGTACGGGTGTTTCTTGTGTGGATCAAACTTCTTTTTCTCATCGTGCTCCCCTCCTGTTTCTATTCAATCACACAATCTTCGCGCTGAAAATGAAAATAATTCGCAAAATCCGACCCTCTTTTTTCAGATTCGACATGTTTCGCTGCCGCGTCACAAAATCCTGTGGCGTAAAATCTTGTAAAATACAACATCTGCCGCTGTCGTGTCGAAAACTTTTTTACGCTTTAGGAGGCGAAAATGGACCGTTTGCCCCGTCTGCGCGCGCTTGCGCGGGAAATCGGCCGGATGCAGATCCCGGTCTATGCCGGCAACGCCTCGTTTTTTCTGCTGCTGTCCTGCTTCCCTCTGACAAGCCTGCTGCTCGCGCTGCTGCCATATACCGTCTCGACGCAGGCCGACCTTGTGGCGCTGCTGCAGGGGGTGGTGCCGCAGCCGCTTCTGCCGTTCTTTTCCTATCTCACCGAGGCGCTCTACAGCGTCAGCCGCCCGGCCGTGATCTCCGTCAGCGCGCTTGTCACGCTGTGGTCGGCTTCAAAGGGTCTGCTCAGCCTCCTGCGCGGGCTGAACGCTGTGTGCGGCGCGGCCGAAACGCGCGGCTATCTGCGCGTGCGGCTGCTGTGCGCAGCATACACGCTGCTGCTTCTGGTCTGCCTGGTGCTGACGCTGACGCTGCACGTCTGGGGCCGGCGGCTGCTGCGCTTTTTGACCGAGCGGGGGCTGTATCTGTCGCTGCTTTTGTCGGAGCTGCTGCGGTTTCTGCGGCTGTACTCGGCGGCGCTTCTGACGGCGCTGTTCGCGGCGCTCTTTCTCGCGCTGCCAAACCGCCGCGCGCGTCTTTCACGCGTGCTGCCCGGCGCCGCGGCAGCGGCCGGCGCGTGGATCGCGTTCTCTTACGCGTTCTCGATTTATGTAAACTATTTCAACCGTGCGTCCGAGCTTTATGGCGGTCTTGCCGCCATTACGCTCACGATGCTGTGGCTATATTCCTGCCTATCCATCCTATTTTACGGGGCATATCTCAACGAGCTGCTCTTTTCCCCCAAAAGCCCGCTGTGCGTGCATCGCAGGCGGAAAAAGTCGTGAGAAAACCGCTTTGCACCGCGCGCATCTTATGCTATACTGAAAAAAAGCTTGCTGGGAGGCGCGCCATGTTCGGCTATGTGATCGCAGACGCAACCCATCTAGATCCGGCGCAGCTGGCGCGCTATCGCGGCTGCTATTGCGGCCTATGCCGCGCGCTGCGGCGCGAGTACGGCCTTTTCAGCCGTCTGGCGCTCACCTATGACATGACGTTTCTGACGCTGCTGCTGTCATCGCTTTACGAGCCGGACGAGCAGTCCGGCCATGAGCGCTGCCTCGCCCACCCGTGCAGGGCGCATACATACTATGAAAGCGCCGTCACGCGCTACGCCGCCGCCATGAATACGGCGCTTGCCTACTACAACTGTCTGGACGACTGGAACGACGACCGGCGCGCGCTGCGCTTGGCCGAGGCAAAGCTATTGCGGGCGGCAAAGCAGCGCGCGCACGCGCAATATCCGCGCCAGTGCGGCGCGATCGAAGCCTGCCTCGACCGCATGGCGGCGCTTGAGACTGCGCGCCGCGCCGGCCCGGACGAGGCCGCGAACGAATTTGGGAACCTGATGGCTGAACTTTTCGTCTATCAGGAGGACCGCTGGTCCGGCATTTTGCGCAGCTTTGGCTTTTCCCTCGGCAAGTTCATCTATCTTCTCGACGCCGCGTGCGATCTGGACGCCGACCGCAAAAAAGGCCGCTACAATCCCCTGCTCGGTTTGATGGACACCGATCCCGATAGCCTCGAGCGGCAGCTGACGCTGCTCATCGGCGACGCGGCGGCGCAGTTTGAAAAGCTGCCGCTCGTGCGCGACGCACAGCTTTTGCAGAACATTCTCTATTCCGGCGTCTGGACACGCTTCCAGCGCCAGTTTCCCAAGCCCAAGAAGGAGGCGGACTCATGATCGACGATCCCTACCGCGTACTTGGCCTCACGCCCGACGCGACCGACGAGCAGGTCAAGCAGGCCTACCGAGCGCTCGCCAAAAAATACCACCCAGATATGAACCCCGGCGATCCGCACGCGGCGGAGATGATGAACAAGATCAACGCCGCCTACGACCAGATCAAAAATCCGCAGCAAACGGCCACGCGGCCGGACTATGGCGATCCCTTCGCCGGCTGGGCCAGACAGTCAGAGCAGCAGACAGGCGATCCTCTGCAATCCGCGCGCCGCTGGATCTTCATGCGCGAATATGCCGCCGCGCTGCGCACGCTCAATCAGGTGCCGGAATACCAGCGCACCGCGCAGTGGTATCACCTCGCCGCCATCGCCAATACAAATCTTGGCAACCGCGTGCTTGGCTATGAGCAGATCAACAGGGCCTGCGCCATGGAGCCGGACAATCTTGAATTCCAGCAGACCAAGCAGCAGATCGAAAGCCATGGCCAGGCGTATCACGACACGCAGCGCGCCTACGGCTTCGGCACAGCCGACGCCGGCAGAGGCTGCTGCGGCATGTGCGTGACGTACCTGCTCGCGCGCGCATTCTGCGGAAACGCCTGGCCCGTCTTTTTTTGCTGCTGAGCCGCGCCGCGAATAAAAAACGGGCGCTAAACGGGCGCTTGCGTTTGGCTCCTGCCGCGTCTTGTGCCCGACGCGATTTTGTGCGTCGCGCTCCGGCTTTCTGAAGCATAACAAAAATTTGTCCCGCCGCACATCGGTGCGGCGGGACAAATTGCGCTTGTCGCTTATTTTTTTACAAAGGACAGGCAGTCGGTGCACTGGTCCATGCTGGGATTGCACTCGTGCGTGCCGATGCGGACCTTGTCCAGAGAGCAGTAATTCTCGGTGGCGCAGTGGTTGTCACACGAAACGACGGTGCATTCGATCGACTTGTTGGCCTTGCAATGCGTATGATCCATGATCAATTCCTCCTTTTTGGGTTACAGAGATAGTATGTCCGGATTCGTCTGTGACACTCAGGAGGTTTCTCCCTGTTTTTCCAGTTTTTTCATGACCGTCGCCGCTTTGCAGCGGCCGCTACGTCGCGCTGCCGCCCAGCACCTCGCCGGTATAGTAGTCGATATCGACGCAGAAGATGTCTGCAAATTCGCTGTCCAATTTTTCATACGTCAGACGCCACGCCAGCCGCGTCACCGCCGACGCCTGCGCGTCCATCAAACGGTCCATATATTCTGTAAAGAACCAGTTGGGCAGCACCACCATCACCTCAGCGCTCTGGAGCGTATAGCCGTCGGTACTGACGCTTGCAAGACCTTTTGCGATCGCCTCGGCCTGCGCCTGCGTCAGCGGCTCGTCGCCTGGCGCATGGTCGTCGAGCAGCGGAAAGCAAAACATGTTTACGCCCGTCAGCCGCCCGCTCACGGGATTGACGCCGATACGCGCCATCTCATAGGTATTGTACAGGCCAGGCTCGATCTCCCGGCAGAATTCAAAGCTCCAATACTGCTCGTCGTACTGCGTGCAGCCGGTGCAGACGTAGCCCTGCTGTACCGGCAGCAGCTCATAATAGCTGCGCGCAAGCTGTTCGGCCTGCTCCTGTGTCTGGCAGGCCGCCGCCATCGGCTGCTCGATCCAGTCGATACTGGAAAGCGACAGCAGCTCGCCCGTATCTGCCCGGAAGCAGACGCTTGTGCGGTACTCCGCCTGCGTATAGACGATCTCCGCCTCCTCGCGGCCATAGTACTGGTTCGTCTGCCGCGTGAGCGTCATGCTGCCCGCGTCCGCGTCCTGCAATCCCACAAGCGCGAGGATCTGCGACGCCTTCTGCAGCAGCGCCTCGTCTGTGAGCAGCGTCTCTGCGCCGTTTTCAGGCGCAAGCGCATGCGCTTCATCCCTGTCCGGCAGCGCGGTCTCAGCCGGCGTATCCGCCGCGTCAGGATACTCCACCTGCGAGTGGACGTCATACATGCCTGCTTGCTCGTTTCCATACGGCTGCGGCTGCGGCAGCGACCATCTTCGGTACCCCGCCACGCCCGATACGGCAAGCCCCGCCAGCGCCGCTACGACCGCCGCCAGCACCAGCGCGCGGCGCACGCGCAGCCGTTTTCTCCGCCTGCACCGGTGTTTCGATTGCGCCTCGATGCGCGCGTAGAGCGCCTGCTTTTGCGCCTCGCTCATCGCCAGCGCGTCATAGGCCCTTATCAGCTTTTTCATTGGCATCCCAACGCACCTCCCAGCACGCGCCGCAGCGCCTCACGTCCCCGGCGCAGATCACTGCGCACCGTATTGGCCGGCCGCCGCAAAAGCTTTCCGATCTGTACGGCGGAATAGCCCTCGTAATAGTGCAGATAAATTGCGATCTTCTGCTTTTCCGGCAGCTGCAGCACCGCCTGCAGCGTCTCGTCCAGTTCCGGCTGCGCGGCCGCTGGCTCTGCGACCGATTCCAGCGGCAGCTCGCCGCGATGGCTGCGGCGCAGCTCGTTTTTGCAGACGTTGCGCGCGGTCACGATCAGCCACGCTTTTTCATGCTCGGCATCACGAAACGACGCGCCGCTGTCAAGCAGGCGCAAAAACGTCTCCTGTGCCGCGTCCTCCGCCTGCGCGGGCTGTTTCATATAGGTAAAACAAATGCGGTAAACCATATCGATCCGCCGCTCATAGATCGCCGCGAGGTCGCGGTTTGACCGCTGTTCGGCCTGCATCTGCATTCCCCCTTCCATCCATAAAACACCCGCGCGGCCAAAAACGTTGCAAAACGGCGGCAGAAAATTTCTGCCGCCGTCTGAGACTGTCGAAAAAGGCAATGCGCCTTTTCCGACAAAAGGATCACGGCCCGCTGCAGCGCACTCGTTTTCCGCCTGCGGCGAACA
>CAZWKZ010000028.1:0-17172 GCA_964633935.1 uncultured Oscillospiraceae bacterium | reverse complement strand
GCAGGCGATGACCGGCTGCCGCGCGCAGGCGGCAAGTCTTGCCTGCGCGCTGCGCAGTATTGGCCGCGCCGAGACCGGCGATCTGTCCGATTGGATCGCCGCGCAGCCGATATAAGCGTTCGGTAATTTCAAATGGCCGCCCATAAGGCGGCCATTTGAAACTGTCGAAAAAGGCAATGCGCCTTTTTCGACAAAAGGATCACGGCCCGCAGCAGCGCACTCGTTTACCGCCTGCGGCGAACAACTCGCACGTTTGCGGGCCGAGAAGTGTTTTCCCCGACGCACATGTCGCCGGAGAAAACAAATTCCATTTGATTCGCGGCGTGCGCGCCGCGAACGCTACGAGATTTTTTGATACGCTGAAAAAGAGTCTTCTCCGTATGGAGAAGACTCTTTTTTTAATCGGAGATTCTTTTGTAGACGAACGCGTTTGGCACGGTCCGGCCGCCGGTATAGCGGATATTGGCGTTGGAGCAGCGGGTGATATATTCCCCGTCAAACCACATCATGGCGCTGGTGCCGCCGTCGACGTTCATGGCCTGCATGCAGTTGTGGCGTTCGAGAATGCCGGTACAGGTGTTGACGTCGGTGCCAACACAGCCCTCCAGCGGCATACGGCCCTCAATGACAAGCATCAAAATCTCGTATTTATCCGACTGGCCGATGCAGGCGCGGGGATTCATTTCGATCCAATAGCCGTCGTAGAACGTCTCGCCGTCGATGATAAGGGCCGGCTGGAATTCAGTGGCGTCGGTGCAGTCGTCGCTGACAGGGTCAGACGCGTCCTTGATGTAGAGGAGGTTATCCTCGTGCAGCTCGATGCGTTTGTAGCCCCAGCCAAAGTGCGAGCCGTAGGACACGCCGTTGCTCATCGTGTAGCCGGCGATGATGCCGCCGTTGCCGTTGCCTACATTGCCCTGCGCGTCTTCGTCGAAAAAGCCGTTGGCGACCATGGAAAGCACGCCGTCATGCGCCTCGGCGATCTCGCCGACGAGCTGACCGGCGGAGCCGATGTACTCAGACATTTCGATGCTCAGCTGCGCCGGCTCCTTCGCCACAGCCAGCACGCCGCGGTAGCCGGAGCCTTCTACGCGTACAAGCAGGATCTTGTTGACCGCGTCGATGGCCAGGACCTGTTCGCCCATGGTGGTCATGATGGAGGTGCCGTCGTCGTCAAAGCCGGCCTCGTTGATATAGATCTGGCTCCAGCCGTTGTCAAGCACCTGCGGATTGGCGTCTATGTAGTCCTGCATGGTGCTTTGATCCAGTTCCCAGAACAGCTCGTAAAACGCGGCTTTTTCCAGATCGGCCTGCTCCTCAGAACTCATCGTGTCCGGTTCGATCGTCTCGACGTCGGCGTGAATGACCTTCGTTGCCTCGTCCTGCGAGTCGTCATCATCGGTCTTTCCCCAGGTGGAGACGATGCCGATCTGACTGCCGGCGGCGTTGCTCTGCCGCTGGATGACCTCGTCGATGACATCGGCGGGGATGAAGTACGTCGCCAACCACTGATGACGCATGGTGGACATGGCTGTCTGGATGTAGATGCTGCGCCATTTGCTGATGAACGAATTTTGCGAATAGATGCAGAAGAAATACAGGCCCTCGAGACACAGAAGCACCGTCAGTACGATGGCCAGCGCCTTCAGCGGCTTTTTCTTCTTTCCCTTTTTCTCTTTTTTCCTGCCGCCTTTGGCGACGCGCGCGGCAGATCGGGAGTTGCCGAATAGTTTTACTTGACTCATATTCACGCTCCAAACGGAAAAATCAGACAGATATTGCCATAATATGTGCGGAAGATCGGTTTTACCGTGTAAAAACCGGTGAACTAAACAACATTCTACCATATCGGGCGCAAATAATCAAACATTTCCGGCAATCTTATGATTTTTTAAGAAACGGCGGCAGACCCTGCATGGGTCTGCCGCCGCAAGCGCGTCTATCGATCCAAAACAAAGTGTACCATGAGCAGGATGTCATACCAGTTATCCGCCTCATAGGCCAGGGTGCAGTCGTCGATGCGCTGCATCCCGGGGTAATAGCTGTTAAAATCCGCATGGATATGATCGAAGAAGCGGACGACAAAGCGGAAGCGGCGCGGCAGCTCCGGCATGCACCGCCGGAAATCGCCGGATAGCGCCTGCTCGGCCTTCTGCTCGATTTCGCGAAGGACCACATCGGGATGCCGGGAGATCGAGCCGGCGCCGAAGCCCGTCACGGCGCAGACGGTGGTGATGCCGGGAACGATGCGCTCGGCAAAGCGGCAGATCGTCTCGTCGCCGCTGAGAAACGGCGTCGGTACGCCGAGGCTTGCCGCAGAGTAGGCGTTGAACAGAAATTCACTCAGCGGCAGATCGTTGAGAGAGAGGTAGCTCGTAAGATGGTTGAAGGTATGGCTGGCGGGGCTGCCGGCCGAGCCGGCCCATGCGTGAAAGCCGGTCATGAACAGCGCGTCGTACCCGCCGGCTTGCAGGCCCGAGACCATGGCGTAGGGATCGGCGCCCGAGCGGCGCAGGATGCCGGCATACTCTGGAAGCAGCGTGGGGTCGATGTTCCGCGCCGTATCGTGCGCGTCGTGGACCAGGATGTGCGCTGCGCCCGCCGCGTGCGCGCCGCGGCAGGCAGCCGCAGCCTCAAGCGCCATTTGCCGGGCAAAATACGCATAGCAGGGCGTGCCCTTCGTGCCCTCCTCCGGGATGGTGAAGCCGCAGGAGCCTTCGATGTCAGATGTCAGGTAGAGGTTCATTGTTTGCGCTTCCTATTGCGTGGCCTTCATCTGAAAGCCGACCTCATAGCTTGCGATCGCCTGTTCCATGTGGTGGTTCAGGATCTCAAGCGCGTCGTCAAGATTGTCGTTTTCCATCGCCTTGAGCAGATGCATGTGCGCCGACGCGTTTTCCTGCTTGAGCGGAATGATGCTGTGCGACTGGTAGATACACAGCTTCACCTCGGCGATGATGCTTTCGTACAGGCGCATCAGGCGCGGGCTGCCCGCCGATTCGACAAGAAGCTCATGAAAGTTGATATCGGCCTTCACGTGGGTGGTCCAGTCGGTCTCGGGACCGATGGTTTCGATCTTTTCGGCAAAATGGATCAGATCGACCGGGAGCACGCCGGAGGCAACGATGGCGCGGACGGCCTGCGCCTCCAGCAGACCGCGAAGCGTAAAGATCTCGCGCACGTCGTCGATATTGATCTGTTTGACGTACACGCCCTTGTTGGGGACCTTGATCAAAAGGCCGTTGGACAGCAGATATGCAATGGCCTCGCGGACGGTGTTGCGGCTTACGCCATAGCGGCTGGTCAGATCGTTTTCTGTGATTCTCGACCCGGGAGCAAAGCGGAGGGAGTAAATGTCGCTTTCGAGCATTTCGCAAAGCGCATCGATCGTCGATACGGTCTTTAACTGGACGGTATGCATATAAAACCTCCCATTTTTTCTCTTATTTATTATAACAGGAATCAGCGCGTTTGCAAGTACGCAAATTGCACAATTATTCAAAAGTAGAATTGTTGAACAATCATATTGAATAATTTTGGAGAACAGTTTATACTATTTGCAGGTGATGCTGGAAAGACGGTCATAGCGTCACAAAATATGTTTGGAGGTAGACTATATGAAAAAAGTGATCGCATTGCTTTTGTGTGTCGTTCTTTCGATTGGCCTTCTGACGGCCTGCAGCACTTCGGCACCGAGCGAGCCTGCGGCGAACGAGCCGGCTGCGACAACGCCCGCAGCAGAGGAGCCGACGGAACCTGTGCAGGCTGCGACGCCGGCGGAGGCGGAGCAGACGAAGACGAATTATGATCTGTCCATTCTCTGGGCAGGCGGCGGCAACGGCGAGTTCGTTAACTACGCGGCGGATTATCTGGAAAGCGAGTATGGCGTGAACGTTTCGCTGGAATACAATACGCTTGCGCACGAGGTGTTCCAGCCTATGCTGGTCGCCGGCAACCCGCCGGATATCGTCATGGTGCAGTTCGGCTTCTTCAATTATTTCCAGGCCATTCAGGAGGGCGCGTTCCAGGATGCGAGCGCGTATCTGGACGTGAAGGTGAACGGCTCGGACAAGACGGTCCGTGAGATCGCCAACCCCGATATCGTCGATGCGGTTGCGGTCGACGGCAAGAACTATCTGCTCTCTTGCAATGAGAATGTCGGCGGTTTGTACTACAATCAGGCGATGTTTGACGAGCACGGCTGGCAGGTCCCCCAGACTTGGGACGAGTTTACGGCGCTCTGCGCTGAGATCAAGGCCGCGGGCATCGCGCCGATCGCGTTCCCCGGCATGTATCCGTATTACTTCGACTGCTTCCTCTTCCCGCAGATCCTGGCGCTGGGCGACGGTACGCAGACGCTGAAGGACTATAACAACCTGACGCCCGGCTTCTGGACCTCTGACGCGGTGAAAGAGGCGATGGAGCGCGTGGAATATCTCAGAGACAACGGATACTTCCTGGAGAATATGATCGGTCTGAGCCACACGGAGACCCAGATGGAGTTCATCAATGGCAACGTAGCCATCGTCTGCTGCGGCTCGTGGCTGGAAAGCGAAATGGCCGACAGCTGGCCCGAGGATTTTGATCTGCACTTCATGATCACGCCGGCCACGCAGAACGCGGATGACGAGCAGTTCATCCAGCTCTCCGGCCACCTGTTCGCGTTCCCTGCGGATGCAAAGAACAAAGAATGGAACGCAGAATTTTTGGCTGCCTACTTCTCTGAGGAAAGCGCGGTCCAGGTCGCCAAGGAGTGCGGCGTGGTGATCTGCCCGGAATATGTCGCGCAGAACGAGGAGATCAAGGCCGCGCTGCCCGGTTCGGTCGTTGAAACGTTCACGGCCGTCAATGAGAACACGGGCTACTATATGCTCGCGTCGAAGTGGTATGCGGAATGGTATTCCGAGTACCAGAATCTGCTCGATCAGCTGGTAGACGGCCAGATCAGCGCGGAGGATTTCTGCAACACGATGGAGGCGAACACCGAAGCGCTCCGCAACGATTCGAGCATTGTCAAGTATACAGTAGGTTAATCGCTTCACATATGGCCGTCCATCCATCATGGATGGGCGGCGTATGTAATCAAATGGGGGGTAATTATGACGAAGCTGAAAGACAGGCAAAGGACGCTGTTTATCCTTTGCTTTCTCATTCCGCCATTGGTGTTGTTCGCGGTCCTCTATCTTTGGCCGTTTCTCTATGCGTTTGTCATCAGCCTGTTTTCCTGGTCGGGCTACAGCAAGAATATGACCTTTACGGGCCTTGCCAACTTCAAGCAGGCATTTGCCGACCCGCTTGTGTGGAAAGCGGTGGGGCACAATGTATTTTTGCTCGTGTGGAACACGGTGGTCACGCTGGTACTGTCTTTGTTTTTCGCGGTATGCTTTACGCGCCTGAAGCTGAAACATAGCGGTTTTTTCCGTATTATATATTTCTTTCCGAACACGCTCTCGATCATCGTCACCGGCGTGCTGTGGATGTTCATTTTCAACCCGAACTTCGGTCTGCTGCAGGGGATCTTGAACGCGGTCGGTCTGAGCGGCTGGGTCGTGAACTGGCTCGGGGACCAGAAATACGTTCTCGGCGCGCTGGTCGCGCCGCAGGCGTGGATGTATATCGGTTTTTATATGGTGCTGTTCATCGCGGCAATCCAGAACATTCCGGAAAATTACTTTGAGGCGGCGACGCTTGACGGCGCCGGACAGATCCGGCAGTTTTTCAAGATCACGCTGCCGCTGATCTGGGGAACGCTGCGCATCACGCTTGTACATCTGGTCGTGAACGCGTTTGAAAAGACGTTTTCGTTGGTCTATGTCATGACACAGGGCGGACCGAGCCACGCATCGGAGGTCATGACGACCTACCTGTACGATCAGGCGTTCAAATATGGCAAATTCGGCTATGGCTCGACGGTCGGCGTGCTGCTGTTTGTGATCGTGGCCATCATCAGTCTCACGCTCTACAAGATCACAGAGCGCGAGCCGGTGGAATTTTGAGGTGACGGCATATGAGAAAGAATCCAAAACGTTCAGGCATGCTGGGCAGAGGCATAGTCAAGCTGATCCTCTGGATCTATGCCATTATCGTCATCTTCCCGATGGTGTGGTGCATCATGTCGTCGCTCAAGACGACCAAGGAATTCTACGCCGACGTCTGGGCGCTGCCGAAGACGCTGTATTTTGAAAACTTCAAGACTGCGTGGCAGACGGCCAATATCGGCATCAACGTGGTCAATTCGGTGCTGATCGTGGCATGTTCTGTGCTGCTGGCGATGATTTTGGCCTCGATGGTTTCGTACGTTGTGACAAGATATAAATTCCCCGGCAGCGGGTTTCTCAAGATCTTGTTTATTTTGGGCACATTTGTGCCGCTGATGCTCGGTACGATCCCAGAATTTTTGATTTTGCAGAAGCTGCACCTATATGACACGCGCATCGGCCTGATCCTGGTGTATACGGCGTATTCGCTGCCGCTGTCGGTCATGATCATGACCAGCATCTTTGAGACTGTCCCGTCGACGTATGCGGAGGCGGCGATGATAGACGGCTGCAATCATTTTCAGGTGTTCTTCAAGATCATGCTGCCGCTGGCCAAATCGGGTCTGGTCACGATCAGTATTTTCAATTTCCTGTGGACGTGGAACGACTATCTGTATGCGATGACGTTCTTGCCGTCGGCCTCCAAGAGAACGCTTCCCGTCGGCATGGTGATGCTGCAGAGCACGGCGATGTACAAGACCGACTGGGGCGCGCTGTTTGCAGGGCTGGTCATCATCATGATCCCGTCCGTCGTCGTATACGCGTTTTTCAATAAGCAGCTGCAGTCCGGCATGAATGCCGGCGGCATCAAGGGCTGATGATGGTTATGTCGGCGGAAGACTGCTTCATGCAGCCGTTTCAGGTGATCGGAAACCTGTATTTTGTCGGAACAAAGCCGGCCTCGTCGCATCTGATCGATACGGGCGAGGGACTGATCTTGCTCGACAGCGGCTATCGCCAGCTGCTGCCGCTGGTATTAAAGAACATCCGGACGCTCGGCTTTGATGAAAAAGATATCAAATACATTCTCCACTCGCATGGGCACATCGACCACATCGGCGCGACAAAGCAGCTTGTGGCGCTTTGCGGGGCGAAGACCGCCATCGGAAGGGCTGACCGCGACTACGCCAACGGATCGCGGGATCTGACGTACGCCAAAGAGCTGGGGCTGGTATATGACAGCGCTTTTGAGCCGGATATCCTGTTGGACGATGGGGACATGCTGACGCTTGGCAGCGTGCAGATCCGCTGCGTACACACGCCGGGCCATACGCAGGGGACGATGTCCTACTTCTTCGCGCTCGACGTACCGGGGCGGACGCTGATCGCCGGGACGCACGGCGGCATCGGCGTCAACACGATGGCACGGGCGTTTTTGGAGCGATATGGCCTGCCGCTTTCCCTGCGCGATGCGTTCAGAGCTGGACTTGACAGGCTCCGGCAGGAGCATGTCGATGTGTTTATCCCCAATCACCAGGATCAGTGGAACACACTCGAACGGTATGAAAGAAAGCTGGCCGGAGAGCTAGACGCGTTTGTGGACAGCGGCGCCTGGCCGGCGTATCTGGACATGGCCGAGCGGCGGCTCAATCTGTTATTAGAGGACGAGAAACATGAGATATGATAGAAACGCCCTGATGGATTACTGTGAAAAGGTCCTGCTCGCGGCAGGCGCGAGCGGCAGCGAGGCCGCCGAGGTCGCGCGGGCGCTTACCTGCGCGGATGAACGGGGCGTACACTCGCATGGCTGTGTCCGGATCGAGGGCTATGTAGCGTGCCTGCAGTCCGGCGGCATCAAGGGCGGCGCGGCGTACCGCACAGTATCAGATGGGCCGTCCTACGCGCTGATCGACGCCGGGCAGGGCCTCGGTATCCCGGTGTCGGTATTTGCCGCGAAGCTGGCGGCGCAGAAGGCGAAGCAGACCGGCGTCGCCGTCGTCAACGTGCGGAACAGTCATCATCACGGCGCATGCGGCTATTACGCGATCGAGCTTGCGCAGCAGGGGCTGGTGGGCCTTGCGATGTCGACGGGCGACGTGATCATGGCGGCGGCGGGGACGGCGGAGGATTCGATTGGGAACAATCCCTTTTCCTATGCGCTGCCGGCCGGGAAATACGGCGTGATCTGCTACGATATCGCAATGAGCACCGTCGCGATGGGAAAGATCGCCATGGCTGCGGACGAGGGAAGGCAGATCCCGCTTGGCTGGATGCTGGATAGAGACGGCAATCCGACGACCGACCCATGGAGCTATGCGAACGGCGGGACAATGGTCCCGTTTGGCGGGTACAAAGGCTCGGGGCTGGCCGTGATGGTCGAAGCGCTGGCGGGCATGCTCTCCGGCGCGGCGCTGTTGGAGGAGATTCACGCATGGAACCGAGACCCGTCGCACGGCGGAGGCGTCGGACACTGTTTCCTCGCGATCGACCCGCAGCATCTGAATCCGGGCTTCGATCTTCCATCAAGAGCCGAGCAGATGATCGAACGCCTGCGCGCGCACCGCAAGGCGCCGGGCGTGGACCGGATCTATTTCCCGGGAGAGATCGAGCAGGAGAAGCAGGCGCAGGCGAGACAATCTGGTATTTTGCTTCCGCCGGCCAGCGAGCATGCGCTGCAGCGGGCGGCGCAGATGACGGGCATTGCGTTTGGGATAGAGCGGGTGCGGCATGTCTAGAAATATGATCGCAAAGCGGGCAAACGCGGTCGACCGCACGAAGATCCGGATGATGTACGAGCTGGAAAAGCAGTATGACGACGTGATCTCGTTCACGGTGGGCGAGCCGGATTTTCCGACGCCGGAGAATATTGTCGCGGCGTGCAAAGCGTCGCTTGACGCGCACCAGACGTTCTACGCGCCCAATCAGGGCGTGTATGCGCTGCGGCAAGCTGTCGCGCGGCGCGTGCAAAAGACGCACGGCGTGACGTTTAATCCGTCAGAGATTTTGATCACCGCCGGCGGCATGGACGCGCTGCGGATGGCGGCCGAGGCCGTGATCGATCCCGGCGACGAGGTCATCATCACCGATCCATACTGGGCGAACCATTATCACCATCCGCTGCTCGAGCTTGGCGCCGCGGTGCAGGTCCCGGTCACGGCCGAAAGCAATTTCATGTATCGTGTCGAAGAACTTGACCGGTACGTTACCGCGCGCACAAAAATGATCGTTCTCAACTCTCCGTCCAATCCCACGGGGCGGGTGATGGACCGGCGGACCATGGGCAAGCTGTGCGAATTTGTGAAGCGGCACGAGCTTTTGCTTGTGAGCGACGAGGTGTATGAGCATCTGGTGTATGACGGCTGCGCGTTCTGCAGCCCCCTGATGTTTGCGGACATGAAACAGCGTACGATTCTATGCAGCTCGCTGTCCAAGACGTATGCGATGACAGGCTGGCGCATTGGCTACGCCTGCGGGCCGGAGCCGGTCATAGCGGCGATGCTGCGCATGAACGAGAACACCATCGCAAGTCCCACGACGTTCGTACAGTATGCGGCCATCGAGGCGCTTGACGGGCCGCAGGACGCCGTAGAGCGGATGAGGGCTGTTTTTCAGCAGCGGCGCGATCTCATATGCCGCGCGCTGAACGATATGCCCGGCATCCAGTGCATGATTCCGCAGGGGGCGTTCTATGTCTTTGCGGATATCAGCGGAACGGGCCTGAGCAGCGAGGAGTTCAGCCTGCGCCTGCTCAAAGAACAGCATGTCAGCGTCACGCCGGGAAACGGCTTTGGCTCCGCCGGCGAGGGATATATCAGGATGTCCTATGCGCTTTCGACGGAAAAGCTGCTGGAGGGTATGAAGCGGCTCCGGCAATTTACCGAAGCGCTGCAGAAGGGTACAAAAACAAAATGAATGAGGGCTTGAATATGGGAAGACTGAATGAACTGAAGCAAAAGCTGAAAAATGGCAGGCCGACGCTCGGCACGACCATCGGAAACGTCGCGTGGTCGGGCCTTGCGCAGAAGGCGGCCGCTTTCCCGTTTGATTTTCTGGTGCTGGATGAAGAACACGGCACGCTTTCGGCTGAGTCGTCCGAGCAGATCCTCAGGATCTGCCGCCTCTGCGACCTGCCGACGATCGTCAGGATCCCCGACGCCGTGCCGAATATCATCTCAAAGACACTCGACATGGGCGCCGACGGCATCATGGTCCCGCGCGTCGAACGGATGGAGCAGCTCGAGACCGCCATCCGGGCCGCGCGCTACTATCCGCGCGGCCGCAAGGGCTGCGGCGGGTTTTCGAACCTGCGCGCAGAGGACGAAGGCAGCGTGGAAAAATACAACGACAACCGGTTGATCGTGCTGCAGATCGAGTCGCGCGAGGGGCTGGCTGTGCTGCCGGAGATGCTCGAAGCGTACCCGGATGAGATCGCCTGCGTCTTGATTGGACCGTATGATTCGTCGATCATGCTTGGTACGCCGCTGGATATCACAAGCGACGCGATGCGCGCGTATACGAAAAACGTCTATGCGGCCTGCAAGGCGGCGGGCGTGTCGTGCGGCAGCTTTGTCGACAGCGCGTCCATGATCCCCTATTATAAGGAGCTTGGCGCCAACGTCTACTGGACAGGGACGGAGGTCTCGCTCATCTGTGAAGCATATGAAAATCTGTGCAGAGTCTTTCAGGAGTTTGTGCGATGAATACATTACATGGAATCTATGCATATCCCATTCCGCCGGCCATTACAAGCGGCATTGACGGCTGCGTACTAGACCCCGTCACCGAGCAGCCGGAGGTCTACAGAAGCTATCCCAACAAAGAGGATATCAATTTTCTCGTGATACGGCAGGGCATCGTGAACGACGTGCTGCGGTATTACCCGAATGTCAAATGGCTGCAGCTTTTGAACGCGGGCTTTGAAAAGGTGGATCTGGCGCAGCTCAAGCAGCGCGGCATTGTCTTCACAAACGCCAGAAGCGTCTACTGCGCCACGATCGCCGAGGACGTGATCGCGAAGATCTTGCTGCTGGCGCGAAACTATTTGCGCCATTTTGCCGACCAGCAGAAGCGCTTCTGGCCCGATGACGAGCAGCTTGCAAACCGGAATCTGGATCTGAGCGGGCGCGTGCTGGGCATCCTGGGCGCGGGGGCCATCGGACGCGAGATCGCTGTGCGGGCGCAGGCGTTTGGCCTGGTCGTGAAGGGGTATGACCCATATATCAGTGCGCGTGAGGGCTTTTCCTGCATCTATCAGGGCGCGGATGGGCTGAAGCAGCTGCTGCAGCAGAGCGATTTTGTGGTCACTAGCCTTCCCGTGACCGAGGAAACAAGAGATATCATAAACGCCGATTCGCTGCGCTGCATGAAGCCGTCCGCGTTTTTGATCAACGTGGCAAGAGGCGCGATCGTGGACGAGGCGGCGCTGATCGACGCGCTGGACCGGCATGTGATCGCGGGCGCGGCGCTGGACGTGACGAAGCGCGAGCCGCTGCCGCCAGACGACAGGCTGTGGCAGGCGGAGAATATCCTGATCACGCCGCACAGGGCCGCGTACGGAGATCAGATGGGGAACAAGATGTGCGCGCTTATCGAGCGCAACATCCGCCACTATCTGCAGGGCGAGGCGCTGGAGGACAGGATTTTATAACGCAGGCTGAAAACGAACGCTACCGCCCATAAGGGCGGCAGCAAAAAAACGCGCATGTTCCGTATTGGGTCCTATCATACGGAACATGCGCGCTTGTATACGCTGGAAGCTTGCTGGAGACAGGTCCGCAGAGGATCCGCCCTGCGATGCAGCGGCTCAGTCAATTTTGGGCTGTCAATCTTTCCGGTGCTTTAAATGGATGCCGATATGTCCAATGCCCAGAATCACGACGGCCGCGAACAGGATCGGGTTGCGCCCATATACGGCGATCAAGCCGCACGCGGCAACCGGGAGCGTAGCGCCGGCAACGGGGATCCCCATCAGGCTGCTGTAAAAATCCTTCATGGTTCGTTCGCTCTTGAAATATCGCACCCAATATCCTTCGTACAGGAGCATCAGCACAAAGGCGGCAATGAGCCAAATCAGCCGTACAGAGAAGCCCTGTACATTGAAATCGCTGAAAATCAGCAAAGAGCAGGTCACGCCCACCTCGCCGATTCGCTCAAACAGCAGAAGGAGTTTGCTTTCCTTGCTTGCATGCTTCTTGTAGTCCTTTGGCTGACGCTTTATCCAAAATAGATTGGGGACCAGCAGCATGATGAGAAAAATCAGGCCGACGTATGAAAATCCAAGCTGCATTGCGCCGTTTCACCGCCTTCGATTTCTTTCGCGCGTTCCGCGCCGGCCGAAGCTGGCGCGGGCGATCTATCCACAGCTGCAGATACGCGGCGCAAAAATGTCATATGCCAAGGATCGCAGTGGCGAACGTAAAGTATACCAGAAGCGACAAAAAATCGACTATGGTGGTGATGATGGGCGAGGCCATGACCGCCGGGTCAAAGCCGATGCGCTTGGCCAGCAGCGGCAGCGTTGAGCCGACCAGCTTTGCGATGCAGACCGTGAGCGCCAGCGATGCGCTCACCACCAGCGCCACCAGCCACGTCACGCTCTCGGTGCCGAGCAGCAGATGATCCACCAGCATGATCTTTGCAAAGCAGGCCACGGCCAGTACGACGCCGCAGAGCACGGCCACGCGGATCTCCTTCCAGATGACTTTGAACAGGTCGCGGAACTCGATCTCGTCGAGCGAGATGCCGCGGATGATGGTGACGCACGCCTGCGAGCCGGAGTTGCCGCCGGTGTCCATCAGCATGGGGATGAACGCCGTCAGACACGGCAGCGCGCCCAGCGCGTTTTCAAAGCTGGTGATGACAAGCCCCGTCAGCGTAGCCGATACCATCAGCAGCAGCAGCCACGGGATACGGTTTTTCCAGATCTCAAGCGGACTTGAGCGCATGTACGGATGCTCGGACGGCAGCATGGCCGCCATCTTTTCCATATCCTCGGTCGTCTCGTCTTCCATGACGTCCATCGCGTCGTCAAAGGTGACGATGCCGACGAGCCGGTTTTCGGTGTCGACCACGGGAAGCGCGAGAAAGTTGTACTTTGTGAACATCTGCGCGACTTGCTCTTGGTCGTCGAGCGTGCCGACGGTAATGACGCGCTCTTGCATGATCGACGCGATGGTCGATTCGTCGTCGTCGCACAGCAGCAGATCCTTGACCGAAACCAGGCCGATGAGCTTACGGCCCTCGGTCACATAACAGGTATAGATGGTCTCCTTGTCGATGCCGGTGCGCCGGATGCGGAGGATCGCCTCGTCCACGGTCATATTCGGCCGCAGAGAGACATATTCGGTGGTCATGATCGAACCGGCGGAATCTTCGGGATAACGCAGGATCTCATTGATCTGCTTGCGCATCTCCGGCTCGGCCTGGGCCAAGATCCGCTGGACCACATTGGCCGGCATCTCCTCTACGATGTCGACCGCGTCGTCGACGTACAGCTCGTTGATGACCTCTTTCAGCTCGGAATCGGAGAAGCCGCGGATCAGAAGCTCCTGCGCCTCCGGCTCCATTTCTACGAACGTTTCGGCTGCCAGCTCCTTCGGCAGAAGCCGGAACAGAAGCGGCAGCTGAGCTTCTGCCATCTCGTCAAACACAGCGGCGACGTCGGCAGGATTCATGGTGCTGAGGATGTCCCGCAGAGAGTAATACTTTTTCTGCTCAAGCAGCCGAGAAAGCGTGTTCTCTACGGAGAAATTGTGTTCTGCCATAGGTCTTTCCTCCTAAATTGTAGATTTGTTTTAGGAAGTAAAGACACGTCGCAGGCACATCAGAAAGCGGGGAACCGGACGCATGACGGCGGCTTGGTTCCAGAATTGCTTCGGCCTGCAGATGTGCCGCTACTACTTCCTGCGTCCATGGATACTTCCCCCTTTTTTGTCAAATGATGGCGGGCTGCACAAATACGCCTACCATCTATAATAAAAAATACAGGCGAATTTGTCAACCCAAAAACGCGCCGGGCAGCGTGCGGGAAATTGCGCGGCCCGGTTGGTTTTGCGCGCAAAATGTGATAAGATAGGCGCAGACGACAGGGGGCGGACGAAATGACAAAAAGACTCTATGAGCAAGACGCGCATCTGATGAAATTTACCGCGACGGTCCTATCATGCGAGCCGTCAAAGCACGGCTACGACGTGGTGCTCGATCAGACGGCATTTTATCCCGAGGGCGGCGGGCAGCCGGGCGACACCGGCCTGCTGGGCGGCGTGCGCGTGACGGACGTGCACGTCGTGGGCGAAGCGGTAGTGCACGACTGCGCCGCGCCGCTTTGCGTCGGCACGCAGGTTGCGGGCGAAATCGACGCGCAGCGCCGGTTCGATTTCATGCAGCTGCACTCGGGCGAGCATATTGTGAGCGGCATCGTACACGCGCGTTTCGGATACGATAACGTGGGCTTTCACATGGGCGCGGAGATGGTCACGATCGACTTTTCTGGGCCTTTGACGGCGCTGCAGCTGCGCGAGATCGAGCGCGAGGCCAACGAGGCCGTCTGGAAGGACCTGCCGGTCGAGGTCTCGTATCCCGACGAGCAGACGCTCAAAACGCTCCCTTACCGCAGCAAGAAGGAGCTGACCGGACGCGTGCGCATCGTGACCGTCCCGGGCGTGGATATCTGCGCATGCTGCGGCACGCATGTGAGTAGGACCGGCGAGATCGGACTGATCCGGATCTTTTCTGCCGTCAAGTTCCATGAAGGCGTGCGCCTGGAGCTGCTGTGCGGCCGGCGGGCGTATGAATACGCGGGCGCGCTCATCGAGCAGAACCGGCTGTGCTCCACGCTTCTGTCTGCGCGCGCGACCGAGACGGCGGCGGGCGTGGAGCGGACGCTGGCCGAGCTGGGCGCATGGAAGCTGCGCGCGGCGCAGCTGGAGGGGCAGGTATTTGCGGCGAAGGCCGCACAGCTGTCGGACGCCGGAAATGTGATTTTGTTTGAAGACGGCCTTGCGCCAGAGAGCGTCAGAAGATTGGCCGTCAGCGTGATGGAGCGCTGCGGCGGCCGCTGCGCCGTATTTTCCGGATCGGACGATACGGGCTATCACTACGCCGTGGGGCAGGCCGGCGGCGATCTGCGCGAGTTTACGCGGCGCATGAACGCGGCGCTGGATGGCCGCGGCGGCGGCAAGCCGTTTTTCGTGCAGGGCGCCGTGCGCGCGCAGCGCGCGGCGATCGAGCGGTTTTGGGAGGAGGAAGGCTGATGCTGCAGGATATTTTGCCGCATGTATATCGCAATGAGATGCGCTTTGCCCCGGCCGCGCCGGACGATTTTGTGCTGCACTACCGGAACAAGACGCTGTATCTGCGCGATACGCCGGACGCTATCGAGCTGCCGACTGTGCAAAAAATCGGCGCGCACGGCGCGCAGCTGACGTATCTGTTTGCCATCGACGCGCGCGCATATTATCTTTTGGAGCAGGATATGCCGCTGCCGCAGACGGACGGCTGGCGCTACGCGCACACGGCGCAGCTGCGCGAGTTGGAGCCTGGCCCGGCGATGTTCGCCGCAGCGGTGGGCGAGAGCCTGTACCGCTGGTATACCCACCAGCGCTTTTGCGGCGCGTGCGGCGCGCAGATGCAGAAGAGCCAGACCGAGCGCGCGATGCTCTGCCCTGCGTGCGGCAATATCGTCTACCCAAAGATCTGCCCGGCCGTCATCTGCGCGGTGTATAGCGCAGATAAGCTCCTTCTGACGCGCTATCGCGGACGGCCCTTCAAAAAGTATGCCCTGATCGCGGGATTTCATGAGATCGGAGAGACGATCGAGGACACCGTCCGCCGCGAGGTGATGGAAGAGGTCGGGCTGCGGGTCAAGAATCTGCGCTTTTACAAGTCGCAGCCCTGGGTGTATACCGATTCGCTGCTGATGGGCTTTTACGCGGAGCTGGACGGCTCGAGCGCGATCACGCTGCAGCAGAGCGAGCTAAGCGAGGCGGCGTGGTTTTCGCGCGCGGAGATCCCGCGCGACCACTCGCATGTGAGTCTGACGGGCGAGATGATCGAACGCTTCCGCCAGGGAAATTTTTGAATGGAATCTTTTTACAAGCCCTTTCTTTTTGCCTCGGTATGGTGTAAGATAGATAAAACCCTGGCGGAAGGCGGCTGAGATAATGCAGGAAGATAACAAGCGGCAGATCATGCAGGAGCAGGCAGAGCAGCAGAACGAGACGCTCGTCACCGTGGGCGCCGACGGTGTGGCGCAGCCTGAGCAGGAGTATACGGCGGTGGGCGCCGACGGCGTGGCGCAGCCGCCCGAGCAGACGGATGCGCCGCAGCCGGCCCAGGAGAAAAAGGCCCCTGCCGGAAGCGGCCGGCGCGATATTTTGCACCTGGTGTGCGGCGGGTACCTGCTGTATCTGGCGTACAAGCTGGCGCTCGGATTTATTACGGAATTTCCGCAGGCCGGCTGGACGACCAATCTGGTGGTCTGCATCGTAGGTGCGGTCGTGTTCACGGTCGTGGGTGCGATCTTGCTGGTCGGATGCATCAAGCGCTTCTTGCGGCGAATGAAAGATTCGGGCGAGCGCTGAACAAAACAGGAGTAACGCAAGATGGAAAGTATGAATTTGATTCTGGATGTGATCGGCCTTGGCTGCGGCGTCTACTGTATGTACACCTGGCTCAAGCTGACGATCGGCGGCAGGCTCTTTAAAAACAGCCTGCTTGTGCCAAAGGAAAAAGCGGTGGAGGACTGCTTGGATGAACCGGGGTATGTGGCGTATATGAAGCCGCGCGTGGCTGTGCTGGCGATCGTGACGCTGATCTACGGCGTGACCATCACACTCAACGACAACCTGGCCGAGCCGTTTTTGCCCTACCCGTGGAGCTTCGTTCCGCTGCTGGTGGTGCTGGCCGTGCTTGTCTGGTACGCCGTGTGCAATAGCCGCGCCAACCGGGACTATTTTGGCATGTGATACGCCGGCGGCGTAAGAATATGGGAAAATCCAGACCGGAGGTCTGGATTTTTCTTGTAAAATGGAAAATGGTGTGGTACACTAAACCAGCTGTGAACGACGGATATGAAATTGGGAGGAGAACGCTTTGCCGACTCTGAGAGAAGAAATCAGCCGCCGCCGGACCTTTGCGATCATCTCGCACCCCGACGCGGGCAAAACGACATTGACGGAAAAATTCCTGCTCTACG